>NZ_QJSA01000017.1:0-90362 GCF_003586265.1 Pseudomonas jilinensis | reverse complement strand
CGATTTTACGGGGAGGTGACACCGGACCTGCGCGAAAATCTGCGCAGGGCGGTTACTTCCACGTTATGTGTGCAAACTAGAACGGAGGAGCAGATGAAATCCATTAAGGCCTCGCTCATGTTTGTCGGGGAACAGGCTGGAAAAGCCGAGGAGGCAATCAAGTTTTATACCTCTTTGTTCCCTGGTTCAGAGATCATTGATCTTCAGCGCTACGAAGCTGGCGAGCATGAGCCAGAAGGTTCTACCAAAATGGCTAGGTTTACGATAAATGGCACCGAATTTATGGCGCTGGACAGCCATCTTGACCACCAGTTTGCCTTTACACCATCCATGTCATTGTACGTTGAGTGTGAATCTATGAGCGAAATAGAGAAGGCGTTTCGGGCCCTCGCCGAAGGTGGCTCAGAGCTAATGCCTTTGGATAACTACGGTTTCAGCGAAAGATTTGGATGGTTGAATGATAGGTATGGCGTATCCTGGCAGCTCAATCTGTCGAGCCAGGGCGGTGGCAGCATCAACTCATAACCAGGCGCAGCACTACGCAGCTTCCGGCTGCCGGACGCTCGCAAGTTCGCGCCGGTGTGCACGGCGTTAATACCTAGAGGGAACCATGCCAGAGATCGCCAAAACTCCTGAACCTCCATACTTCGCGGTGATTTTCAGCAGTCAGCGTACGGAGGGTGATGACGGGTACTCTGAAATGGCTGAACGGATGGTGGAACTGGCGTCAGAGCAACCCGGTTTTCTGGGCATTGAGTCTGCTAGAGAGGGCGTTGGTATCACGGTGTCGTACTGGGCGAGCCTTGAGGCAATCACTAACTGGAAGAAGAATGCTGAGCATCGAGAAGCTCAGCGGCTTGGCTATCAGCAATGGTACTCAAGTTTTCGGGTTCGAGTGGCCAAGGTCGAGCGTGAGTACGGCATTTAACCAGCGGTCAACCGGACCGGTTTTACGCTGTCGCACCAAAATCCAGGCTGCCGCATACAAGGAGTTAAATTTATGGCAAATATTGAGCATGTCCAGTATGTGAATGTTCCCCCTGCACTCGTTTACCAAGCGTTGACGACGGCGCGCGGCTTGGCTGAGGTCTGGACCCAGGATTTACAGTTCTCTGCTGAAATTGATGCGGTTAATGAGTTTCGGTTCGGCGACGAGCGTCCGACGAAGATGAAAATTACAGCGCTGATACCCGATACCAGAATGACCTGGCATTGTGTCGATTCAGACCCTGAGTGGATTGGGACTAACGTCAGTTTCGAGCTAAATGATATGGGCAACAAGACAGCTGTCACCCTGCGGCATACAGACTGGCGTGAAGTCACCGAGTTTTACCGGTTCTGTAATTATAATTGGGCGATTTTTCTGTTGAGCCTTAAGCAATACTGTGAAGGTGGGGCGGGCATTCATTACCAGGCGCGTAAATTTTAGCCTGGCAATGGCTTCAACTGGGGTCGTGAACCTCCCCGCTAAAGTGAATACCCGCCTCACAACCAGAGCCGCTCAGGGTTGAGGGCGGTTGGGGTATTTAGTAATCTCCAGCGCATCGTGCTGCGGTGCTGGACTGGCCGTATGCTGCCCGCCTGAGTCGCGGGTATTTTTTTGACACACGGAGGTGGGGAGTTCAATGCCTTTTTTTATTCTCTCAGTGCTGATGCAGGTGGCGCTTGTTATTCATGTTGTGAAAACGGGTCGCAATACAACATGGATATGGATAATCGTGATGCTGCCACTGGCCGGGGCTATCGCTTATTTGATTCTTGAGGTTCTTCCTGGGGCTTCCAATAGCCGTACTGGGAAAAAGGCGGCGAGAAAGGTTCAGGACATCATAAATCCAGACAGGGATATCAACCGGGCGGCTAGTGACTATTCCGCAGCCGACACCGTGCAAAATTCTATGGAGCTGGCCAGGCAGTGCCTGAATCGGAATATGTTCCAGGAGGCAAAAAGCTTATATCAGAAATGTCTGAAAGGGCCTTATGCCAACGATCCCGATTTGATGTTTGGCTTGGCGAGTGCGGAGTTTGGGCTGAATGATTTCGCGGCTACCAGGCAAACGCTGGACCGGCTGATTGCGGAGAATCCTGGCTACAAGAATCAAGATGCTCATCTGTTGTACGCCAGGGCGCTGGAAGGGCTGGGTGACAGGGCTGCTGCTCAGCACGAGTATGAGACGCTTTATACCTATTTCACCGGGCCACAGGCCATGTTCCATTTTGCGCTGTTTCTCAAAGGCCAGGGTGAAACCGCCAGGGCTAAGGCCTTGTTCTCAGAGGTCATTGAGAAGTCGAAGAGGTCTGGCAGGCACTTCAATGAGCTGTACAAGGATTACATCAATAAAGCGAAGGCTGAGCTGTCCGGTTAATCGCGGCTAAGGAGCGGGCATGATTATTCGCGTGTTGCTGGCGGTTGTCTTTCTACTTCATGACAGAAGTCGCCATGTCTGAGCATTACGTGCAGCTAGTACCCGTTGATGCGCATTTCATCCCCGGCTTGGCGGCGCAGCAGGCGGTTGTGGCGTTGTTGCGTGAGCTTTGGCCGCAGGTTGGCGAGATTGACTGTGAGGTGGCAGAGCAGGTTGTCTATCGCGATTGCGGTGAGAATTTCGAGCGCGTTGGTTGCCCGCACTGTGGCGCCGAGCTGGATATTGCCGCCTGGCATGCCCTGATGGATGCCGATTATTGTGAGCAAAGCGGTGGTTTTGCGCTGGCGTCGCAGACTCTGCCCTGCTGCGCCGCAGTGGCAACAGTCAATGAGCTGGACTATGCCTGGCCTCAGGCGTTCAGCCGGTTTGCCGTGATCGCTCAGGCGCCTGGCGGTTTGCTGGAGCCGGCACTGCTGACGCAGTTGGAGGCCTTGCTGGGCTGCCCGTTGCGGGTGGTCTACCGGATGTGTTGAGCCGGTCTGCCCTGTGGGCATGCCCATGGGAATCAAGTTACGAGATCAGGGAAGTCGAGAGTGCCAATCATGTTGAAAAAACTCACCTGTGCGCTGCTGTTTGCTGCGACCACTGCCAGTCTTACAGCCGCCGCAAGTCTGCCGCCAACGCCAATTGAGCAGGCGCCATTGCCACACAGTGCGGTGGTGGTGTTCGATATCGACGGGACGCTGACGCCGCACAATCTGTTTGTGCATGAGGCCAGACCGGGAGCGGCCGAGGTGGTTAATAGCTATGCCGCGCGGGGTTATCAGGTGATCTATGTGAGCACCCGCGTTCCGTTGTTTCAGTCTGGTTTGACGGCCTGGCTGCACAAGCATGGTTTCGCGCCGGGGCCTGTGCATGTGGCGCAGAACTCTGCCGAACGTCGTGATCCGGTCGGGTTCAAGGCGGCGATCCTGCAGGGTTACCAACAAGCTGGCTGGACCTTGAGTTACGCCTATGGCGATTCCGCTACCGACTTCAGTGCCTACGAGCGAGCCGGGATTGCTCCGCAGCGGGTTTTTGCATTGAAGCGCCGTTTTTCCCGGCACTGCCAGCCGGGCGTCTATCGTACCTGTCTGGATGGTTGGGGCGCTCATCTGACGTTCGTCGAGCATGAGGTGCCATTGCAGGCGACGCTGCAAAAGGCTGCGGGTGCGGCGCGGACCCCGGTCGGGCCGGTTCACTAGCCTGTTGCCAAATGAGGTTGAGATGATCGTTCCCCGTTACTGGTCCGAGGCAACCCAGCACACACGACACGCCGGGCGTTCGTTCACGCTCAAGCGATTTGGCTGGTCGGATGTCAGTGAGCAGGCGGCGCAGGCGCATGCTCTGGAGCGGGTTCAGGCGGCTCTGAGTACATTGCAGGCTGAAGGGGATGTGCGCCGGGTAGATCACAAGATTGCCTATAACGGTGCCGAGGGCCTGCCGATTCGTGAGGAGGTGGTGGAGCAGCACGGTGACGTGGTGATCTCGCGCAACAGTTACGGGGCGCTGTGTCTGAACACTCCCGATGTGCTGTTTGCCGATGTCGATTTCGACTCGCGGCCTGGGCGAGGCCTGAGTCTGACGGTGTTTGCTGCTGTGCTCGGGGTGTCGCTGTTGCTGGCCATGCTCACGGGAATGGGCTGGTTGTTGGCGTTGGGAACTGTCGTGGCGTTGTTGGGTGGCAGGCTTGTTGCACGCCGCTTGCGGGCGCTCTGGGTCCGTTTGCGGGGCGGGGTGGAGGCGCTGGCGTTGGCCCGAATTGCGGCGGTGGTACAGCGGCATCCGGAGCTTAATCTGCGCATTTACCGCACGCCCCTGGGGTTGCGGGTACTGGCGATGAATGCCACTTATGCGCCTGCCAGTGACAAGGCGCAGGCGCTGCTGGCTGAGCTTGGATCTGATCCGGTTTATGCCCGGATGTGCCGTAATCAGCAATGTTTCCGCGCTCGCGTCAGCCCCAAGCCGTGGCGTATCGGGGTCGAGCGGATGACGGTCACTGGCAGTTGGCCGGTTAAGCCTGAACGCCTGGCCGCGCGTCGTGCCTGGGTGGCCGCTTATGAGCGCCAGGCACTGGCCTATGCTGCCTGTCGCTTCGTCACCGAAATGGGCAGCCGCCAGGTGACGCCACGGGCCGAGCAGGTGCGCCGCCTGCATGACGGTTTGTGCCGGGTGCATGACAGCCGTCTGGAACTGGCTTGATGACGACCTGCGCCGAGCCGCCGGTGCTGGTGCTGTTACCGGGTATGGATGGCAGCGGGGACTTGTTTGCGCCGCTGACAGCGGTATTGGGCGATCAGTGTGAGCTTTTGGTTATGCGCTATCCGCCGGACCAGCCCCTGGGTTATGCAGCGTTGACGCAGTGGGTGCGAGCGCATCTGCCTGAGGGGCGCGCTTTTGTACTGCTGGGTGAGTCGTTCTCTGGGCCGCTGGCAATCTCGCTGGCGGCGCAGCAACCACCGGGATTGTGCGCTTTGGTGTTGTGCGTCAGTTTTACCCGCAATCCCCGGCCAGGGTTGTGGGCTCTGCGCTGGCTGTTGCCGCTACTGCCGTTCAAGGCGTTACCTGCGTGGCTGCTGTCTGCCCTGTTGTTGGGGCGCTTTGCCAACCCGGCCTTGCGGCAGGCTCTTGCCCAGGCGCTTGAACCGGTCCATGAGCGGGTGCTGCGGGCGCGGGCTGAGGCGATTCTGAGGGTCAATGTTGACCAGGAGCTGGCTCAGGTAGACGTGCCAATATTGTATTTGCGTGGTGATCATGACCGCTTGGTGCCGGGCCGTGTCAGCCAACGACTGACGCGTATTCAGCCGGCCTTGCAGGTGGTTGGGATACAGGCGCCGCATTGCCTGCTGCAGGTGGCGCCGGCCGAAGCTGCTGCCGCCCTGGAAGATTTTTTGCGCACAGTGCCTGCACCTTCATCTGCTACCATGGCCGACCTCTGATACTCAGCCGGCTGTTGCTGCCGAGACTGCCTGGAGTTGTCGTGCCACTGTCTGATTCCAATACCGCCAGCATTGTTTGTGCAGCCAATCCCCTGCGCGAGATCTATCGCGACCAGTGGTTGCTGGTAGTGCATAAGCCGGCGGGCCTGTTGCTGCATCGCAGCCCTATCGACCGCCATGAAACCGAGTTCGCGTTGCAGTACGCACGGGCTTTGAACGGCGGCGAGCATGTTTATCCGGTACATCGGCTGGATCGGCCAACCTCGGGGCTGCTGGTCTTTGCCCGCGACCCAGAGACCGCCAGCATCCTGGGCAAGGCGCTGATGGCCGGAGAGGTGAGCAAGACCTATCTGGCACTGGTGCGCGGCTGGACACCGGAGGCGGGGGAGATCGATCACCCGCTGCGTGAACAGGCCACCGACCGGCGCTGCAAGGATGAGCCGCAGCCACTGCGTGAAGCCTTTACCCGTTACCGGCGCCTGGCAACGACAGAAATTCCGGTGACGATCGAGCGTTATCCGGCCAGCCGCTATAGTCTGGTCGCGCTTTATCCGCAGACCGGGCGCAAGCATCAACTGCGCCGCCACATGCAGCACATCAGCCATCCGATCATCGGCGATACCAACTATGGCCGGACCCGCCACAATCACTATTTTGCCGAGCGCTTTGGTGGCAGTCGGCTGATGCTGGCTGCTATCGGGATGTGTTTTCGCCACCCGCACACGAGTCAGCAACTGGAACTGCACGCAGCCCCTGAGGCGAGCTTTATGCAGGTGCTGTCGATTTTTTCCGAGCCGTTGCCGTCGTTTGCTGAGCTGTAGGCTTTAGCTGTTCTCTTTAAGCCGCAAGGGTATTTTCGGGTTTATTTGTTACGTTATAACAATTATTATGCTGCCCCGGTGCCGTGCACCAGGTTCCGTCAGTAACCGGATGACATGTGGGGAGCATGTAGATGAACAAGACACCTTTGGCCTGGGCGGTTGCCCTGGCTACTTTGGCCAGCCCTGTGGCGCTGGCTGCCAATACCTCGGCTCTGAGCCTGCCGGATACGACCGTCAGTGCCAGTGCACTGAACAGTCGGGCGGTGGATATGACTACGCCAGCGGCCGTTTTGCAGGGTGATGAGTGGTTCCGGCTGCGCGAAACCAATCTGGGTGACAGTCTGGAAAGCGTGCCTGGTGTGCGCGCCAGCGGATTTGGTGCCGGGGTCAGCCGCCCGGTGATCCGTGGCCTGGATGGTGCCCGGGTGCGGGTCCTGAGCGATGGGGTGGATGTGCTGGACGCTTCGACCACCAGCCCGGATCACGCGGTGACCGCCGATACCCTGCTGCTGGAGCGGGTTGAGGTGCTCAAGGGGCCGGCCACTTTGCTGTACGGTGGTGGGGCGATTGGCGGGGTGGTCAACCTGATTGACCGCCGGGTGCCGACCTATGTGCCGGAGGCCGGCATTGAAGGTGATCTGGAACTGCGTGGCAACACGGTGGCGGATGAGCGGGCGGGCGCTGTGGGCCTGACCATGGGCGCCGGGCAATTTGCCGGGCGGATCGAGGCCAGCAAGAGCAAGGCTGATCCTTACCGTATCCCTGGCCACCATTCGCGTCAGGATGGCTCGTTCAATGATACCGACTCGGCCTCGTTGGGGCTGAGCTGGGTGACTGATCGCGGCTACGTTGGCCTGGCTTACAGCCGCCAGAACCGTGAGTACGGTCTGTTGGCCCATGAGCATGCCGACTGCCATACCCATGGCCCGCGTGACTGGCATTGCGGCGGCCATGATCATGACCATCACGACGACCATGATGATCATGACGACCACGATGATCATGACGACCACGACCACGACCACGACCACGACCACGACCACGACCACGATCATGGCAAGGCGCGGATCGACATGCAGCAACGGCGCTGGGACCTGCGCGCTGACTACCGTGATCCCTTTGCCGGGTTTGAGCGCCTGCGGGTGCGCATGGCGCATACCGACTACAAGCACAAGGAGCTGGAAGGGCACGAAGTGGGTACCCGGTTCGACAATCGGGGGAGCGAGGCTCGCGTCGAGCTGACCCATGCACCGCTGGCCGGCTGGCGCGGGGTGGTAGGTGGCCAGTTGTCGCGGCGTGATTTTGCTGCGGTAGGTGAAGAGGCCTATGTGCCGCCGACCCTGACCCACAACCGGGCGCTGTTCCTGCTTGAAGAGTATCAGTGGAACGACTGGCGCTATGAACTTGGCCTGCGCCATGAGTGGCAGGAAGTGGACGTCAAGCGCAGCAGTGAGGATGCCCGGCATCGCGGCAATTCATTGTCGGCCGGGGCGACCTGGCAGTTCCAGCCCGATTATGCGCTGTATGGCTCGCTGTCGCGTTCGCAGCGTCTGCCGACCGCTGAGGAGCTGTATGCCAATGGTCCGCATGCGGCCACCCGCACTATCGAGCTGGGCAACCCGGATCTGGACAAGGAGACTGCCTACAACGCCGAGCTGGGTTTGCGTCGCCTGACCGGCCCCTGGACCTTTGATGTCAGTGCGTATCGCAATCAGGTGTCAGACTACATCTACGCTGCCGATACCGGTCATGAGCCGGGTGCCGGCTACCGTGAGGTGGAATACCGTCAGGCCGATGCCGTACTGCGCGGTGTGGAAGGTAGCGTGCGTTGGCAGGCCACCAACAGTCTGGGGCTGACCCTGTTCGGTGACCATGTGCGTGGCAAGCTGAAGTCGGGCGGTGATCTGCCGCGGATTCCGGCTGATCGCTACGGTCTGCGCCTGGATCAGGCCTTTACTTCAAGCCTGTCCGGTCAGCTTGAAAGCTACCGGGTCCAGCGCCAGAACCGGACCGCCGAGTATGAAACCGATACCTCGGGCTACACCATGCTCAACGCCGGGCTGAGCTACCGGGGGCAGGTCAACCAGGGCTCCAGCTACCTGCTGTTTGTCCGTGGTAACAACCTGCTGAACGAAAAGGCTCGTCAGCACAGCTCCTTTATCAAGGATGAAGTGCTGCTGCCGGGGCGGAATATGACGCTGGGCGTTCGCTACAGCTTCTAAACCGCATACCTCGCGTTGTGCTCCAGGCTCCGGGCTGCAAGACTGGTTATTCCAGTTTGCGGTCCGGAGCCTTTTTTATGTTCAAACTCTGTTTCTATGTACCTGATTCCCATCTGGAGGCGGTCAAGCAGGCGGTGTTCGCCGCCGGTGGTGGACGTATCGGCGACTACGATCAGTGCTGCTGGCAGGTCAGGGGGTTGGGGCAGTTCCGGCCGCTGGCCGGCAGCAATCCGTTTCTGGGCCGCCAGGGTGACGTTGAGCAGGTTGAGGAGTGGCGGGTTGAGCTGGTCTGCGCCGATGAGCTGATCAGGGCGGTGGTGGCTGCGCTGAGGCAGGCGCATCCCTATGAAGAACCTGCCTATGATGTGTGGCGTTTGAGTGATCTGCAGGCGTTGCCGTAAGGCTCTCAAGGTCATGGCGAGGAGCGCAGCGACGTGGTGATCCATGCGTGTGCATGGATCACCACGCGGCTGCGTCGCTCGTGATGGCAGGACGTTATTTCTCGAACGGCACCGGTTGCGGGGTGTCGTTGTTTGATGGGGGCAGCAGCGGGATGGTGAAGCTGGGCTGCTCGCCGGTCAGGGTCTTGAGAAATGCGGTCATGTTGTCGATGTCTTCCAGTGCCAGCTCGCGGCCGAGTTGCAGTTTGGCCATCAGGTCAACGGCTTCCTCCAGCTTCCAGTAGGCACCGTCGTGGAAGTAGGGGTAGGTCAGCTCGACGTTGCGCAGGGTGGGGACCTTGAACGAGAAGCGGTCGGCATCGTTGCCGGTTACCGCAACCCGGCCCTCGGAAGGGTTGTCGGTAATGTAGGGCTGGACGATTCCCATGCGCTGGAACGAGGTGCCGCCCAGGCCCGGACCATTGTGACAGGCGGTGCAGCCGATTTCCTTGAAGGTGTTGTAGCCGGCCAGCTCCTGCTGGGTCAGGGCGCTGTCGTCACCCTTGAGCCACAGGTCGAAGCGTGAGTTGGGAGTGACCAGGGTTTCCTCGAAGACGGCGATGGCGTCGGTGACCCGCTCCAGGGTGATGTCCTCGTCGCCATAGATGCTGGCGAACTCGGCCCGGTATTGCGGAATCGAGCGCAGTACGTCCAGCGCCAGAACGTGGTTGGAGGCCATTTCCATCGGGTTGGCGATCGGGCCGGCGGCCTGTTCCTGCAAGGTGGCGGCGCGGCCATCCCAGAACTGGGCGACGTTAAGGTTGGAGTTGAGGACGGTTGGCGAGTTGATCGGGCCTTCCTGCCAGTTGTGGCCAATGGAGGTCGGCAGGTTGTCGCTGCCGCCCATGCTCAGGTTGTGGCACGAGTTGCAGGAAATGAAGCCCGAACGCGATAGCCGTGGGTCGAAGAACAATTTCTTGCCCAGCTCGACCTTTTCAGGTTCGGTGATGACCGCAGGTTCGATCGGCTGCACCGGCTCGGTCGATAGGCGGTCGGCCAGCGCAGGCATGGCCAGGGTAGTGGCCAGCAGTGTGCTCACTAGCTTGATATTCATCAGGTAACTCCTCATCCGGACAGGTTGGCGCATGCTGCACAAGGCATGACTTTTTATGCCTTTAGTGTCACCTGTCGGGTAAATGAGGGTTTTGACTCATATCAATGTGGGTTGGTGGCTCAGGGGCGGATATCGACCAGAGTGCCGTCAGGAACCAGATCCCAGAGCTCTTTCATGTCGCTGTTTTGCAGGGCGATGCAGCCATCTGTCCAGTCCAGACCCTTGTAGAACCACTCGGGGAACTCGTCGTTGATTGGCGTGCCGTGAATCATGATCATGCCGCCGGGGTCGACGCCGCGATCCCAGGCGGCCATGCGGTCCTTGAGGTTGGGGTAGTCGACGTGCATGCTCAGGTTGAACTGCGGGCTTTCATGCCGCCAGTCGATGGTATAGACACCCTCGGGTGTGCGCTGATCGCCCTTTTGCTGCTTGTGCCCGACCGGGTAGCGGCCGAGTGAGACCCGGTACTGGCGAATGGTCTCGCCCTGGCTGATCACTTCCAGCCGGCGCTCGGACTTGAGGATCAGGATCTTGTCTATCGGAAGAGCGTCGGCCTGGGTGCTCAGGCAGACCAGTGACAGCAGCAGGGTAAGGAGCAGACGGGGCATTGTTACGACCTTTTTCCGGGGTTGTAGCGAATGTCCTGAACGTGGACCGGGAAGTTATGCTGCTGCCGGTCGATAAAGAACTGGCGCAGGGTTTTGCCTACGGTAGGGAAGGCCAACTGCTCCCAGGGGATCTCCGACTCATCGAACAGTTTGACTTCCAGGCTTTCTTCGCCGGCGGCGAAGTCCAGATCGCTCAGCTCGGCACGAAAGAACATGTAGACCTGATTGATATGTGGCAGGTTGAACAGCATGTAGAGCTGTTCGGCATGGACCCGGGCGCGAGCCTCTTCCCAGGTTTCGCGCAGGGCCGCCTCAATCGTGGTTTCACCATTCTCCATGAAGCCGGCCGGCAAGGTCCAGAAGCCCCGGCGCGGTTCGATGGCGCGCCGGCACAGCAGTACCTGTTGCTGGTATACCGCCAGGCAACCGGCGACGATGCGCGGGTTCTGGTAATGCACCGTCGCGCAGGTGTCGCAGACGTAGCGCAGCCGGTCATCGCCTTCCGGGATGCGCTGGCTGACGGGTTGGCCGCATTGGCTGCAAAATCTCATGATAAGTGAACAGACCCTGACGATATCACGCTCGTTGTTTTGTCCTATCTTGCGGCCCATTTGCCGGTTGGGCAACTGGTTCCCGCCGGGGGATCATGCCATCATTGGGGAAAATGCTTTGAGGTGGTTTGCATGCTGGACCTGATGCGCAGTCGAGTGCTCGGCTACCAACCCCGGCAGATCGATGCGGTCGGTCTCCCCGAGGCCGGGGTCCTGATACCTGTCACTTGTGTGCACGAACAACCGGAAATCATTCTGACTGTACGCTCCCAGCGTCTGTCTACCCACTCCGGTGAGGTGGCTTTTCCTGGCGGCCGTCGGGACCCGGGGGATGTCGATCTGTGCTACACCGCCCTGCGCGAAGCGCACGAGGAAATCGGCCTGCTGCCGGAGCTGGTCGACGTTGTCGGCCCTATGGGCAGCCTGGTGTCGCGCTACGGAATCAAGGTCACTCCCTATGTCGGGATCGTGCCGGATGTGTTCGACCTGGCGCCCAACAGCGGTGAAATCGAGGAAGTGTTCCGGGTACCGGTCGAGTTCTTTCTTGAGGATCAGCGCGAAATGACCCATCGCATCGATTACGAAGGGCGGAGCTGGTATGTGCCCAGCTATCGCTTCCAGGGGCACAAGATCTGGGGGCTGACTGCGCTGATGCTGGTCGAGTTGATGAACGTGGCCTTCGATGCGCGGATCCCTTTGCATACCCCCTATGATAAAGAACGCTGATTGAGGAGCCGTGATGAAATACAGCCTGGGTAATGATCGGGTCGAAATGGCCGAGGACGCCTGGATCGCTGAGACTGCCGCCGTGATTGGCAAGGTTTCGCTGGCCGCCGGTGCCAACGTCTGGTTTGGCGCGGTGGTACGTGGCGATGTCGAGCGGATCGTGATCGGTGAGCACAGCAATGTGCAGGATGGCGCTGTGCTGCATGCCGATCACGGCATCCCGTTGGTGTTGGGTAAGGGCATTACCGTTGGCCACAATGCCATGCTGCACGGTTGCGATGTCGGCGACTACAGCCTGATCGGCATCAACGCGGTGGTGCTCAACGGCGCCAAGATCGGCAAGCATTGCATCATCGGCGCCAACAGCCTGATCCCGGAGGGCAAGGAAATTCCTGATGGTTCGCTGGTGATGGGCTCGCCGGGCAAGGTGGTCAAGCAGTTGAGCGAGGCGCAGAAGAAGATGCTGGAAGCCAGTGCGGCGCATTACGTCATGAATGCCCGGCGTTTCCGTGATGAGCTCAAGGTGCAGGTCGACTGAGTCATGACAACGCCCGTCCCTTCGCCCTGTGTCTCTGTCTGTATGCTTGATGAGCAAGATATCTGCACCGGCTGCCAGCGCAGCGGTCAGGAAATCATTCAATGGGGGCGGATGAGTGACGCCGAGCGGCGCGCGGTGCTGGCGCGTTGCGAGCAGCGCGCTCGGGATCAGGGGCTGCTGTTCGAGCCTGCTTCACAACAAGGAACATCGGTATGACGCAAATTGGAACGCCGCTGGCCGCCGGGGCCACTCGGGTATTGCTGCTGGGCTCGGGCGAGCTGGGCAAGGAAGTGGTGATCGAGCTGCAACGCCTGGGCTGCGAGGTGATCGCGGTGGATCGCTACGCCAATGCACCGGCTATGCAGGTCGCCCACCGCCATCATGTGATCAATATGCTCGATGGCCGCCTGTTGCGTGAGGTGATCGAGTCTGAGCAGCCCGACTATATCGTGCCGGAGATCGAGGCCATTGCCACGCCGGTGCTGCTGGAGCTGGAACAGGAAGGTTATACCGTGATCCCGACCGCCAAGGCGGCCTGGTTGACCATGGACCGGGAAGGTATCCGCCGTCTGGCCGCCGAGGAGCTGGGGTTGCCGACCTCGCCATACCGGTTTGCCGACAGCCTGGAAGACTATCAACGGGCGATCCGCGAGATTGGTTTGCCGTGTGTGGTCAAGCCGGTGATGAGTTCGTCGGGCAAGGGCCAGAGTCTGGTGCGCACGACCGATCAGGTGGAGCCAGCCTGGGATTATGCCCAGGCGGGTGGCCGGGCCGGCCAGGGGCGGGTGATCGTCGAGGGCTTTGTCGATTTTGATTACGAGATCACACTGCTGACCGTGCGCCATGCCGGTGGCACCAGTTTCTGCGCGCCTATTGGTCATCGTCAGGAAGCCGGCGACTACCAGGAGTCCTGGCAGCCGCAGGCCATGAGCGAGGCTGCTCTGGCCGAGTCGCAACGGGTGGCCCGGGCGGTGACTGATGCTCTGGGTGGGCGCGGGGTGTTTGGAGTCGAGCTGTTCATCAAGGGTGATCAGGTCTGGTTCAGCGAGGTGTCGCCGCGCCCGCACGATACCGGGCTGGTCACGCTGATTTCCCAGGATCTGTCCGAGTTTGCCCTGCATGCCCGGGCGATCCTCGGCTTGCCAGTACCGGCGATTCGTCAGTTCGGCCCGGCCGCCTCGGCGGTGATTCTGGTCAATGGCCAGTCGCAGGATGTGCGTTTTGGCAATCTGGAACGGGCATTGAGTGAGGCGGATACCCAGTTGCGTCTGTTCGGCAAGCCTGAGGTCGATGGGCAGCGGCGCATGGGGGTGGCGCTGGCGCTGGATGCGGATATTGAAACGGCACGGGCCAAGGCGCTGCGCGCGGCCAATGCTGTCGAGGTCAAGCTCTGAGCCGCTGGTGGTATCTGGCTGCACCGGCACTACCGCTGCTGCTGCCGCAGGCCTTGTGGGTCAAACGCACGGCCTTGCGCCTGCCGGATGCGGCGCAGCCCTGGCAGGGTTGCGAGCAGCCGGAAGGCGTCTGGAATGTTGAGCCGCTGCGCTTGTTGCTGGTCGGTGAGTCGACCGTGGCCGGGGTTGGTGTGGATTCACAGGCTGAAGCTCTGGCCGGTCAATTGGCCCGGCAGTTGGCGCAGGCTACCGGGCGTGCCGTCGAGTGGCGGGCCTGTGGCCGTAACGGTGTGCGGGCTGCAGAGTGTCGCAGTGAGTTGCTGCCGGCTGTGAGTGGTCAGCGCTGGGATCTGGTGGTGCTGGTGCTGGGCGTCAACGACACCACGCATTTGACCCCGCGCTGGCGCTGGCGGACTGAAGTGTCCGCGCTGATCACTGCCTTGGGTGCCAGCGGTGCTCAGGTGCTGGTCAGCGCGGTGCCTCCCCTCGGGCAGTTCCGGGCTTTGCCGCAGCCGCTGCGGGCCTGGTTCGGCTTGCGTGCTGGCCTGCTGGATGCTGATCTGCGCCGGTTGGTGGCGCATAGCGGAGCGGCTTACTGCACGCTGGATATCCCCTTTCAGGCACATTACCTGGCCCGTGATGGCTATCACCCGTCCGCCGAAGGCTATCGCCTGTGGGCGGGCTCAATAGTGCGTCAATGGCTGGCGCTTGAGTCCTGATTGCCTGTTGCGGCGGTGTTGACCTGGGGATCCAGGGTTCGCTGCCAGACTCGCACGCTTTTGACCATATTGTCCTTGGTTTGCAGGATTTCCATCCGGTAGGGGCCGATACTCAGGCACACGCTGGTTTCTGGAATACTTTCCAGCTGCTCGGTAATCAGGCCATTGAGGGTCTTGGGGCCGTCGGCCGGCAATTTCCACTGTAGGTGGCGGTTGATGTCGCGGATCGAGCTGGCGGCGTCGATCACGTAGCTGCCGTCGGACTGCGGGTGGATATCCTGGCTGGGCAGCAGCATATCGGTGGTGAATTCGCCGACGATCTCTTCAAGAATATCTTCCAGGGTGACCAGACCAATCACGTCTCCGTATTCGTCGACCACGATGGCGATCCGGCGCTTCTGTTTCTGGAAGTTGAACAGTTGGGTGTGCAGTGGCGTGCTTTCAGGAATGAAATAGGGGTCCTTGCAGGCGCCGACCAAAGCGTCCTTGGTCAGCTCTCCGCGGCTGAGCAGACGGGCGATCGAGCGCATGTGGACTATGCCAGTGACGTGGTTGATGTCGCCCTGGTAGACCGGCAGCCGGGTGTGATGACAGTTGCGCAACTGGTTGATGATTGTGTCGATGTCGTCTTCCATATCGATGCCCACGGCTTCGTTGCGCGGCACCATGATGTCGTTGACCGTCATCTTTTCCAGATCGAGGATGCCCAGCAGCATGTTCTGGCGGCTGCGGGTGATGCCCAGTCCGGCCTCACGCACTACGGTGCGCAGTTCTTCGGTGCTGAGCTGGTCGCCGTCGGCGGCGTTAGGGTTGACCCCGAGCAGGCGCAGTAACTGATTGCTGATGGCGTTGCAGACCCAGACGATGGGATACAGCACCTTCTGTAGCACGGCCAGAATGATGCTGACCGGAAAGGCGATCAGCTCGGGGCGCAGGGCGGCCAGGGTCTTGGGGGTAATCTCGCCGAAGATCAGAATGACGATGGTCAGGCCAAAGGTGGCAATCGCGATTCCGGCCTCGCCCCAGATCTGCACTGCGACCACGGTGGCGATCGAGGCGGCCAGGATGTTGACGATGTTGTTGCCAACCAGAATGGTGCCCAGCAGTCGGTCCGGGCGCTCCAGCAGCCGGGAGGCGCGCCGGGCCGCTTTATTGCCTTCCTTGCTCAGGTGCTTCAACCGGTAGCGGTTGAGGCTCATCATGCTGGTCTCGGAGCTGGAAAAGAACGCCGAGAGGATGATCAGCAGGCCCAGCAGAATCAGCAGTGTGCCTGTGTGGGTATCGTTCAAGGTCGGGCCTCGGACAGTGTGATCACAGCGGTAGCAGGAATTCGCGTACCAGTTTGCTGCCGAAGTAGGCCAGCATCAACAGCAGGAACCCGGCCAGGGTCCAGCGGATCGCATAGCTGCCACGCCAGCCGCGGAAATGCCGGCCCCATAGCAGAATACCGAACACCACCCAGGCCAGGCATGACAGCAGGGTCTTGTGCGCTATGCCCTGTGCCAGCATGTTGTCGAGGAACATGAAGCCCGACAACAGAGCCAGGGTCAGCAGGATTTCGCCGCACAGCAGAAACTGGAACAGCAGCCGCTCCATGGTTTGCAGTGGCGGGAAGGTGCGGATAAAGCGGGTGGGGTGCTTGTGCTTGAGCTGATATTCCTGAATGGCCAGCAGAATTGCCTGGAACGCGGCGATGGTCAGAATGCCGTAGGCCAGGATCGACAGCAGCACATGCACCAGCAGGCCACTTTGTCCGGCTACCAGGGTGGTGCCGTGATTGGGAAACAGCCAGGCCAGTACGCCGGTGATCAGGGCCAGCGGGTAGAGTCCCAGTAGCAGGCTGGTGACCGGTGCGCGCAGGCTCGACAACAGCGTCAGGGCAATGATCAGCCAGGCGATCAGCGAGGCGGCGTTGAAAAAGCCCAGCGACAACCCCTGGTCGGTGATCAGTTGCAGGTACAGGCTGACTGCGTGCGCCAATAGCGCAAACACACCGATGCCGCGCAGCAGGTTGGCGTTGACTGCCAGGCGTTTGCCCAGGCAGTGCATTTGATAGAGCGTACCGCCCAGGTAGAGGCTGGCGGCAAGCAGGCTGGAAGTCAGCGCTGTCATACATCCTTGAGAGTGGTTATCAACAAACCCGAAGTGTGGCACAAGCCGCGGCGCGGATAAAGCGCCTTGCTATTAACATGGGCGGTGGCGGGTTATACTTTGCCGCTTGATTGTGGCGCCGCCTGATTTCAGGGCGTGGCCGAGGAGAATTCGCCGATGTTTGAAAATCTTACCGAACGCTTGTCACGCAGCCTGGCGGGTGTGACCGGCCGGGCCAAGCTCACCGAAGAGAATATCAAGGATACCCTGCGCGAAGTGCGCATGGCGCTGCTCGAGGCCGACGTGGCCTTGCCGGTGGTCAAGAGCTTTGTCGATCAGGTGCGTGACCGTGCGGTAGGCCAGGAGGTCAGCCGCAGCCTGTCGCCGGGTCAGGTGTTCGTCAAGATCATCAAGGCGGAACTCGAAGCGGTCATGGGCCAGGCCGAGGGCCTGAATCTGGCGGTTACGCCGCCGGCAGTGATCCTGATGGCCGGTTTGCAGGGGGCGGGTAAGACCACCAGCGTGGCCAAGCTGGCCAAGACCCTGAGCGAGCGGCAGAAGAAAAAGGTCATGGTGGTCAGCGCCGACGTTTACCGTCCGGCCGCGATCAAGCAGTTGGAGACCCTGGCTGGCGAGGTGGGGGTGAATTTCTTCCCCTCGGACCTGAGCCAGAAGCCGGTAGCTATTGTTGAGGCGGCTCTGCGCGAGGCGAAGAGTCGGTTCATGGATGTGCTGATCGTCGATACCGCCGGTCGTCTGCATGTCGATGCCGAGATGATGGACGAGATCAAGCTGGTCCATGCTGCCGCCAAGCCAGCCGAAACCCTGTTCGTGGTCGATGCCATGACCGGTCAGGATGCGGCCAATACGGCCCAGGCCTTCAATGAGGCGTTGCCGCTGACCGGGGTAATTCTGACCAAGGTCGATGGTGATGCCCGTGGTGGTGCGGCGCTGTCGGTGCGGCATATCACCGGCAAGCCGATCAAGTTCCTTGGGGTAGGCGAGAAAACCGATGCGCTGGAGCCGTTCCATCCGGATCGGGTCGCCTCGCGGATTCTGGGCATGGGTGATGTGCTCAGCCTGATCGAGCAGGCCGAGCAGAAGCTCGACAAGGACAAGGCCGACAAACTGGCCAAGAAGCTCAAGAAGGGCAAGGGTTTCGATCTCGAGGACTTTCGCGACCAGTTGCAGCAGATGCGCAGCATGGGCGGTCTGGGTTCGATGATGGACAAGCTGCCGATGATGGGCGGCAAGATCAACGCCAGTCAGATGGAAACGGCCCAGACCCAGGCCGAGAAGCAGTTCCGTCAGATGGAGGCGATCATCAATTCGATGACGCCGGCTGAGCGGCGTAACCCTGACATCATCAGCGGCTCGCGCAAGCGCCGGATCGCGGCCGGTTCCGGTACCCAGATTCAGGATATTGGCCGGCTGATCAAGCAGCACAAGCAGATGCAGAAGATGATGAAAAAGGTCGCCGGCAAAGGTGGCATGGCCAAGCTCATGCGCGGCATGGGTGGAATGGGCGGTATGGGCGGTATGGGCGGCGGAGGTATGCTGCCGCCGGGTGGTGGTATGCCGCGCTTCTGAGTGCTGTACAGCCCTTGATCAAAAAAGAGTTTTCTTTGGTCGTGATATTCCGTAGAATACGCGACCTTTCGGGCTATAGGCTCGTGCTGAACTTTTGTTGTAAGAATTATTGCAGCGTTACTCAAACACAGGAAACGATGTCGACATGGTAACCATTCGTCTTGCTCGTGGTGGCTCCAAGAAGCGCCCCTTCTATCATCTGACCGTCGCCAACAGCCGCAACGCCCGTGACGGCCGTTTCGTCGAGCGCGTAGGGTTCTTCAACCCGGTCGCTACCGGTGGTGAAGTGCGTCTGTCGGTCAACCAGGAGCGCGTCAGCTACTGGCTGGGTCAAGGTGCACAGCCGTCTGACCGCGTTGCTGCTCTGCTGAAGGAAGCCCAGGCCTCTGCCTGAGATGACAGCCGTGCCTGAATCGGCCGAATCACCGCTGGTGGTCCTCGGTAAAATCGTATCGGTTCATGGCATTCGCGGGGCGGTCAAGGTGTATTCCCACACCGACCCGCTGGATAACGTGCTGGATTACCGGACCTGGACGCTGCGGCGTGGTTCGGAGTTGCGCACGGTGTCCGTCACCTCGGGCCGTCTTCAGGGGCGGGTTGTGGTTGCGACGCTCAAGGGTGTCAGTGACCGTGACCAGGCACTGGAGATGGTCGACTTCGAGATCTGCGTGCCGCGATCGGCCCTGCCGAACCTTGAAGAAGGTGAGTATTACTGGCACCAGCTCGAAGGCTTGCAGGTGATAACCGTTGATGGCCAGTTGTTGGGGCGTGTCGACCACCTGCTGGAAACCGGCTCCAACGATGTCATGGTGGTTAAACCCTGTGACGGCAGCCTGGACAAGCGCGAGCGCTTGTTGCCCTATTTGCCCGGGCAGTACGTGCTGGATATCGACTTGAATGCTGGTGTCATGCAGGTCGACTGGGATCCGGAGTTCTGACCGGTGTGGGCCGGTGTAGTAACCCTGTTCCCGGAGATGTTTTCGGCCTTGACCGAGCACGGGGTGAGTGGTCGCGCAGTCAAGCGCGGTCAACTGGAGGTAGCCTTCAGTAACCCGCGTGACCATGCCCATGACCGTCACCGTACGGTTGATGACCGGCCCTTTGGTGGTGGTCCGGGCATGCTGATGAAGGTTGAGCCGCTGCTGGAAGCCATTCAGGCGATCCGCCAGCAGGCACCCTCACCGCCACGGGTGATTTATCTGTCGCCCCAGGGTCGGCCGCTGACTCAACAGCGAGTCACCGAGTTGGCGGCGCTGGACAGTCTGGTACTGGTCTGCGGGCGTTATGAGGGAATCGACGAGCGCATCATTGAGATGTGCGTCGATGAAGAGATTTCCATCGGTGACTATGTGTTGTCCGGTGGCGAACTGGGGGCCATGGTGCTCCTGGATGCGGTAACCCGACTGATTCCTGGCGTGCTTGGGCATGCGGATTCGGCGGTGGAGGATTCCTTTACGGAAGGGTGGCTGGATTGTCCGCACTACACCCGTCCGGAAGAATTCGCCGGGCGGCGCGTACCGGAGGTGCTGCTCAGTGGTAACCATGCTCTGATCCGGCGCTGGAGACTCAAACAGTCTTTGGGCAGAACCTGGCAACGCCGACCGGAGTTGCTCAAGGATCTGGCATTGAGCGATGAACAGCAACAGCTGTTGGCGGAGTTTCTTCGCGAACAGGCAACCGATAACCAGTAATGCAAGTCCGGCGGCTTGCGCAGGAGTTTGAAATGTCCAACATTATTGCTCAGCTTGAAGCAGAACAGATGAACAAGGAAATCCCCGAGTTCGCTCCGGGTGATACCGTCATCGTTCAGGTAAAAGTAAAGGAAGGTGATCGTCAGCGCCTGCAGGCCTTCGAAGGCGTGGTTATCGGTAAGCGTAACCGTGGTCTGAACTCTGCCTTCACCGTGCGTAAGATCTCCAGCGGTGTGGGTGTTGAGCGTACCTTCCAGACCTACTCCCCACTGATCGACAGCATCAGCGTCAAGCGTCGTGGTGACGTTCGCAAGGCCAAGCTGTACTACCTGCGCGAGCTGTCCGGCAAAGCCGCACGTATCAAGGAGAAGCTGTCCTGATTGGACGGTGGTTCCCAGAAAAGCAGCCTTCGGGCTGCTTTTTTTGTTTGTGCTTCCAGTCTTTCCCAGGTCTGAGCGCCGGGCCGCTTGCAGCTTATCGGCTGGCGCTGCAAACTCCTGCGCATGACCGCGCTTTCTGATACCGAACAGCAACTGATTGCCCGCTATATCGACAGCCTGTGGCTTGAGCGCGGCCTGTCGCAGCATAGCCTGGATGCCTATCGGCGTGATCTGGAGCAGTTGGCGCGCTGGTTAATGGCTCGGCGTGGCGGGTTGCTGGCTGTTGGCCGGGGCGAGTTGATGGATTATCTGGCCTGGCGGATCGGTGAGGGATACCAGGCCCGCTCGACCGCACGTTTGCTGTCCTGTGTGCGTGGGTTTTACCGCTATGCAGTGCGTCAGGGGTTGCTTGGCGAAGACCCGAGTCTGGATGTGGCCATGCCCAAGCTGGGTCGGCCTCTGCCCAAGAGTCTGAGCGAAGCTGATGTTGAAGCCTTGCTGGCGGCGCCGGATGTGTCCGACAGTCTGGGGCTGCGTGACCGCTGCATGCTTGAGGTGCTGTATGCCTGTGGGCTGCGGGTCAGCGAACTGGTCGGTCTGCGTCTGGATCAGGTCAATCTGCGCCAGGGGGTGATTCGGGTGACCGGCAAGGGTAGCAAGGAGCGGCTGGTGCCGATGGGCGAAGAAGCGCTGGTCTGGATTCAGCGCTACATGCAGGAAGCACGGCCGGCGCTGCTTGGCGGGACGCCCAGTGATGTGCTGTTCCCCAGCCGCCAGGCCCGGGAGATGACCCGTCAGACCTTCTGGCATCGAATCAAGCTGCATGCCCAGGTGGCGGGGGTGCGTGGCAGCTTGTCACCGCATACCCTGCGCCACGCCTTTGCCACGCACCTGCTCAATCACGGCGCCGATCTGCGCGTGGTGCAAATGCTGTTGGGGCACAGCGACCTGTCGACTACCCAAATCTACACCCATGTGGCCCGGCAGCGCTTGCAGGAACTGCACGCGCGCCATCATCCCCGTGGGTGATGGGCGGGTTTCGTGGTAAGCTTGTACGTCTTCAAGAGGAATAATGCATGCGACTGAAATACCTTGCCGGCGTGGCTCTGGCGCTGCTGGCCGGTCAAGCACTGGCTGATGATCAGGCCATCCGCGATACCCTCGGCCGGCTGAACATCAGCATACCGGTCAAAAGCATCAGTGAAACCCCTATCAGCGGTCTGTATCAGGTCCAGCTCGAAAATGGCCGGGTACTGTACGCCAGTGCCGATGGCCGCTACATGCTTCAGGGCGCGCTGTTCCAGGTTGATGGCGAGCAACCGCGCAACCTGACCGCTGCTGCTGAGTCCAAGGTCATTGGTGACCTGATCAACAGCCTGCCGCGTGAAGACCTGGTGATTTTCTCGCCGGAACAGCCCAAGACCCATATCACGGTGTTCACCGATGTGGATTGTGGATACTGCCGCAAGCTGCACACCGAGGTCGAAGAGCTCAATGCGCTGGGGATCGAAGTGCGTTACGCCGCGTTCCCGCGTTCGGGCATGAACACTCCGACCGCTGTGACCATGCAATCGATCTGGTGCGCGGCGGACAAACAGGCGGCCATGACCCGGGCCAAGGCTGGCCAGTCGGTGCCGCAGGCCAGTTGTGACAACCCGGTCGAAGCGCAGTTCGCTCTGGGCGCGCAGGTGGGGGTGCAGGGAACGCCGGCGATCTTCCTGGCCAATGGCACCCTGGTGCCGGGCTACAAGCCGGCCGGAATGCTGGCCGAGGAAGCACTGGCCAATCAGTGAGCCAGTCGTCGCTGGGGTCATTGACGCCAGCCGTATGGCTCAATAATGTGCGCCTTCGGAGTAGGGCGTCAGTGAACTTTCATATAATCAGACACAACGAATACGTGGGGACCATAGTTTGAAACCGGTCAAAGTAGGTATCTGTGGGTTGGGCACCGTTGGTGGTGGTACATTCAATGTCTTGCAGCGCAACGCCGCTGAAATTGCCCGCCGGGCAGGTCGGGGCATTGAGGTCGGCCAGATTGCCGCCCGTCAGCTCAACCCTAACTGCGACCTGGGTTCAACCCCGGTGACTGATGACGTATTTGCCGTGGTCAACAACCCCGAGATCGACATCGTCGTCGAGCTGATCGGCGGTTATGGTGTGGCGCGCGAGGTGGTGATGCAGGCGATTGCCAACGGCAAGCATGTGGTCACTGCCAACAAGGCGCTGATCGCCGTACACGGCAACGAAATTTTCCAGGCTGCCCGAGACAAGGGCGTGATGGTTGCCTTCGAAGCCTCCGTGGCTGGCGGGATTCCGATCATCAAGGCTCTGCGTGAAGGTTTGGCGGCCAACCAGATCAATTGGGTGGCCGGCATCATCAATGGTACCGGCAACTTCATTCTGACCGAAATGCGCGACAAGGGCCGGGCCTTCGAGGATGTGCTGGCCGAAGCCCAGGCGCTGGGCTATGCCGAGGCCGATCCGACCTTCGATGTCGAAGGTATCGATGCTGCGCACAAGTTGACCATTCTTGCTTCCATCGCATTCGGTATCCCGCTGCAGTTCGACAAGGCCTATACCGAGGGCATCACCAAGCTGACCACTGCCGACGTCAATTACGCCGAGGCGCTGGGCTACCGGATCAAGCATCTGGGTGTAGCCCGCCGTACCGATGCCGGGGTCGAGCTGCGGGTACACCCGACGCTGATTCCCGAGGATCGCCTGATCGCCAACGTCAACGGTGTGATGAACGCGGTGATGGTGAACGGCGATGCAGTGGGCTCGACTCTGTATTACGGTGCCGGCGCCGGTGCTGAGCCGACCGCTTCGGCGGTGGTGGCCGATATCATCGACGTGGTCCGTACCCTGACCACTGACCCGAACAACCGCGTGCCGCATCTGGCGTTCCAGGCCGACAGCCTGTCCGATCATCCGGTGCTGCCGGTCGAAGAGGTCGAGACCGCCTACTACCTGCGCGTGCAGGCCCAGGATCGTCCGGGCGTGCTGGCCAAGGTGGCGACCATTCTGTCCGAGCGCGGGATCAACATCGAGTCGATCATGCAGATGGAAGCCGAGGAGCATGACGGCCTGGTGCCGATGATCCTGCTGACCCACGAAGTGCTCGAGCGGCAGATGAACGACGCCATTGCTGCCATCGAGGCGCTCGACGACATCGCCGGCCCGGTAACCCGGATCCGGGTTGAACAACTCAACTAAAACCTGAAGGGTTTTGTCATGCGTTATATCAGCACCCGCGGCCAGGCGCCGGCCCTGAATTTTGAAGATGTGTTGCTGGCCGGTCTGGCCAGTGATGGCGGTTTGTACGTGCCTGAGAATCTGCCGCGCTTCAGCCAGGAAGAGATTGCCTCCTGGGCTGGCCTGCCTTATCACGAACTGGCCTTCAACGTGATGCGCCCGTTTGTGACCGGCTCGATCAGTGACGCCGATTTCAAGGCGATTCTCAAGGATACCTACGGCGTATTCGCCCACAGCGCGGTAGCACCTCTGCGTCAGCTCGACAGCAACGAATGGGTGCTGGAGCTGTTCCACGGCCCGACCCTGGCGTTCAAGGACTTTGCCCTGCAACTGCTGGGGCGGTTGCTCGATCACTTCCTGATCAAGCGCGGTGAGCGCGTGGTGATCATGGGGGCAACCTCTGGTGACACCGGTTCAGCGGCCATCGAGGGTTGCCGGCGCTGTGAAAATGTCGACATCTTCATCCTCCACCCGCACAACCGGGTGTCCGAGGTACAGCGTCGGCAGATGACCACCATTGCCGGTGACAACATCCACAACATCGCCATCGAAGGCAACTTCGATGACTGTCAGGAGATGGTCAAGGCCAGCTTCGCTGATCAGGGTTTCCTCAAGGGGACCCGGCTGGTGGCGGTCAACTCGATCAATTGGGCGCGGATCATGGCCCAGATCGTCTACTACTTCCATGCCGCGCTGCAGCTCGGCGGACCGGCACGCTCGATGGCGTTTTCGGTACCGACCGGCAACTTTGGCGACATCTTTGCCGGCTATCTGGCGCGCAACATGGGGCTGCCGATCAGCCAACTGATCGTCGCCACCAACCGCAACGATATCCTGCACCGCTTCATGAGCGGCAACCGCTACGACAAGGACACCCTGCATCCGTCGCTGTCGCCGTCGATGGATATCATGGTGTCGTCCAATTTCGAGCGCCTGCTGTTCGATCTGCACGGGCGCAATGGAGCCTTGGTAGCCGAGCTGCTGGACAGCTTCAAGCAAACCGGCAAGCTGTCGGTTGAGGATGATCGCTGGACTGAGGCGCGCAAGCTGTTTGACTCGTTGGCGGTAGATGACGAAGGTACCTGTGCGACCATTGCCGAGGTGTACCGTGACTGTGGCGAGCTGCTCGACCCGCATACTGCCATTGGTGTGCGAGCTGCGCGTGAGTGCCGGCGCAGCATGAGCACGCCGATGATTACGCTGGGTACGGCGCATCCGGTCAAGTTCCCCGAGGCGGTACGCAAGGCGGCCGTTGGTGAGGAGCCGCATCTGCCGGCCCACCTGGCTGATTTGTTCGAGCGTCCCGAGCGCTGCACTGTACTGGCCAACGAACTGCCAGCGGTGCAGGCGTTCGTGGTAGCCCACGGCAATCGCGGCAAGCCTCTCTGATTGGTGCTCCTCGCCCGCTGCCGGTTTGACCGGCTGCGGGCGGGGAATGAGCCGATAAAGCTCTTTCTTCTCCCCACGTTGTGCTCAAAACCACGCTATTCTTGGGTTATCCCATGATGGTAATGAGCCACTTTGAACCCCGTCCATTCCAGTATCACTGCTATTGAGGTCCGACGCCTGCCAATAGGGCTGGGCGTATTTCTATTGCTGTGTTCGGATCAGGCCCTGGCATTGGAGCCTGCGGCCTGGATCGGGACTTATCGCTTTCTGGTGACTGAACTATTTTTGCCGCTGTTGCCGTCGCTTGGCTGGACTCTGCTGGCGATTGGCCTGACCAGCCTGTTCTGGTGGCGGCGCCAGCGCCGGCTTAAACGCCGTTTGCACAGCTTGCAGGGGCTGGACGAATTGACCGGTTTGCCCAACCACAATGCCCTGATCGGGTTCTTCAACCATGAACTTAAACGCGCCCAACGGTTTGGCCGGCCGCTGTCGGTGATACTGCTGGATCTTGATGACTTCGACAAAATCAGTCGTGAGCATGGCCCGATGATGGGCAACCGGGTACTGATTGAGCTTAGCGAACTGCTGCGTGACGGGTTGCGCGATGTGGACAAGGTTTTTCGCTGGGAGGCCGAGCGCTTTCTGGTGGTTTGCACTGAAGCCGGCATCGAGGAGGCGGATCTGGTTGGCGAGCGGATTCTGCTGATGATCCGCAACCATGATTTTCCTATAGGCTGGCCGCTCAGGGTCAGCACGGGTGTCGCCAGTGCCACGGCCTATGACAATCTGGACACTTTGATTGAGCGAGCCGGCCAGAGCCTGGCCGAAGCCAGACTGGGGCCGGTCTCCTCACTGGGCTGAGGTCTCGGCAGAGTTTTACCTAAACCTGTGGGCTCAGTCGAGCAGAGTCAGGGTGACATCGATATTGCCACGGGTCGCGTTGGAGTAGGGGCAGACCTGGTGAGCCTTTTCAATCAGCGCCTGAGCCTGACTACGTTCCATGCCTGGCAGGTTGATCCGCAATTCGACTTCAATCCCGAAGCCATTGGGAATCGGACCAATACCGACGACACCTTCAATCGACACATCTGCCGGCAGGGCGATTTTTTCCTGGGCGGCGACGAACTTCATGGCGCCGATAAAGCAGGCCGAATAGCCGGCGGCAAACAATTGTTCCGGGTTGGTTCCGGCACCACCGGCACCGCCGAGCTCTTTCGGCGTGGTCAGGGCGACATCAAGAATCCCGTCGGATGAAATGGCTCGGCCATCGCGGCCACCAGTGGCTTCAGCATAGGCGCGGTAGGCAACTTGTTGGATCGACATATAAACCTCCTGGGTATGGATGATATTTTGTGCGCTAACGATATTAAGTTAGCGTCTATTTGTTTTGCGCACAAGATAATTTGCCAGGCAAAGCCGCACTTGCCGACGAGCGGTAAGGCGGATGGGTCAGCTTTGCTTGATCAGGCTGGCCCGCAACGCAAGCAGTTCATCGCGCAGTGCCATCAGGCGGTCCAGCGGCTGATCGCTGGCCTTTAGAATGCAGCCGGGCAGAGCCTTGGCCTGTTCGCGCAGGGTTTGACCACGCTCAGTCAGGAACAGTTCGACCACGCGCTCGTCGCTCTTGCTGCGCACCCGGTTGATCAGGCCTTCGGCTTCCAGACGCTTCAGTACCGGAGTCACTGAGCCGGGGTCGGTCAGCAGCCGCTGACTAAGATCGCCAACACTAATGCCATCACTTTCCCAGAGTACCAGCATGGCCAGATACTGTGGATAGGTCAGCCCAAGAGACTTGAGCAGCGGTTTGTAGACCTTGGTCATTTGCAGTGAGGTCGAGTGCAAGGCGAAGCACAGTTGATTATCGAGCAGCAATACAGCGCAAGGATCGGGGGTGGACATGGGGTGGCCCTCTGTATGAATACATAATTTAGCGCGCAAACCTGCGGCGTGCAAAAAGAGAGGGGCTTCAGTCGCCTGGGCCGGCATGCTAGATTGATCAGGCCTGCGTTCGCAGGTTTCCCGTGCCCCAGGAGGGGCTTCATCATGTCATGGTTGCAGTTGCTGTTGTTCGTACTCGGTCTGGGTTTGTTGGTGCTGGGTGCCGAGGTTTTGGTCAAAGGGGCTTCGCGGCTTGCGGTTGGCTTTCGGATTTCGCCGTTGGTTATCGGTCTGACCGTGGTGGCTTTTGGTACCAGCGCTCCGGAAATGGCAGTCAGTGCCGGAGCGGCAGTAGCAGGGCAGGGGGATATCGCTCTGGCCAATGTGCTCGGGAGCAATATCTTCAATGTATTGTTCATTCTCGGTCTGTCGGCGCTGATCGCGCCCCTGCTGGTGTCTCGGCAACTGATCCGGCTTGATGTGCCGCTGATGATCGGTGCCAGCCTGTTGGTCTGGTTGCTGGCGATGAATGGTCATCTGGGGCGCAGTGAAGGAGCTCTGCTGCTCGGTCTGATCATCGCCTATACGCTGTTTCTGGTGGTTAGCAGTCGCCGTGCCGGGCGTCAGGCGGGTGAGGCTTCTGAGCTTGAGGTGCCGACGGAAAGCGGCTCGCTACCGGTCAACCTGCTGATGATTGTGGGCGGGTTGGTCATGCTGGTTCTGGGTGCACGCTGGCTGGTTGCCGGGGCGGTGACCATGGCCCAGGTGCTGGGCGTGTCGGAGCGAGTGATCGGTCTGACCATCATTGCGGCTGGCACTTCGTTGCCGGAAGTGGCGACCTCGGTGGTCGCCAGTGTGCGCGGCCATCGTGACATTGCGGTAGGCAATGTGGTTGGCAGCAACCTGTTCAATTTGCTGGCGGTACTGGGTCTGGCTTCGTTGCTGGCGCCCAGTGGGATCGCGGTATCGGCGGCGATGCTCAGGTTCGACATGCTGATCATGCTGGCGGTGGCTGTGGCCTGCCTGCCGGTGTTTTTCAGCGGCATGCGGATCAACCGTTGGGAAGGGCTGCTGTTTCTGGGCTATTATGCGCTCTACACCCTGCATCTCATCCTGACGGCAAGCGACTCACCCGCACGGCAGGATCTGCAAACCGCAGTTCTCTATTACGCCTTGCCACTGACCGTACTGACTCTGCTGGTATTGATGGCTCAAGGCTGGCGTAAACATTCGAGTGTGTTCAAGAGGTAATTATGGCTCTGGAAACCTGGCTGGCCTTCTTTGTGGCCTGCTGGATCATCAGTCTTTCCCCCGGGGCGGGGGCCATCGCGTCCATGGCCAGTGGCCTGCAATACGGCTTTTCACGCGGCTATTGGACGGCGCTTGGGCTGCAGTTGGGGCTGCTGGTTCAGATCGCGATCGTTGCAGCTGGGGTTGGGGCAGTGCTGGCGACTTCGGCGCTGGCCTTTACCCTGATCAAGTGGTTCGGGGTATTGTACCTGCTGTATCTGGCCCTGCGTCAGTGGCAAGCCCCGTCAGCGCCGGTGCTCGATGAGCGGGCGCCCCGCCCAACGGGGCGACCGTTGAGCCTGGTGCTGCGTGGCCTGCTGATCAACGTCAGCAACCCCAAGGCGGTGGTGTTCATGCTGGCGGTGCTGCCGCAGTTTATCAACCCGGCCCAGCCGCTACTGCCGCAGTACGGGGTCATGGCCTTGACCATGGTTGGCGTCGATCTGGTCGTGATGGCCGGGTACACCGGGCTGGCGGCCAAGGTGCTGCGTCTGCTGCGGTCACCCGGCCAGCAGCGTCTGGTCAACCGCAGCTTTGCCGGGTTGTTTGCCGGTGCCGCCGGGCTGCTGGCGCTGGTCAAGCGCTCCAGTACCTGAGTTTGCGCGCACCTTGATGGTGCGTTGTCACTGATTTGCCTCTCATCTGCTGTCGGAGCCTGGCTCCGGCAGATATTCCGTTGCTGCTCCCATATCAATGGCAGAGCCCTTTCTGCATTTTTCAGCTGGTTTTTAGCCACTGCGTGACTTGTTGGTCATAAAATTGCATTATCTATAAGTGTCTCATTGTGTTCTTGGCGTGGTCTTTCCGGTAGTCGCCAACCCTTATGGAATAAGGTCTTTTGTTGATTGTCGTCAATGCCTGTATTTTGGTGTGAGTCAATTCTTTGGACTGTTCCGCCGCCTTTGCCCCCTGTCTCCACGAGGACAAGACTAATGAAACAACTGACACCCATGGATTCACATTTTTTTTATTTCGAGGCACCCAACCAGCCGATGATGATCGGCAGTCTGTGGCTGTGTGATCAGCAGACCGCTCCCGGTGGGCTGGTACGCCACAAGGAAATCCTGCAGTACATTGCCGACCGCCTGAATGCTACTTCCTACTTTCGCCGCCGTCTGGTGCAGACCCCGCTGGGGCTGGATGATCCGTACTGGCTGGATGACCCCAATTTCGATCTGGAATACCACGTGCGGCATGTCGGCTTGCCGCAGCCGGGTGACTGGCGGCAACTGTGTATTTTCACCGCGCGGACCATGTCGCGCAGTGTCGATATGCGCCGGGCACCCTGGGAGGTCTATATCATCGAGGGGCTCAACAATGTCGAAGGTGTACCGCCGGGCAGCTTTGCGGTGCTGATCCGTTTTCACCATGCCTATGTCGATGGCAAGGCTGCGGTTGAGTTGAGTGAGGCGCTGATGGAAACCACCGCTCAGCACGAGTACGGCCGGCAGAACCGGGTAGTGGTGGCCGAGCGGGCACCCAGCCGGTTGGAACTCTGGGCCCGCACCACTCCCCGGATGATGGGGCAGTCATTGCGCAGCATGAAGGCCGGTCTGAAGTTTTCGCGCAAGAGCTTTGAGCTGATCAAGCGCTTGCGGGGCGATGCGATGCCCGAGCAGCGCCGGGTACCACGCACGTTGTTCAATACCGAAATCACTCCGCATCGCAGTTACGGCGGCTTCGAGTGGAGCATTCCTGAGCTTAAGCAATTGCGTCAGCTCTGCCCGGGCGCCAGCCTCAATGACGTAGTGTTGTCGATCATTGCTGGCGGACTGCGTCGCTATCTGCTGCAGCGTCATGCACTGCCGAGCGAATCGCTGGTGTCGATGTGCCCGGTGTCGCTGCGCCCGGAAGAAGCGAAAAAGGATTGCGGCAATCTGATCTCAGCCATGTTCATCGGCATCGGAACCGATATCGAGGATCCGGTGGAGCGCCTCACGGCGGTTCAGCGGCGCACTGCCAAAGGAATCCCGCTGGCGCGGGAGGTGCTGTACGAACTCAATAACTCGGCTGGCGAGATGCTGCCGCCCTCGGTCCGGGCTCTGAGTGCCTGGCTGCAGAACAAGGCCCGTTTGACCGGGCGGGTTCCACTGATCAATACCCTGATTACCAATGTGCCGGGGATTCCCGGGATGACACCGCAATACTTTGCCGGAGCCTTGATTCGCCAGGTTTATCCGGTGGTACCGATTGTCGATGGCATGGCCATCAGTCATGGCATCACCGGCATCTACGATCGCCTCAATCTGGGTGTGCTGGCTGACCGCGAAGTGATGCCGGATATGGATGTGTATATCGCCTGTCTGGAGGCTTCGACCGTGGAGTTTCGTGAACGCCTGGCAGCCTTGTGTGTTCAGGAGTCTGCTCCGTCCGTGCAGGAGCCTCAAAGCGACAGTGCCGGCAAACGCCGTAGCCCACGCACCCGCAAGCCGGCACCGAGCAGGTTGAAGATGGCGGCCGAAGGCCCGGACCAACGCCCGGCTGATAGTCCGGTGGCATCGCTGGTGGTCAGCAAGGCTTGATGGTGAGCCGGTAACGGTTTGCTCTGTACGCAGGAGATGGATATGAAATTGTTTCAACGTACCCGCGCGCGGCAGTTGCTGCGTGAGATGGAACAGGCAGAGAGCTACCAGGATTGGGTCGAGTTGGCCCTGGCCTATGACCACGAATGTGGGCTGGATGACTGGAAGCAGGACGATGCCTGCGAAAGTTATGACTTTCGGGCGATTCGTCGGCGCCTGGATATCCTGCGTGACTTGCGGTTTCGCCGCGATTACCCGCAGTTGCTGTTCACCCTCAACGAGGGAGTACACGGCAATCTCGGCGGGATGGGCAAGCCGTCGCTGTACAACAAGGCCAAGCTGGGGACCAAGCAACTGATCCGCCGCTATCTGGATGAGTTGTGCGGAGCGCTGCATGACCTGGATCAGGTAGACGACAAGATCATTCCCCTGGCCGAGAAACAGGACTTTTTCCTGCGTGCCAGTCACTGCAATGGCCGCTCGGCGTTGATGCTCAGTGGTGGGGCTGTCTTGGGGTTTTTCCATGCCGGGGTGCTGCGGGCGCTATTCGAGCAGGGTCTGCTGCCGGAAATCATCTCCGGCAGCAGCGCCGGCTCGATTTTGGCGGCCACTGCCTGTACTCATACCGACGAAGAGCTGCATGAGCGCCTGAGTCTGGACAACCTGCACCATGAAGTGGAGGAAACCCGGGCGATTCGGCCGGTACTGTCGTTGCTGGGCAGTGGGCGACCGAATATGGATGCCGAGAATCTGATTGCCTATCTGGGCAAGATCATTCCCGATCTGACCTTCCAGGAGGCTTTCGAGCTGACCGGGCGCAAGCTCAATATCACCGTGACGGGGCTGGAGCCACGTCAGGCACCGCGTTTGCTCAACGCCATTACCTCACCCAATGTGCTGATCCGTTCTGCAGTTCAGGCTTCCTGTGCGATCTACGGTATTTATCCGCCGGTAACCCTGATGTGTCGCAATGCCAAGGGTGAAACCGTGCCCTATCTGCCTGGAGAGAAATGGATCGACGGCTCCTTTGCCGATGATCTGCCAGCCAAGCGGTTGGCGCGTTTGTATGGGGTAAACCACTTCATTTCCAGCATGACCAATCCGGCTGCATTGGCCATCACGCCTGATCCGGATGTGCCGCGCAACCTGTTGCGCAGTCTGGTCAACTATCAGGCCCGCTGGTGGAAGATGGGCAGTGCCGAGATGCTGCGCTTCAGTCGTGAGCACATCCGGATCAAGTCGCCGGTACTGAATCTGATGCAGCATCTGACCTACGGTGTGCTGGCCCAGGATTACACCGCTGATATCAACATCTTTCTGCGCAACCGCTGGGATCACCCGTTGCGCCTGCTGGCTCCGCCCTCGCGCGAGGCCATGCACCGGCTGATCCATGAGGGCGAACGGTCGACCTGGGAGCGGGTCGAGATGGTGCGCAACTGCACAGCGGTCAGCCGTACTCTGGACGAAATTCTGCACCGGCGCGGTTGGGAGAGCTAAAACAGTCTGGGTTAAGCGGGTTCAGTGTTGGGCTCGGTGGGCGCTGACTTGTTCTGGACACGCCGTGAACCCATCCATGGGGGCTCGTAGATGCCATCCCTGGCATCTAATGGTCCAGAACAAGTCAGCGCCAACCGAGCCTGCGGCTACGTGTGATTAACCGGTGTTTCCATTGCCCTGTGCCATGAGTGCTTTTCATTCGTGCGGCAGGCCCGCACAATGTTCCTTTTGCCGAATGTGATAGCCCATGAGTAGCGAAACTCTGCCCCTGACCGGTCGCCGCATAGCCTTGCCGGAAAGCCGCGAACTCGATCTGTTCGCCGATATGTTGATCAAGCGCGGGGCCGATGTGCTGCGTTGTCCGCTGGTGTCGATTCATGATGCTCCGGACCAGACTCCAGTGCTGGCCTGGCTGCAGGCCTTCATCGAGCAGCCGGTAGATGACCTGATTCTGTTGACCGGTGAGGGGCTGAGACGCCTGCTCGCCAGTGCCGAACGTGCCGGTGGCGGGCTGTGTGAGGCCTTTGTGGTCAAGCTTGGCGAGGTACGCAAGATCACGCGTGGGCCGAAGCCGGGGGCGGCGTTGCGCAAGATCGGCCTGAAGCCGGATGTGCTGGCGCAGGAGCCGACCACCGAGGGGGTTATTCAGACCCTGCGAGCGGAAAATCTCCAGGGCCGGCGTGTGGCGGTGCAGCTCTATGGCACCGAGCCGAATGTGCCGCTGGTGACGTTTCTACAGGAAGCCGGTGCCCAGATCAGCACGGTGGCGCCCTATGTCTATGCCGATGATGTCGAGGATGCCCAGGTCGAGGCCCTGGTCCGGGCCTTGATTGAGCCGGCCGTTGATGCCATCGCCTTCACCAGCGCCACGCAGGTGCGCCGGTTGCTGCAGATTGCCCGGCGGATGCAGTGTGAGTCCGAGTTGCTGGCGGCCCTAGCTGGGCTGACGGTGGCGGCTGTTGGGCCGGTAGTGGCCGACGAGCTACGCGAGCGCGGCATCCGGGTTGACCTGATGCCGCAGGAGAGCTTCTTCATGAAACCGCTGGTGCGCGAGCTGGTCAAGGCGCTCGGGGCCTGACCATTCAGGCCTTGCAGGGCACCGCCTTGCGGACTTGTGGCGCGGCGCTGCCAGCGCGTCCCAGATCCTGCTGCACCATCGCTGGCCAGCGCTCGGCCCACGGCTGAGCCTGCTCCAGTTGTCGGGCCAGCTGCAGCAAGCGAGGCTCACTGCCGGGTGGCCCGCCGAACTGTACACCAAGCGGCAGACCGTCAGCGGTCCAGTACAGTGGTACGCTCATGGCTGGGGTGCCGGTCAGATTGGCCAACTGGGTAAAGGGCACGTAGGTCAGATTCTTGCGAGCCATATCGTTGACCATGTTCTCCAGTACCCCCCAGCGCGCGAGCATTGGCAGTAGTCCGGTGGCCAGCAGCAGCTCCAGTATTCGCGCCTGCGCTGTCGGTAGCTGGCCCTGTTCGTGGCGAATGGGCGGGTGGGCCAGGGTTGGTGTGAGGTACAGGTCGTGCTGCTGGTGGAACAACCCCAGGGCCTGGCTGAAGCTGTTCCACTGGCGATGGCTGCGTACATAGTCGGCGCTGCTCATGACCCGGCCAAAGGCCGCCAGCGTGCGGGTCAGCAGTTCAAACTCCTCGTCACGGGCGCCCATCGCCCGAGCCTCGTCCAGAGTCGCGGCGACCTGGCCGAAGTACAGATTCAGATAACAGCGAGCCAGCAACTGGCCGTCATGGTCCGGTGCCGCTTCGACTACCTCGTGACCCAGCGCCTGCAGTAATTTGACCGCATGCTCAACGGCCTTGACTGCTTCGGGATGAACCGGCGTGCCAAGCGGTGAACGGGTGCTGAAGCCGATGCGCAGTTGGCCGGGCTCCCGTTGGGTCAGGCTTCGGTAGCTGTGCTCCGGCAAGGCCGTGTGCAGCGGGTCGCCGGGGTTGTTGCCGGCGAGGATATCCAGCGCCAGTGCCGTGTCGCGAACGCTGCGGGTCAGTACCCCGTCACTGGAGGCGCCTTCCCAGATTTCCGCTGCTCCCGGGCCGACCGAGATCAGCCCGCGCGATGGGCGCAGACCGAACAGTCCGCAGCAGGCCGCAGGAATGCGAATCGAGCCGCCGCCATCGTTGGCACCAGCCATGGGCACCAGACCGGCTGCCACTGCCGCGGCTGAGCCGCCGCTGGAGCCGCCTGGGGTGTGGGCCGGGTTCCAGGGGTTGTGGGTAGTGCCGAACAGGGCTGGGTCGGTGACGCCCTTTAAGGCCAGTTCGGGGGTGTTGGTCTTGCCAATGATCACCGCACCGGCCTCAAGCAGGCGCTGGACGATATGCGAGTGTTTGCGTTGCGGGATACGGCTGAACACTTTGCTGCCATTGCCGGTCGGCAGGCCGGCGTAGTCTTGTACCGCATCCTTGATCAGGATCGGCACTCCGGCCAGCGGGCCACTCAGGGGTTCGTTCAGGCGCTGGCGGGCAATCTCGAACATTGGCTGACAGATGGCGTTGAGTTGTGGATTGAGCCGTTGGCAGCGTTCCAGTGTCAGGTCGAGTAATTCGCTGGCGCTGATTTCGCGGCGGGCGATGCGCTCTGCCAGGGCGGTGGCGTCGTGGTTGAGATACTCCCGGGTGGTTAATGACATCGCTTACAACCTTGTATTGTTATTTTCCCCGGCACTGACTCTAGTGTAGGAATTGGGGCTTTGCCAGGTTGCTGGTGCTTGTCAGTTCCACCTCGCTGGGGCAACAATGCCAATCAGTGCCTAGATTTCATGCCAAGGATGTTTGATGACCATCGACGTTGACGCGTTACGCCTGCCCCCCGAACAATTGACCGCCCCCATTGACTTGGACAATCTGGGTTTTTCCAGCACTGATGATCTTGACCCGTTTCGCGGCATTCTTGGCCAGGAGCGGGCGGTCGAGGCGTTGCAGTTCGGGGTGGCCATGCACCGCCCTGGATACAACGTTTTTGTCATGGGTGAGCCTGGAACCGGGCGGTTTTCCTATGTGATGCGTTATCTGAAGGCCGAGGCCAAACGTCAGGTAACGCCGCAGGACTATGTCTATGTCAACAACTTCGATGAGCCACGCGAGCCTTGCTCTCTGAGCCTGTCGCCAGGCACAGCCGGGACGTTGATCACCGATATCGAGATGCTGATCGACAACCTGATGGCGACCTTTCCGGCGGTGTTTGAGCATCCGGCCTATCAACAGAAGAAGAGCAGCATCGACCGGGCTTTCAATCAGCGCTATGACCGGGCGATCGATTCGGTCGAGCGCCAGGCGTTGGAAAAGAGTATCGCCATCTACCGCGATGCGCAGAACATTGCCTTTACCCCGATGAAGGATGGCAAGGCGCTCGATGAGGCTGATTTTGCCCAGTTGCCTGAGGCCGAGCGCGAGCGTTTCCATGAGGATATCGCCAATCTGGAGGAGGTGCTGAACGAAGGCTTGTCCAATCTGCCGCAGTGGAAGCGTGAGTCCAGCAACCAGTTGCGTGAGCTCAACGAGCAGACCATCACCGAGGCCATTCAACCATTGCTTGAACCGCTGCTGGAGAGTTACTGCGGCAATCAGGCGGTCTGCGATTATCTGCAGGCGATGCGTCAGAACCTGCTCAAGACCGTGATCGATCAGTTGGTCGAGGAGCGTGGGCTTGAGCCGCGCCCGGAAGCCTACAAGAAAGCGCTGCTGACCGAGCAGTATTGCCCGAGCCTGGTGGTTGGTCATCACAATACCGGCGGCGCGCCGGTGGTGCAGGAGCCGCACCCTTCCTATGACAACCTGTTCGGGCGGATTGAGTACAGCTCGGAGCAGGGTGCGCTGGTCACCAGTTACCGGCATATCCGCCCTGGCGCCTTGCATCGGGCCAATGGCGGTTATCTGGTCCTGGAAGCCGAACGCTTGTTGAGCGAGCCCTTTGTCTGGGAAGCGCTCAAGCGGGCGCTGCATTCGCGTGAACTCAAGACCGAATCGCCTTGGGCTGAACTGGGTCGTCTGACCACGGTGACTCTGACCCCGGAAGTGATACCGCTGAACGTCAAGGTGGTGCTCATCGGTTCGCGCCAGGTGTACTACACCTTGCAGGATCTGGATCCGGATTTTCAGGAGATGTTCCGGGTGCTGGTCGATTTCGACGAGGACCTGCCACGTACTCCGGATAGCATCGAGGGTATGGCGCAGTTGCTCAAGACCCGGACTTCGGAAGAGGGGTTGGCGCCATTGACCGCTGCTGCCGTGGCCCGGGTACTGACCTATAGTGCTCGACTGGCCGAGCATCAGCACCGTCTGTCGGCGCGGATCAGCGACATTTTTCAATTGGTCGCCGAGGCTGATTTCATTCGTCAGTTGGCCAGTGATCCGATTACCGACATCGCACATATCGAGCGGGCGCTGCGAGCCAAGGAAACCCGAACCGGCCGCGTCAGCGCACGGATTCGCGAAGACATGCTGTCCGGGGTGATTCTGATCGACACTGATGGTGCGGCGGTGGGCAAGTGCAATGGGCTGACTGTGCTGGAGGTCGGTGACTCGGTATTCGGGGTGCCAGCCCGGATCAGTGCTACGGTCTATCCCGGCAGCAGCGGGATTGTCGATATCGAACGTGAGGTTAGCCTGGGCCAGCCGATTCACTCCAAGGGGGTGATGATCCTGACTGGCTTTCTTGGCAGTCGCTATGCCCAGCAGTTTCCGCTGGAAATCTCGGCCAGTATCGCGCTGGAGCAGTCGTACGGTTATGTCGATGGTGACAGTGCCTCGCTCGGCGAGGTCTGTGCGCTGATTTCGGCCTTGTCGCGTACGCCGCTGAAACAGGATTTCGCCATTACCGGCTCGATCAACCAGTTTGGTGAGGTGCAGGCGGTTGGTGGGGTCAACGAGAAGATCGAAGGTTTCTTCCGGCTGTGTCAGGCGCGAGGCCTGACCGGTACTCAGGGGGCAATCATTCCGCGCTCCAACGTGCCCAACCTGATGCTCGACCAGAGCGTGCTGGATGCGGTCAGGGCAGGCCAGTTTGCAATCTACGCGGTCAGCCATGTCGATCAGGCCATGGCGCTGCTGTCCGGCCAACCGGTTGGTGAACTGGACTCTGAGGGCAGCTTTCCGGATGACTCGGTCAATGCCCGGGTGGTCGAGCGCTTGCGCGAAATTGCCGAGCGTGATCGGGAGGAAGCCAAGCCAGAGGATGACGAAGCAAAACCCGATAGTCAGACTTGATCAGCCTTTGATCAGCCGGCCTGCTCCCTTGCCGGGACTGGGCCGGCACGGTCTTTCCCAACCTTTCACACAGAGTTATCCACAGATTGTGTGGATGCCTGGCTTGGCTTAACAGCCACTTTGATCGCTGTCAATAACCTGCATGTGCGACCAGTGAGCGCAAGGCCGGTGGCATTGCTGCGCGAAGCGTCTGACGGTGTGATGGATCGGACTGGGGGCTTTTCCTGTCGTTTCCGCTCAGCGCAACCCGGCCCCGGTAGCTTCTTGTTAATAGTATGAAAGTATTAGTCTTTTATGGTTCTGCGGCACTCTGCACCGAAACAGGGCCGGGACCCGGTGGGCTTTGCACGGTTGTGCAGCGAGAAGGCGCCTGGAGTAACCGTCCGGGCTGAGCTGTCTGGCGGTTGGATGGTTTTTGATCGATTAGGCTGGTGACCCTGTATTGCAGGCTTGCGAGCAGATGTACCAACCTTTCGCACAGAGTTATCCACAGCTTTTGTGGAAAGCGCTCAGGCGTATCGGTGCACTGCTTGTTGGCACCCAGGAGTGCTGTGGGGCAAGGGGCTGAACTCAGCGCCAGGCGCGCCAGGCCACAAACTTGGCACTTGAGCCGAGCTGTTCGACCCGTTGGAAAAAGCGCTTGAGTTTGATGTGATAACCCAGGTGCCGGTTGCCGACCACCAGCAAACTGCCACTCGGTGCCAGAACCTGACGGCTTTGTTTGAACAGGCGCAGGGCGATTTCATCGCCGATCACCTGCTGTTGGTGGAAAGGTGGGTTGCACAGGATCAGCTCGGCACTGGCCGGAGCGACTTCGGTCAGGCCGTCGCTGACTAGAAACTGTGCTTCGCGACCGGCGAAGCCCTGGTGAAAGTTTTTCCGGGCCGAGGCTACAGCGGCGTAGGACTCATCGATGAAGGTTGGCTGAATTTCAGGGTTGTGCCAGGCCGCGAATAGCCCCAGCGCGCCGTTGCCGCAACCCAGGTCAACGACCCGGGCGTTGCCCAGATCCCGGGGAATGCAGGGCAGCAGTACCCGGGTGCCGATATCAAGCTGGTTGCGGGAAAACACTCCAGGCAGGTTGTGCAACTGTAGCGCTGTGTCGGGCAACGGGTAATGGCTGTTCAGTTCGCTGGTTGGCGGGTTGAGATCGGTCTGAGCCCGGACACATAGCAGCCGGGCCTTCTTCCAGGCCAGCGAGGCCTGGTAGGGGCCGATGTAGCGGGCCAGCAAGTCACCGGCGCTGGGCGGCAGGTGCTTGATCATGGCGCCAGCCAGTACCAGAGCCTGGGGCTGGAGTCGACTGTGCAGGTGGCGCAGTTGCGACTCAAGCAGGCTCAGGCTCTTGGGAATGCGCAGCAACACCTGCTGGTAATGCTCGGGCAGCAGGCTTTGGCTGTCGATGAACTGCACGCAGTCAGCGTCAAGGCCATTGGCCTGGAGGTTGTCCTGCATGGCCCGTTGGGCCAGCCAGGAATCGCCCCAGCTGTGAATCCGGTGACCGGCTTTAGCCAGCGCTATAGCCAGTGCGCCGAAAGCGTCGTTGATGACCAGTATTGGCTGCTCGCCCAGGCCATCTTCGTGCAGACGTTGCAACAGATACTGGTCGGCAGCATCGAACGCCTGCAGGGTCGGATTGCGGGTGGGCGGATAGCGCCCAAGGCTCAGGGCGCCGAATGGGGTGTCACAGGTCTGCATAGCCGCTGTCGCTGCTCAATCGGGCCGGCAGTATAACAGGGCCGGTTACAGGTTCGCAGAGGAGCGGACGGCGGTAGCGCTGAGTGTGCTTGCCGGCCGCTCCAGGCCGTGTGCTCAGCCCTGCTTTTGCTGTTTGAGCAGGTCGCGGATTTCGCCGAGCAGTACTTCTTCATTGCTCGGGGCCGGTGGTGCGGCGGGCGGAGCCTCTTCTTCCTTGCGTTTGAGGCTGTTCATAACCTTGATTGCGACGAAGATAGCCGCGGCGACAATCAGAAAGTCGACAATACTCTGGATGAATGCGCCGTAACCCAGGGTCACTGCGGCCACTTCACCCTCAGCTTCCTTGAGCACAACGGCCAGATCGGCAAAATCGACGCCGCCGATCAGTAGTCCCAGCGGCGGCATGATGATGTTGGACACAAAGCTGGACACCACCTTGCCGAAGGCAGCACCAATAATGATCCCCACGGCCATGTCGACGACATTGCCGCGCATCGCGAAAGCCTTGAATTCTTCCAGTAATTTCATCTGACTCATCCTCTACAGCGCCACCGTGGCGTACTGCAAGCATAGCCGCTACTGTCAGGATTTGTTGCCGATTATTTCAAGGCGGCTTCGAGCTGGTCACAGACGATATTCAAGGCCTGGATGCGGGCGTAGCGCTTGTCTTCGGCCGGAATCAGGTGCCAGGGGGCCAGTTGTGTCGAGGTGTGCTCGATCATGTCATTTATGGCCTGAACATAGGCCGGCCATTGCTTGCGGTTGCGCCAGTCCTCATCGGTCAGCTTGTAGCGTTTGAGCGGCGAGCCTTCGCGGGCCTGGAAGCGCTGTAACTGTTCATCCTGAGTGATGGCCAGCCAGAATTTGATCACCAGCGTGCCCTTGTCGGCCAGTTGCCGTTCAAAGTCGTTGATCTCCCGGTAGGCCCGCTGCCACTGGGGTTCTGTGCAAAAACCTTCAACCCGTTCGACCAATACCCGGCCATAGTAGCTGCGATCGAATACCACTACGTTACCTGGTGCCGGAATGCGCCGCCAGAAACGCCACAGGTAAGGCAGCCTGCGCTCCTCTTCGGTCGGTGCCCGGGTACCATGGACCCGCAATGTGCGTGGGTCCAGGCACTGGGTAATGCGCCGGATGGTGCCGCCCTTGCCGGCAGCATCGGTGCCTTCAAACACCAGCAGCAGGCTGCGGCGGGCGAATTTTGGGTGTTGGACCAGTTGCCGCAGACGCTGTTGCAGCGTGCTGAGTTGCTGTTGGTAGTGGTCTTTGTCCTGTTTGAGCGTGTAGTCCAGCGCCGCCAGGCGTTCATTCTGACTGGCTGTCCAGCCGTAGGCCGGGTGCTGACTGGGTTGGCTGGTCAGTTGCTGGCGGATCGCCTGGAGCAGGATCTGGCCTATGCGCAGATCGCGTTCCTGAGGGTCTTGGCTGGGTACGCGGATCCAGGGCGCTTCGGTGGTGGAGGTCAGTTCCTCCATGTATTGCGCGCCACTGCGAACCTTTTCATAGTCGGCGGCACTGAAATCACCCCATTCGCGCATGGCGACGGTTTGATTCAGGGCTGGGTCGGCTCGCTTGCGAGTATCGCTGTCGCTCAACTGCAGCCACAGCTTGATCAGGGTGGCGCCTTCGTCAATCAGCAATTGTTCGAAGGCGGTCACCTCCTGCATCTGGCGCTTGAAGGTAGTGGGGCTGATCTGCCCCCGGCTCAGACGCATCAGTGGTTGGTGGTACCAGCTACCCAGGTAGAACGCCAGCTCGCCGGTGGGTGGTAAAGTCCGCCAGTAGCGCCACAGCCAGGGCATACGCCGCTCGATACCCTGTGGCAGGCCAAACGCCCGAGTGTGCAGAAAGCGTGGGTCAAGCCATTCGTAGAAGGTGTAGATGACTTCGGCCTTGCCGGCAAAGTCGTTGCCGGTAATCAGGACCAGAATCGGCCCCTTGTTGGTCTTGCGCAGCTCGAACTGGGCTTCGAGCAATTCTTCTCGCAGGTTTTCCAGCTCAGCCTTGCGCCGCTTTTGTGCCGATTTATCCTTGCTGGTCATGCAGATTGTGGCCATATAACCGCGGGTAGTTGCTCGAAGCCAGGACGGGCAAACAGATAGCCCTGAAAGAGTTGAATACCCTGGTCCTGGAGGAACGCGAGTTCTTCCGCTGTCTCAATACCTTCGGCAATTACTTCGATATCGAGCGTACGGCAAAAGCCGAGGATGCCGATGAGAATGGCTTGGCGGACCCGGTCCTTGTGGATGTCACGAATCAGGGCCATGTCCAGTTTGATAATGTCCGGCTGAAATTCGGCCAGCAGGTTGAGCCCGGAATAGCCGGCACCAAAGTCGTCAATTGCCGTCTTGAAGCCTTGGCGCCGATATTCCTCAATGATGTTCTTGAGGTGTTGCTTATCGACCAGGTGCTCATTTTCGGTGATTTCAAAGATCAACCTATTGGTGGGGAAGTTAAAGCGTTGTGCAGCTTCCAGGGTGGCTCGGATACAGGTGGCTGCCTGATACACCGCATTGGGCAGAAAATTGATGCTGATGTGACAAGGAACGTTCAGCCGGGCTGCCAGCTCCACGGCTTTGACCCTGCAGGACTGGTCGAACTGGTAGCGGTTATCGGCGTTTACCTGTGACAGAATGCTGGCTGCTCCAGCACCGTCAGTACCTCGCACCAGGGCTTCGTAGGCGAACAGCGTCTGATCATGCAGGTTGATGATTGGCTGAAAGGCCATGGAAAACTCGAACCCCAGTGGTTCGCGATCCTGGCAGGCTTTGCAGGGTTTGGCGGTTGTCAGCTCTGACGTCATAAGGTGTTTTCCAGTGCACATTGCTGGTCAGTATAGAGGAAAATAGCTGGAAGGAATCAGCGGGCGCGCCTATCGAGGCTGCGGCAAATAACTAGCGACAAGCAGGAATCCATGGCCAAACAGAAACGTGTTTACGGGTGCACCGAGTGCGGTGCAACCTTCTCCAAATGGGCTGGGCAGTGTGGTGAGTGTCAAGCCTGGAATACTCTGGTTGAGACCGTAGTTGATACTACGCCGGTGGGCGGCTCGGGCGGTGCGCGTAGCGGCAACTGGGCTGGTCAGCAGGCCCAGGTCAAGACCCTGGCCGAGGTCTCAACTGAGGAAATGCCACGCCAGCCCAGCGGCTCTTCGGAGCTGGATCGGGTGCTAGGTGGTGGCTTGGTGGCTGGCTCGGTTGTACTGATTGGTGGTGATCCCGGAATCGGCAAGTCGACCATTTTGCTGCAGACGCTGTGCCGATTGGCTCAGGATATGCCGGCCTTGTACGTCACTGGCGAAGAGTCGCAGCAGCAGGTGGCGATGCGCGCGCGGCGTCTGGGGCTGCCGGAAGACCGGCTCAAGGTCATGACCGAGACCTGCATCGAAAGCATTGTCGCCACCGCTCGGCACGAGCAGCCGAAGGTGATGGTGGTCGATTCGATCCAGACCATTTTTACCGAGCAGTTGCAGTCGGCTCCCGGCGGCGTGGCCCAGGTGCGTGAGAGTGCGGCGCTGCTGGTGCGCTATGCCAAGCAGAGTGGCACGGCGATTTTTCTGGTCGGCCATGTGACCAAGGAGGGTGCGCTGGCCGGGCCGCGAGTGCTGGAGCACATGGTCGATACGGTGCTGTACTTCGAGGGCGAGTCCGATGGTCGGCTGCGGCTGTTGCGAGCAGTGAAGAACCGTTTTGGTGCGGTCAACGAGCTGGGCGTGTTCGCCATGACCGACAAGGGTCTGAAGGAAGTGGCCAATCCCTCGGCGATCTTTCTGTCGCGCTACGAGGCGCCGATTCCGGGCAGTGTGGTGATGTCTACCTGGGAAGGCTCGCGACCGATGCTGGTGGAGGTACAGGCGTTGGTCGATACCAGCCATCTGGGCAATCCACGCCGCGTCACTCTGGGGCTGGATCAGAACCGACTGGCTATGCTGCTAGCGGTCTTGCATCGCCACGGTGGAGTGGCGACCTACGATCAGGACGTGTTCGTCAACGTTGTCGGTGGGGTCAAGGTACTGGAAACTGCCTCGGATCTGGCGTTGCTGGCGGCGGTGATGTCGAGTCTGCGTAGCCGGCCACTGCCGATGGACTTGATGGTATTCGGCGAGTTGGGCCTGTCGGGTGAAATCCGGCCGGTGCCCAGTGGTCAGGAGCGTCTGAAGGAAGCCGCCAAACATGGTTTCAAGCGCGCCATCATCCCGGCCGCCAATGCCCCCAAGGAAGCACCCAAGGGCATGGCGGTAGTGGCGGTGACGCGACTGGATCAGGCCCTGTCGGCGATTTTCGAATAAGTCAGCGGGGCTCAGCCGCTGCTTAGATAAGTGCTGCCAGTTCGCGCTCCAGCAGTGCTTCATCGCCCAGGTTGAGTGCGATCAGGCGGCGCAGGTGACTGATCGAGTCGAGATCGATGTGCAGGCACTCGAAGCCCAGCAGGCCTTCCTCGGCGTGGACCAGATGCACTTCCATGCGGATCTGGCTACCCTCGGACAGATCGATGATTGCGATGAACGAAGCCTTGCTGCGTTGCATCTGCCAGTCGGTTGGTTGCAGGGTCAACAGTCCGCGCAGGGAAATGTCGACCAATTGAACGTTGGCACACCAGTCGTCCTGCTGGAGACTGGTGTGGGCATCGAAGGGAATGCGGGTGAAACGCCGTCTGTCATCGCTCATCGGTCTGGCTTCCGGGATGAGGCTCATGCCCTCACTATAGCCGCTTTTATCCATCAAACCACGCCTTGGGCAAGCATTGCGTCGGCAACCTTGACGAAACCGGCGATGTTGGCACCTTTGACATAGTTGATGTAGCCGTCTTCTTCCTTGCCATAGCGTTCACAGGCTGCATGGATCGACTGCATGATGCTGTGCAGACGCTCGTCCACTTCGCCGGCGCTCCAGTGCAGACGCATGGCGTTCTGGCTCATTTCCAGACCGCTGACCGCGACCCCGCCGGCGTTGGCGGCCTTGCCCGGGGCGAACAGAATACGCTGTTCAATGAACACGTCGACCGCTTCCAGCGTTGAAGGCATGTTGGCGCCTTCGGCTACGCAGTGGCAGCCGTTGGCGACCAGGGTGCGGGCGTCGTCACCATTGAGCTCGTTCTGGGTGGCGCAGGGCAGGGCGATGTCGCAGGGCAGTTGCCAGGGCCGGCGTCCGGCCAGGTACTCGACGCCTTCCTCGCTGGCGAGCTCTTCGAGCCGGCCGCGCCGTTCGTTCTTCAGGTTCATCAGCGTCTGCCACTGGTGTTCGGTCATGCCGTCAGGGACATGCAGGGTGCCGCCGGAATCGGATACCGACATTACCCGGCCACCCAGTTCCATAACCTTGAGTGCGGCAAACTGGGCCACATTGCCGGAACCGGAGATACAGACGCGCTGACCACTGAAGCCACGCCCTTGCTGGCGGAGCATTTGTTCGGCGAAGTACACGCAGCCGAAACCGGTGGCCTCAGGACGTACCAGACTGCCGCCATAGCTCAGACCCTTGCCGGTCAATACCGAGGTGAACTCGTTGCGCAGGCGCTTGTACTGGCCATACATGAAACCGATTTCCCGGGCACCCACCCCGATATCACCAGCCGGAATGTCAAGATCCTCACCGATGTGGCGAGCCAGTTCGGTCATGAATGACTGACAAAAACGCATTACTTCGGCGTTGCTCTTGCCCTTGGGATCGAAGTCCGAGCCGCCCTTGCCGCCGCCCATTGGCAGGCTGGTCAGGGCGTTCTTGAAGACCTGTTCGAAAGCCAGGAACTTGAGTACGCCAAGGTTGACCGACGGGTGGAAGCGCAGACCGCCCTTGTAGGGGCCGATAGCGCTGCTCATCTGGACCCGGAAACCGCGATTGACATGGACCTGGCCGTGGTCGTCCACCCATGGTACTCGGAACATGATGACCCGTTCCGGCTCGAGCATCCGCTCGATAATGCCGTTGTTGAGGTATTTGGGGTTGTCCTCAAGGAATGGCCACAAACTGCTGAGCACCTCTTCGGCAGCCTGATGGAATTCCGGTTGATCAGGGTCGCGAAGCTTCAGGTGAGCCAGGCAGGCATCCAGAGTGTCGGTCATGTTCAAAGTCTCTTTTATGAACGTTTTAGACGAAGGGATGCAACTTTAGCAGAGCGCAGTGTGCTCAGAAATGGTGCAAATCAATAATTTGCACCTTGTTTGTGCGGGCAAAGAGGGGCGGTATGGACCTTCAGGCCCGGGGCGTGTGCGCCTCGGGCCTGAAAGCTATGACTCAGGCCAGCTTCTTATAGCGTACCCGGTGCGGCTGGGTGGCGGCTTCGCCCAGGCGTTTCTTGCGGTCAGCCTCGAACTCGGTGTAGTTGCCTTCGAAGAAGGTCACCTTGCCATCGTCCTCGTAGGACAGGATATGAGTGGCGATGCGGTCCAGGAACCAGCGGTCGTGGGAGATCACGATGGCTGAGCCAGGGAAGTCCAGCAGCGCTTCTTCCAGCGCACGCAGGGTTTCCACGTCAAGATCGTTGGACGGCTCGTCAAGCAGCAGTACGTTGGCACCCTGTTTCAGGGTCAGGGCCAGGTGCAGGCGGCCACGTTCCCCGCCGGACAGATCCTTGACGAACTTCTGCTGGTCGGCCCCCTTGAAGTTGAAACGGCCAACATAGCCGCGCGAAGGCACTTCATAGTTGCCGACTTTGATCATGTCGAAGCCGTCGGACACCTGCTGCCAGACAGTCTTGTTGCCGTCCAGGTTGTCGCGGCTCTGGTCGACGCTGGCGATCTGCACGGTCTCGCCAAGTTCGATAGTGCCGGAATCGGGTTGCTGCTTGCCGGTGATCATGCGCAGCAGGGTCGATTTGCCGGCGCCGTTGCCGCCGATCACCCCGACGATGGCACCCTTGGGGATGCTGAAGGACAGGTCGTCAATCAGTACCCGGTCGCCGAAGCCTTTGCTGACGTTCTTGAACTCGATGACCTTGTCACCCAGGCGCGGGCCGGCCGGAATGTAAATCTCGTTGGTTTCACTGCGTTTCTGGAATTCTTGCGATTGCAGCTCTTCAAAGCGTGCAAGGCGTGCCTTGGACTTGGCCTGGCGGCCCTTGGCGCCTTGGCGTACCCACTCCAGCTCGGATTTCATCGCCTTGGCATGGGCGGCCTCTTGCTTGGCTTCCTGCTCCAGGCGCGCGGCCTTGGATTCCAGCCACTGCGAGTAGTTGCCTTCGAACGGAATGCCGTGGCCGCGGTCGAGTTCGAGAATCCAGCCGGCGACGTTGTCGAGGAAGTAACGGTCGTGGGTAATGGCCACCACGGTGCCGGGGAAGTCATGGAGGAACCGCTCCAGCCAGGCCACCGAGTCGGCGTCCAGGTGGTTGGTCGGTTCGTCCAGCAGCAGCATGTCAGGAGCCGACAGCAGCAGGCGGCATAGTGCTACCCGACGTTTCTCACCACCGGACAGGTGCTCGATCTTGGCATCCCACGGCGGCAGGCGCAGGGCGTCAGCGGCGACCTCCAGCTGGCGCTCAAGGTTGTGGCCGTCGGCGGCTTGGAGGATGGCTTCGAGTTTGGCCTGCTCGGCGGCCAGGGCGTCGAAGTCGGCGTCCGGTTCGGCGTAGGCGGCGTAGACTTCATCGAGCCGAGCCTGGGCGTTCTTGATCTCGCTCACAGCTTCTTCAACGATCTCGCGCACGCTCTTGCTGGCGTCGAGCTGTGGCTCCTGGGGCAGGTAGCCGACCTTGATACCGGGCATGGGCCGGGCTTCGCCGTCGATTTCGGTGTCGACCCCAGCCATAATCCGCAGCAGGGTCGATTTGCCCGCGCCGTTGAGGCCGAGTACACCGATCTTGGCGCCAGGGAAGAAGGACAGCGAAATGTCTTTGAGAATTTCACGCTTCGGGGGGACAACCTTGCTAACCCGATGCATGCTATATACGTATTGAGCCATGGTGGCGGAACCTGTTGAATGGGATGGATTCGACAAAACCCTGGCCTGTGTCAGGCGGGGCTGGAAAGTGGTGGCAAGGCTAGCCCAACTGAGGCTCAAGGGCAAACCCCCCTCAATCATGTCTCCTGTTATGGTACTGTCGGTTTCTTTAGCTCATCCGTTGGTGCACTACGGTTTTGAATAATATGCAGACACCTCCGGGCTGGCCGACTGACTGGCCGCCGCAAGCCAGCCGGGCCAAAGGCCGGCGAAGCCAGGGGCTGGGGCCGATACCGGTGCTGGTTGCCGGGCTGTTTCTGGCTGTTCTGATGGGCTGGCAGGCCTGGCAGGGGTTCCAGTTGTTGCGTTTGCAACATCATGCCCAGGTGGAGGAAAGTGTCTGGCTGATCGCTGATCAACTGGCGCTCAACCTGGATGTCAAATCACGCGCCCTGGCCCATGTTCTGGATAGTCTGGGGGCTCAGCCTGACGACCCTGTCCTGAGCGAGCTATTGCCGGGGCTGCGGCATATCCAGCCGGTTGATGTGCCGGCCAGCGCCCTGGGGCTGCCACGCGAGTCCTGGAGTCAACTAATCTGGCGCCTGCACCTGAGTGGCCAGGCCTTCGCGCTGGATTCCGATCCACGCCAGCGCGCGCTGTACTGGGCGGTGCCGGGTCGTGAACATGGCCGTTACTGGCTGTTGACGCTGGATGACCGGGTGCTGTCGCGGTTGGTCTCGGCCCAGGCGGCACACAGCTATAGCTGGTTGCTGGAAGATGCCGGGCATGCGCGGGTCATGGCCCGCCAGCAGCGTGACCGGCTGGTGTTTCTCGATAACGCGCCGTTATCGTCGATCGAGCGCGAGCAGGTGCTGGTCAGCGCGCCGGTTGCCGGTACGTTGTGGCAGGTGCGGGGGCTGGTCGAGCCTGAGTACTACCGTGGGCAACTAGGCCGCATGGTGACCTACAAGTTGCTGTTGTTCACAGCCTTTGTACTGGGTTTGATCCTGGTGCTTTGGGTGTTGACCCGCATGCAGCGACTCAACCGCCGGCTCGATGCCGACAGCAAGGCCTCGTTGCAGCATCTGCAAGTCAGTGAGCGCCGTTACCGCGATATTTTTCAAGGGGTCGGGATGGCGCTTTGCCTGCTCGACTTGTCGACTTTGCGCGTGTTTTTGCGCGCTCAGCGTATTGATAGTCAGCAGGTTCTTGATCAATGGCTGGAGGCCAACCCTGAACGTCATCAGGAGCTGCTGGAGACGATCCGCATACTGGATGCCAATCAGGTCACCCTGGATCTGCTGGCGCTGCAGACAGTGGAGGAGCTGGATACGCTGTTCCATCAGGACCACAGTCTGCGTGTCGGAGGCGCTCGCTATCAACTGGTGCTGGCAGTGATTCAGGGCAAGACCCGGATGGAGTTGGAGACGCCCCTGCGCACTCGCCGGGGTACGCTGCGCTGGCTGTGGGTGGTGATGTGCCTGCCGGAGCAGGTCGAGGATTACCGTGCGGTAACTCTGAGCATGACCGATGTCACCACCCGGCGCCGGGTAGAGGCTTCGATGATTGAACGCGAGCAGTTCTGGGCCCAGGTGGTCAGGTCGGTACCGGATGTAGTGTTCATCAAGGATGTTCAGCGCAACCGTTTTGTTTTCACCAATCGCTCTCTGATGCGTCAACTGGGTTACAGCCGCGAAGAGGAACAGGCCCTGCCGGCCTATCAGCGTGATCGCCTGTTGCACCCGGATGACCTGGAATACATGCAGGCCTGTCGCAATCAGTTGCAGGTACTCAGTGCCGATCAGATGTTGGAGTGGCGGGTACGCTGGCGCCATCGGCACGGTGATTGGCGCTGGTTTTTGCTGCAGGCCAAGTTGCTGGCGCATGACTCGCAGGGACGGGTGCGTCAGGTCATCGGCACGGCCAAGGATATCACCCAGCAAACCCTGGCCAATCAGCGTTTGCAGACCAGCGAGCAGCGCTACCGGCTGCTGGCTGAGAATATCAGCGACGTGATCTGGTCCACCGATGCCGAGTTCCATCTGGACTATATCAGTCCGTCGGTGGTCGCGGCGCTGGGCTACAGCCCTGGTGAACTGTTGAGCCGAGGTTTCGATGATATTGTGGTTGGCCCGCAGTTTCGCCAGTTCATGGACGCATTGCTCGACGAGTTGCGTCCTCTGGTGCGTCAGGCTGACCAAGCACAGCAACTGCGTGAGCAGGGATTCCGGCGCCAGATCAGCTTCGATTGCTTAAAGCTTGACGGTAGCAAATGTCCGGTGGAGTTGCGGGTTTCGCTGATGTGGAGTCAGCAGGGGCGTTTTCTTGGGTTGCTGGGCATTGCCCGCGACATCAGCGAACAGCGCCGTACGGAAAACCGCCTGCGCCTGGCGGCCACCGTGTTCGAGAACACTACTGGGGCGATTGTGGTTACCGATCCGGTCGGCTATATCGTCCAGGTCAACGAGAACTTCAGCCAGATCACCGGCTATCTGGCTGATGAAGTGATTGACCAGACCCCGCAACTGTTCTCCTCGCCGGTGCATGGTGAAAGCTTCTACCCGGATATTCTCAGAACCCTGCGCCAGCAAGGACGCTGGGAGGGTGAGCTGTGGCAGCGACGCAAGAGCGGCGAGGATTTTCCTTCCTGGGCCGGAATCAATGCAGTCTATGATCACGAAGGTGATCTGGTCAGCTATGTGTGTTTCTTCGTCGATATCAGCGAGCGCAAGGCCAATGAAGCCCGGATTGAAAGTCTGGCCTATTACGATGCGTTGACCGGACTGCCGAACCGTACCTTGTTCCAGGACCGGTTGGGCAATGCATTGCAGCAGGCCCAGCGGCGTAACGAATGGTTGGCGGTGATGTTTCTGGATCTGGATCGGTTCAAGCCGATCAATGACACCCTCGGGCATGCGGCTGGCGACGCCTTGCTCAGAGAGGTGGCCAGGCGCCTGTGTGACTGTGTGCGCGACAGCGATACCGTGGCGCGGATGGGTGGGGACGAATTCACCGTGTTGCTGGTCGGTCTCAAGAACCGGGATTCAGCGATGGCCGCCAGTGTGCATGTGGCCGAGAAGGTGTTGGCCAGTCTGGCTCCGGCCTTTGTCCTGCAGGAGCGGGAGTTCTTTATCAGCGCCAGTATCGGTATTGCCTTGTGCCCGCAGGATGCTCAGGAGGCCAGTGCCTTGCTCAAGTTTGCCGATACTGCCATGTATCACGCCAAATCCACGGGCAAGGCGACGTTCCAGTTCTACCAGAACGAGATGAACTCTCAGGCGCTGGAGCGTTTGAGTCTGGAGGCTGAGCTGCGCCGAGCACTGCAGGAGGATAGCCTGAGCCTGCATTTCCAACCGCAGTTCGACTGTGCCAGCTTGCAGTTGAGCGGGGCCGAGGTGCTGCTGCGCTGGCAGCACCCGCGCTTGGGTGCGGTGCCACCCAGTGTCTTCGTGCCAATTGCCGAGGAAATCGGCCTGGTTGGTAGTCTGGGCGAGTGGGTGCTGGATCGAGCCTGCCAGCAGTGGGCGCAGTGGCGTGATGCTGGTTTGCATTTGCCGCGGCTGGGAGTCAATGTCTCGGCTCAGCAGTTCGCCAGCGGGCAGGTGGTTGGTCAGGTACGGGCGGTGCTGGAACGCTACGCACTGGATCCGACCGTGCTTGAGCTGGAGTTGACCGAAAGCGTGTTGTTGCGCGACGTCGAAGATACCATGCAGGCACTGGCCGGCTTGAAGGCGCTGGGAGTGGCTATTGCGGTGGACGATTTTGGAACCGGCTACTCCTCGCTCAGTTACCTCAAGGAGTTTCCCATTGATACCCTGAAGATCGATCGAGGTTTCATTCAGGCGATGGCCGCCGACAGTCGCGATGCGCGCTTGTCCCAGGCCATCATCGCCATGGCCCGCAGCCTGCATCTGCGAGTGGTTGCCGAAGGGGTGGAGAGCGACGAGCAATTGCAACTGCTGCGCGGTTTTGGTTGTGACGAGGTGCAGGGCTATCTGCTCGGGCATCCGGTTCCGGCCCAGGTACTGCACGACGACTTCCTGTGTCAGGCGAAGGAAGGGGGCTAGGGGCTGTTTGGGCTGACCAGGCACTGCGTGAATGGATTTTGTTGTACCGCTGAACGCTTTTCATGTGCCAGGGGCCGCGGCTTGGGGTAAAATGCGCGCCTTTCATTCCCGAACGCCTGACAGGGGGCCGTGACATGTTTAGCCGTTCCAACGATATCGCCAGCTTCGATGCCGAACTCTGGGCTGCCATGCAGCAGGAAGAGCGTCGTCAGGAAGAGCACATCGAACTGATCGCTTCCGAGAACTACACCAGTCCGGCAGTCATGCAGGCCCAGGGCTCGGTACTGACCAACAAGTACGCCGAAGGCTATCCGGGCAAGCGCTACTACGGTGGTTGCGAGTATGTTGACGTGGCCGAACAACTGGCCATTGACCGGGCCAAGCAACTGTTTGGTGCCGACTATGCCAACGTTCAGCCGCACGCCGGTTCGCAGGCCAACGCCGCCGTTTATCTGGCTCTGCTGTCGGCTGGCGACACTATCCTGGGCATGAGCCTGGCCCATGGCGGTCACCTGACCCACGGTGCTTCCGTGTCCTCTTCCGGCAAGCTCTACAACGCCATCCAGTACGGCATCAATGATGATGGCCTGATCGACTACGACGAAGTCGAGCGCCTGGCGCTGGAGCACAAGCCGAAGATGATCGTGGCCGGTTTCTCGGCTTACTCTCAGGTGCTGGACTTCCCGCGCTTTCGCGAGATCGCCGACAAGGTCGGTGCCTATCTGTTCGTCGATATGGCGCACGTGGCTGGTCTGATTGCTGCCGGCGTTTATCCGAACCCGGTACCCTATGCCGATGTGGTCACCACCACCACCCACAAGACCCTGCGTGGTCCGCGTGGCGGCCTGATCCTGGCGCGCAAGAACGAAGAGATCGAGAAGAAGCTCAATTCTGCAGTCTTCCCGGGTGCCCAGGGTGGCCCGCTGGAGCATGTGATCGCGGCCAAGGCGATCTGCTTCAAGGAAGCACTGCAGCCGGAATTCAAGACCTACCAGCAGCAGGTGGTGAAGAATGCCAAGGCTATGGCTCAGGTGTTCATCGAGCGTGGTTTTGACGTGGTATCCGGTGGTACCGAGAACCACCTGTTCCTGCTGTCGCTGATCAAGCAGGACATCACCGGTAAGGATGCCGACGCTGCGCTGGGTCGCGCTCACATTACCGTGAACAAGAACGCTGTGCCGAACGATCCGCGTTCGCCCTTCGTTACCTCGGGCCTGCGTATCGGTACCCCGGCGGTTACCACTCGTGGGTTTGTTGAGGCTGACTGCCGCGAGCTGGCTGGCTGGATCTGCGACATCCTCGACAACATGGGTGACGAGTCAGTGATCGAGCGTGTGCGTGAGCAGGTCAAGGCGATTTGTGCCCGTCTGCCGGTATATACCGACTGATCGCACAATTTGCCGATCAACCCCCGTTGGGAACATTCCCGCGGGGGTTTTTTTATGGTCCTCGGCCGAAGCTGATTTAATCAGTATTTCCCTGGAGAGTTGTGTGAGAGTGTTTTGACGCTGGTTTTTTGGCTAAGCTACCATGGTCTACCAATGATGTGCGCCAGCGGAGCTGGCGGGTAGTGGGGCAGGAGCTGGGCAGTGGTCAAAACAATAAGAGAGTACAGGATGCGCATCGTCCTGCTGATTAGCATGTTCATGTTGGTGGTGCCGGCTGCCTGGGCTGTGGAGTCTGCCAAGCCCGTGGTGCAGGTGGCTTTCATGAAATTCCCAGGGCACGCTGAGCCAGACCAGGACGGCCAGCCGGTCGGGCGCACGGTCAGCCTGGTTCGACGTTTGCTTGAGCAGGCCGGTTATCCCTATGAATTACGGATTTTGCCTGCGGCCAGGGTGTTTGTCGGATTGCAGGACGGGGCCGTGCATCTGTGGCCGGGGTTGCTCAACAAGCCTGATCTGGCGCCCTACACGCTGGAGACTGAACGCGACCTGACCCAGGTGCGGATCAACCTTTATCACCGGCCCGGTACCCCGGCCCCGGTATGGCCGGACAGTCTGCAAGGTAGCAGTCTGATCCTGATCACCAATTACACCTACACCGACCGGCTACGCCGGATCATGGATGATCCGGGACTGAATATCACGATACACCGCAGTGCTTCGCATCAGGGGGCGATCAGCATGCTGCTGTTGGGGCGGGCGGATTATTTGCTGGAATACCGCAGTCAGGTGGAGCCGCTGCTGAGTGATTTCGCTCTGGACGAGTTGCCGCATATCGCCGTGGACAATCAGCCGATGCGTCTGGTGTTGTCGCGCCAGACCCAGTTTGCCGAGCAGTTGCGCAAGGATCTGGATCGGGCTTATGACGAGCTGAAGGCGCAGGGTGTTGAGTTGGATCCGACCCGCTTGTAGCACTAGGGTGACCCATTCAGGCGATTGCCGGGGCTGTATGGCTGGCCAACAATGCTGGCATGAGCGTTGATACAACAACTACATTGCCGGTGCTGCGCGAGGTTGATTGCCGCTGGCTGCTGGGGTTATATGCCCTGATTCCGCTGGTGCTGCTGATAGTGCTGCTGGATAGCCTGCCAGGTGGCGGGTGGCTGCGCCGGTCCTTACCCAATGACCCCATGCACTGGCCGTTCTGGACCCTGGTATTTGGTCTGCCGCACATTGTGGCCAGTTTCGTCAGCATGGCTGACCGTGATTACCTGCAGCACTATCGGCGCCGCCTGTTGTGGCCGTTGCTGGGCTTTGCCGCGCTGTCCACGCTCGGTTATGTCGGCCCGCAGCCGCTGAGCTATCAGTTGTTGTTCGTATTCCTGGCCTTTTACACGATCTACCATGTGCTGGCGCAGCAGTTGGGATTGTCGCTGATGATGCTTGGCATTGCGCCTTCGCCTGTATTCAGGGCTTGGAAATGGCTATCGGTGTTGGCCGGATTTGCCATCTACATGAATGTCTATGGCGCAACCTATATAGGCCGGCTGAGTCTGGGTTCGCTGGATATTTACCTGATGCTGCGCTATATGGCTGCCGCATTGTGCGCTGCGGTGATGGTGCTGGCATGGCAGTTGACCTGGCAGGCCAGGCATCGGATCGGCGTCTGGTATCTGTGGGGTAATGTCGCCTTGCTGCTGTCGGCTTTTGTCATCAATGAAGCCGGCTATACCCTGTTCGTGATCCTGATTCCGCGCGTTATCCATGATGTAACCGCGTATATCATTTACATAAGCCACGACAGCAACCGTAATCGCCAGCAACCGGTGAACCTGATTTACCGGATGGCCCGTGTTACACGATTGCCGGTCTGGCTGTTGTTGCCGCTGTTGTCCGGGCTGATTGCCTATGCGTTGACCTATTACCAGCAACTGCCTCTGATCGGTATCGTTATCCTCACGCTGTCATTTCTGCACTACTACGTCGAGGGTTTTATCTGGCGCACTCCAAATCCGCACCGCAGTTATCTGGCGTTCAAGCGTCAGTAACGCGGGTAGCGGAGCAGTCCGGCAAAAGCCTGGGCGCGGCATCGAACTCTCCAAGTTGCACAAAATGTTACAGCCTGCTTGAATAGCCTATTACGCAAGGATGCCGATTTGCCGGTATGCCGCGTATGACTTTTCTCTGCATTCATCCAATGGAAGGACCTGTATGGACACCAGGCATTACCGGGTACGCTATAGCGGCCAATTGGTCGAGGGGGTCTCGCCGGCGCAATTGAGCGCCAACCTGAAAGAACTGGGCTTCACTGACAGCCAGATCGATAGCTTGTTGAGCGGTCGCTCGGCAACGATCAAAAAAGGCCTGCCAAGAACCCAGGCGGAAATCTACCGGGCGCGTTTGAAAGTCGCAGGCCTGCTGGTTGAGCTTGAAGTTGAGGACGAGGCGCCTGCTGCAGACGTAGCGCCAGCAGGGGGCTCGGTACGCTTTGAGGCACGCGAGCCCAGTCGTGAACAATCCACCGAGCCAAGCCTGCCGCGGCGCCTGGAGCCGGTAAAGTTTACCGGGATCGGCAGTGAGTTTTTCGGCATCTGGATCGTCAATATCCTGCTTATTGTTCTGACTCTGGGGTTCTATGCGCCCTGGGCCAAGGTACGTACCAACCAGTACTTCTATGGCCATACCGAGGTTGCTGGCGCCAGTTTTCAGTATCTGGCTGATCCCTGGGTGATTTTTCGTGGCCGGCTGGTGGCTCTGGCGGCACTGATTCTCTGGATGGTGGTCTCCAACTTCTGGGCAATGGGGGCGCTGATTCTGCTGTTACTGTTCATACCGCTGGTGCCCTGGATCGTCATTCGGGCGCTGAAATTCAATGCGGTCAACAGCGCCTGGCGCAATGTCCGGTTCGACTTTCAGGGTGGCTACGGCCAGGCGTTCATGGCGATCTATATCTGGCCGCTTCTTGCTGTGCTGAGCTTGTTGCTGGCGCTGCCCTACAGTCTGTTCAAGTTGCACGGCTTTGTGGTCAACAACATGCGCTTCGGCACCATGCCGTTCCGCTTCAAGGCCAGCGGCACTGACTATTATGTATTCTTTTTCCGAGTGATCGGCGTGCTGGTTGGTTTTGTACTGCTGTCTCTGCTGGTCAGTTCTCTGCATGGCGCGTTGGCTATCATCACGGCCGCGATCGGCTATCTGGCGCTGTTTGGCTATTTCCTGGCTGGCCTGACCAATCTGATCATGAACTCCACGGTGCTGGGGCTGCATGGCTTCGAGTCAACTCTGGGCAAACGCCGGATGGTCTGGATCTATCTGACCAACAGCCTGTTCATCGTGCTGACGCTGGGGCTGTTCACGCCTTGGGCCAAAGTGCGGATGGCCGCCTATCGGGCCAGTTGTACTCAGGTGCAGGTGTATGGCGATCTGGACAGCTTCGTCGCTGCTGAAACCCAGCGCGCCAGCGCCATTGGTCAGGAGCTGGGCGAGGCCTTCGATGTCGGCATCCCGGTCATCTGAGCTGTGGGTCGAAGGGCAGTTTTTCGACGGCAAGCGCAGTCGTAGTCACAATGCCCGGCTGGGTTGGCGTGCAGAGCAGCTTTGGCTGATCAGCGATGCCGGTGAGCGGTTGCTGAACCGTGATGGCCTACGCCTGGGGACCCAGGTCAGTGGCGCGGCCGGGAGCCTGTATCTGGCCGACGGTGGCGTGTTCGAAAGTCGCGATCAGGCTGCTCTGCGGGCCGTGTGGCAGGCTGCCAGCGGACGTTCATCCGGCTGGTGGCTGAGCCGTCTGGAGACCAATTTCAAACTGATTGTGTTGGGCACGGTGTTGATGCTGGGGTTTCTGGTCGGCAGCTTCACCCATGGCATACCCTGGGTTTCGCGGCTAGTGGCCGAGGCGCTGCCGGTCGAGGTGGAGCGTTACCTGGGCCAGCAATCACTCGATAGTCTGGATCGCTGGCTGGAGCCCAGCCGTTTGAGCGAGGAGCGCCAGGCAGAGGTGCTGGCCAGTTTCCAGCCTTACCTGCAGCGGTGGGCCGAAGAGTACCCACAATACAGTCTGAAAGTGTTGTTTCGCCATGGTGACCGGCTGGGTGCCAACGCCATGGCATTACCAGCGGGCATCATTGTGTTTACCGATGAGCTGGTCGAGCTGGCTCGCGATGACCACGAACTGGTCAGTATTCTGGCGCACGAGGTAGGGCATGTGGTCCATCGCCACAGCCTGCGGGGGATTGTCCAGAGTTCATTGGCGGTTTGGATGATGGTGGCGCTGACCGGGGATCTGTCGGCAGCGTCGGACATGGCCGCCAGCTTGCCGGCGGTTCTGGCCAGTCTCAGTTATTCGCGGGGGATGGAGCGTGAGGCGGATGCCTTTGCTTTGCAATTCATGCGTGAACAGCAACTGGAACTGCGCCATTTCGCCAATATCATGCGGCGTCTGGAGGGCTCGGGTTCGGCTGCGGAGCAGACGGGCGGGCTGACTGATTTCCTGTCAACCCACCCGCCGACCCGTGAACGGCTGGTGCTGTTCGAGACCGAGGCTCAGGACTGAGTCAGCCCCAGGGTGCTGAGGGTCCGCTGGCGGACGCTCTTGAGCAGCTCGGCATCCTTGATCAGTGACTGACCATAGGACGGTACCAGCTCGCGCATCTTGGCTTGCCATTCTGCCGAGGCCATGCGCTCCTTGAAGCAGCGTTCCAGCACGTTGATCATTGCCTGCACGGCGGTTGAGGCGCCGGGAGAGGCGCCCAGCAGTGCCGCCAGGCTACCGTCTTTGGCCGCAACGATCTCGGTGCCGAACTCCAGCTTACCGTGACCATTGGCGTCCTTCTTGATGATCTGCACGCGCATGCCGGCATTCTGCAGGGCCCAGTCTTCGGCCTTGGCATTCGGGAAGAAGTTGCGCAGCGAGGCCACCCGATCCTTGTGTGACTGGAAGGACTCGGCGATCAGGTAACGGGTCAGATCCATATTGTCGATCCCGACTGCCATCATCGGTTTTACGTTGTAGCGTTTGACCGATGAGAACAGGTCCAGCACCGAGCCCTTTTTCAGGAACTTGGTGGTGAAGCCGGCAAAGGGGCCGAACAGCAGCGCGGGCTGACCGTTGATGATGCGGGTATCCAGGTGTGGGACCGACATCGGCGGGGCGCCAACTGGAGCCTTTCCGTACACTTTGGAGTGGTGGCGCTGGACGATGTCTTGCTTCTGGCAGACCAGCCATTGGCCGCTGACCGGGAAGCCACCGTAGCCTTGGCTTTCATCGATGTTGGATTTCTGCAGCAGGGGCAGCGAGCCGCCGCCGGCACCGAGGAAGACAAAGTTGGCGTTGATCTGTTTGTCTTCGCCAGTCTTTTCATCGCGCACCAAGACGCGCCAGTAGCCACGTTTGCTCTTGCGCAGGCTGCTGACCGAATGATTGAGGTTCAGTTCGAACTGCTCGTGGCGTTCGAGATTGGCAATCATGCTGCGGGTCAGTGAGCCGAAGTCGACGTCCGAGCCGAAGTCGACCCGGGTGGCGGCAACCTTTTCGCCGGGCTTGCGCTGTTCCATCACCAGCGGCATCCATTCGGCCAGCTGTTCGGCGGATTCGCTGAACTGCATCTCGGAGAACAGATGGTGGGCGCTGAGCAGCTCATGGCGCTTGCGCAGGAAAGCTACATCCTTGTCGCCCCAGACAAAGCTGAGGTGCGGGGTCGGATTGATGAAGCTTTTCGGCCCGGGCAGTATGTCCTGCTCTACCAGGTAGGACCAGAACTGCAAGGTCACTTCAAAGGACGCGTTGATCGACAGGGCCCGGTCAATACTGATAGTGCCATCGGGGCCTTCAGGAGTGTAATTCAGCTCACAGTAGCCGGCGTGACCTGTGCCGGCATTGTTCCAGCCATCGGTGCTCTCGTGAGCAACGTGATCCAGGCGTTCGACCAGGGTAATGGTCATGGCCGGATCCAGCTGTTTGAGCAACATTCCTAGGGTAGCGCTCATGACGCCACCGCCGACCAGCAATACATCAACGTTTTTTGCTGTCATTTACATGTCGCCTCTGGGGGTAAAACTGCGGCCAATGATACCGGTTTATCCAGCTCGGGGACACTGTTCATGACTAGGCCGATGGTCTAAGTCACGCTTACTACGCCATGCAGCGCGGCGTTCAAAATTGTCCTGTGTCATGTTCGGCTGGCGCGCCATGGTTTAAGCTGCCAGCCCGGAAACAGTGAGTGGAGAGCGTGTGACGATGAGTGATGCTGTGGTGATCGGGGGAGGGGTGATGGGCTGCCTGTCGGCGCTCAATCTGCTGGAGGCCGGTGCCCGGGTGACGCTGGTCGAGCGCTCTGAGCTGGGCCGCGAAGCGTCCTGGGCCGGTGGCGGTATCGTCTCGCCGTTGTATCCCTGGCGTTATAGTCAACCGATTAGTGCTCTGGCTGACTGGTCGCAGGGATTCTATCCCGGGCTTGGGCGCGAGCTGGCTGAGCTCACCGGCATTGATCCTGAGGTCAGTAGTTGTGGCTTGATGTGGCTTGATCATGATGAGCAGGCCGATGCTCTGAGTTGGGCTCAGCGCGAAGGTAAGCCGCTGCTCAGCGTCGACGCCGATTTTATTTATCGCCAGGTTCCCGGTTTGGCCCCGGGTTATCGCAGTGCGCTGTGGCAGGCTGATCTGGCCAATGTGCGTAACCCCCGGCTGATGGCCGCGTTGCGGGCCAGGCTGCTGCAGTTTCCCGGTTTTACTTTATTGGAACACACGCCGGTCCAGTCCTTGCTGGTTGAACAGGGCCGCGCCTGTGGTGTACGTCACGCCAAGGGTGAGTTGCGGGCCGATGCCGTGGTTCTGGCGGCTGGCGCCTGGAGTGGCGAGTGGGCTGCGGCGTTGGGTCTGAGCTTGCCGGTCGAGCCGGTGAAGGGGCAGATGCTGCTGTACAAGTGCGAGCCAGGCTGGTTGCCGAGTATTGTCCTGTTTGGGGGGCGTTATGCGATTCCGCGGCGTGATGGACATGTGCTGGTCGGCAGTACTCTGGAACATGCCGGGTTTGATAAAACCCCGACCGAGCAGGCTCTGGCCTCGTTGCGTGAGTCGGCGCAGCGGCTTCTGCCGGCTCTGGAAAATCAGGCTCCTGTCGCTCAGTGGGCCGGTCTGCGTCCGGGTTCGCCTGATGGTGTGCCGTTCATTGGTGAGCTGTCGAGCCTGCCCGGGCTATGGCTGAATGTCGGGCATTACCGCAACGGTTTGGTGCTGGCGCCGGCTTCCTGCCGGTTGCTGGCTGATCTGATGGGAGGGCGTGCGCCGGTGATCGATCCGCAGCCCTATGCGCCGGCTGGGCGGCTGGAGTCTGTCCGGGTTCGTTAAGGAAACACTGATTAAATCAGTTTCGGTGCTGGCCCAATTGTCGCTGACCTGTTCTGGACACGCCGTGAACCCATCCCTGGGGGCTTGACGATGCCCATCCAGGGCATCGACAGTCCAGAACAGGTCAGCGACAACCGGGCTGCTGAACTTATGTGCAATTAATCAGTGTTTCCTTAATCTTCCAGCCCGAGTTTTTTCAGCCGGTAGCGCAGTGAGCGGAAAGTCAGGCCCAGGCGCTTGGCTGCTGCGGTCTTGTTCCAGCGGGTTTCTTCCAGGGCCTGGGTAATAGCTTGGCGCTCGATCTGATCCAGATAGTCTTCCAGCGAGTCGATCTGGGTCAGGTCCGGCTGGTCGTCACCGCTGCTTGGGCCGCCACTCAAATGAATGTCATCGGCCTGCAGGGCGTTGCCCTCGCACAGGGTGAAGGCCCGTTCCAGAACATTTTCCAGCTCCCTGACGTTGCCGGGGAAGCGGTAGATGCATAGCCGCTCGAGGCAGGCTGAACTCAGGCGGGGCTGCGGGCGCTGGTTGCGTTCGGCCAGTCGGCTGAGGATGTGGTCACACAGCAGTGGAATATCTTCACGCCGCTGGCGCAGCGGCGGCACATGCAGCTCAATGACGTTCAACCGGTAGAACAGATCCTGACGAAAGCGCCCGGCGGCTACTTCGGCGGCCAGATCCTTGTGCGTGGCGCAGAGCAGACGCACATCGACCGACTCTTCCTGCTGGGTGCCGACCGGGCGCACGGCCTTCTCCTGAATGGCCCGCAACAGCTTGACCTGCATGGCCATGGGCAGGTCGGCAACTTCGTCGAGAAACAGGGTGCCGGCATGAGCGGCCTGGAACAGTCCGGGCTTGTCGGCCACGGCGCCACTGAAGCTGCCTTTGCGGTGGCCGAAGAATTCGCTTTCCATCAGTTCCGAAGGAATGGCGCCGCAGTTGACCGGCACGAACGGCTGCTCGGCTCGTGGGCCAAGGGCGTGAATGCGCCGGGCGACCAGTTCCTTGCCGGTTCCAGACTCGCCGCTGATGTAGATCGGCGCTTGGCTGCGGGCCAGTTTTCCGATTTGCCGGCGCAGTTGCTGGATAGGTGGAGATATCCCCAGCAGCGGGTCGTCGAGATCGGTGTGTTCGTCTTCAACCGGCGGGTTGCTCAGACGCAGGGCGCTGCCAACCAGTTCGCGCAGGCGTTGCAGGTCCACCGGCTTGGTCAGAAAGTCGAAGGCGCCGGCCTTGAGTGCACTGATGGCGGTATCCAGGCTGCCGTAAGCTGTGATCATGGCGACCGGGGTCTGTGGGCAATGAAGCTGGATATGGCGGACGATGCTCAGCCCGTCACCGTCGGGCAGGCGCATGTCGGTCAGGCAGAGCTGGAACTGCTGCTGGTCGAGCAGAGCGAGGGCTTCGGCCTGGGTGGTCGCGCTGCGGGTTCTGACGTTCATGCGCCCCAGCGTCATGTCGAGCAATTCGAGAATATCTGGCTCGTCGTCGATGATCAGTACCAGCGGACTACTCATTGGTGACCTGCAAGCTCCTTGTCGGATGGTTGTTCATACCAGGCGTTTGGGGTGGGCGAAGGTAATGCGCATGCAGCTTCCCCGGGGCTCCAGGCGCTGATATTCAAGCCGTGCCTGATTGCTTTCACACAGTTCGCGGGAAATATACAGGCCCAGGCCGGTTCCGGTACGTTCGGTGGTGTAGAAAGGCTCGAAAATGTGACTCAGGTGTTCTTCTTCGATGCCTGGGCCGCGGTCGATCACCTCCAGCACCGGCAATTCGGTTTCAGGATGACAGTATAGTCGCAGCCAGACGGTTCGTTTGGTGCCGGGTGTGCCGCTGTAGCGCAAAGCATTATCCAGCAGGTTGCCGAGCACCTGGCTGAGCTGGCTGGGATCCATGCGAGTCTGGATAACGCCATCCTGAATCTGGCATTCAAGCTGGTCGGTGCCTGGATGGGCGTCGCGGAAATCGTCGGCGCACTGCCTGACCCAATCCGCCAGATTGACCAGTTGCGGCTCACTGGGGCGTCGGCGCGAAAGCTCCAGCACAGTTTCGATCACCCGGTTCATGCGTTGTGAATGCTGCTGAATGATTTCAGTCAGGCGCTGGTCCTGTTCGACGATCTGATCCGATTCGTGCAGCAGTTGTGCGGCATGACTGATCGCGCCCAGCGGGTTGCGGATTTCATGGGCGATACTGGCGGTCAGGCGCCCGAGCGATGCCAGTTTGAGTTGCTGGGCCTGCTGCGCCACCTGAGTATTGTCGTCAAGAAATACCAGAACGGCGTTGTCTTCACCGCCGGTCAGAGGTTTGAAGTTGGCCATGATCTCGACACCGCCGCTGTGGTTGCGAAAGCCCCCGGAGCGGCGGGAGGGGTTGGCTTGCCAGTGTCGCAGGCGCTCGGCCAATTGTGGTGCCAGGCCCTCCAGAGCCATGCCGCGAATGATGGGTTTGCCGAGCATTTGCGCAGCGGCTTCGTTGGCCTGAAGAACCTGACTGTCGGCGCCGACCACTACGATGCCAGTGCGCATGCGCTGAATGATTAGTTGGTTGAGCCGCTCCAGGCTGGCCAGGCTGGCGGCCTGTTGCTTGGCCAGGTTTTCCGAATGCGACAGGCGCCGGCTCAGGCGCTGAACGAACAGTGCGACGGCGAAGAAAATGCAGCCGAGTACGCCGACTTGCAGGTAATTCTGGCCGATGCCCGGATGTGACAGGCTGAGGAAAAAGGTCAGATAGATCAGCAACAGGCTGGCCAACGCCGCCAGCAATAGACCGATCCGGCCATGCAGCAGGGTGTTGCCGACGGCCACTGGAATGATCAGAAGGTTGCCGAAGCCGCTGCCAGCCCCGCCTGCGGCATAGAACAGAATGCCCAGCAGCAGAATGTCGAGCGCCGCCAGGGCGAACAGATACAGGTTGCGATGGCCCTGGTGCAGGATCAGGGCGATCACCAGATTGATGATCAGGTATAGCCAGCTGACAGTTTCGTAGAGCTCCGGGCTGTTCAGCTCCAGCAGTCCGTCACGTAGCGCGTTGCTGGTCAGCAGCGCCAGCCCCAGGCCCAGAATAACCCGGTAGAGGTTGTAAAGCCGGAGAATGCGCGGTCGCTGCGAGTCGATTCGCTCAGTGCTGGGCAGCGGCATCACGGTGCTCTGGGCAGCAGTACCAATGGTCGCCGGCGCGAACCGCCTGGGACTGTGGCAGATGGAGCTGGCAATGGGCGCAGCGAACCATCAGTTGCGGGCGTTCAGGCTGGGCGTTGGTAGGGCGGTTGGCCGCCTGCCAGGCCTTAAGTCGGCGCCAGAAGGCCATGATGGCCAGAATCAGTACGACCAGAATGATGAGTTTGATCAAGCCCATGGGGTGCCTTGTTTGCTGATGAGTGTCCAGTTTAGCTGACTCGGCCCCGACTGGGCATGGCTTTCGATGCCTCTGGTGATTGCGGCGGGGCCGAGCTATACCGGACAATAAGCGCCAGTCAGGATTCAGGAGAAGGCAGATGACAAACAGTCTGCGTGTAGTGATGGCCCAGCTCAATTTGCGGGTAGGTGATATTCGCGGCAATCTGGAGCGGATCATCGAGGCCGCAAGTCATGCCCGGGATGAGCTAGGGGCCCGGGTCATCGTGTTTCCCGAGCTATCGCTGTGCGGTTATCCGCCGGAAGACCTGCTGCTGCGCTCCAGTATGCAGGCCCGTATCGAGCGGGCCCTGCAGACCCTGTGTGAACGGGTCCAGGGCATCTATCTGGTGGTTGGTTACCCGTGGTACGAGGGCGAGCAGTGCTATAACCAGGCGGCCGTGATTGCCGACGGCAATCTGCTGGCCAGCTACGCCAAGCAGCATCTGCCCAATTACCGGGTGTTCGATGAGAAGCGCTACTTCAGCGAAGGCTCGGGCTCCTGTGTGCTCGAACTGGATGGCCTGCCGGTGGCCCTGAGTATCTGTGAGGACATCTGGCATCCGCAGCCGATGGCCCAGGCTCGGGCGGCCGGGGCGCGGCTGATGCTCAACCTCAATGCTTCGCCATTTCACATGGACAAGCAGGGTGAGCGTGAGGCAACCCTGACTGAGCGCTGCGCCGAGGGCGAGATGCCGGTGCTTTATGTTAATCAGGTGGGGGCTCAGGACGAGCTGATTTTCGATGGTGGTTCGGTGGCCATGGCTGCCGATGGCCAGATCGCCTTGCGCGCACCGGCTTTCGCCGAAGGGCTGTATCCGGTCGATGTGCGGTATGACGATGAGCAGGTCAGCCTGCGTCAGGGCACTCTGGCGCCGATGCCCGAGCTTGAGGCCAGTGTCTATCAGGCCCTGGTCTGTGGCGTGCGTGACTATGTCAACAAGAACGGCTTCAAGGGCGTGGTGCTGGGCCTGTCCGGTGGCATTGACTCAGCGCTGACCCTGGCGGTCGCTGCGGATGCGCTTGGCGCCGAGCGGGTCGAGGCAGTGATGATGCCCTATCACTATACCTCCAGTATGAGTCTGGAGGATGCCGAGGCTCAGGCCAAGGCCATGCATGTCACCTATCGGGTGCTGCCGATTGCGCCGATGGTCGAGGCTTTCATGCAGACCCTGGCACCGGTGTTCGAGGGCTTACCGCGCGACACCACCGAGGAAAACCTTCAGGCGCGCTGTCGTGGCACCCTGCTGATGGCGCTGTCGAACAAGACCGGCGCGCTGGTGCTGACCACCGGCAACAAGAGCGAAATGGCGGTTGGTTATGCCACGCTCTATGGCGACATGGCCGGCGGCTACGATGTCCTCAAGGATGTACCCAAGACGCTGGTGTTTCGTCTGGCTGAATACCGCAACACGCTGGGTCAGGTGATTCCTCAGAGGGTCATTGACCGGCCGCCGTCGGCCGAACTGGCTCCTGATCAAAAGGACGAAGACTCGTTGCCGGCTTACCCGGTGCTGGATGAGATCCTGCGTCTGTATATCGAACACGATCTGTCGGCCAGCGCGATCATCGCTGCTGGATTTGACGAGGATGTGGTTAAACGAGTGGTGCGTCTGGTTGACCTGAATGAGTACAAGCGGCGTCAGGCGGCGGTCGGGGCAAGGATTACCCAGCGTGGTTTCGGTCGTGACCGGCGCTATCCGATCACCTCGGGTTGGGCGATGGACGACTGATCGGCTGGGGGACAGTCAACAGGGCAATAAAAAACCGGCATCAGCCGGTTTTTTATTGGGTGCGGGTTCAGTCGTCGAACAGACCGAAGGTCAGGCGGCTCCAGATTGAGCGCTTGGGCTGCTGTGGGGCACGGATCTCGCGGGGCAGCGAAGTTACCGCATCCTGATACTGACGCTCCATTTCCCGTTCCATCTGGGTCTGGCCACTGCGACGACTGGGTGGGGCGACCAGCTTGTTCAGTGAGCCCAGGGTCATGGTTTCGACCCAGCCTGCTTCGCGTTGGGCTGGCTGGACATGGTGGCGGAACTCGCCTGACTTGAGGCTGGGATGATCCGGATAGTTGCTCTGCAGGGTCTGCAGGGCGGTATCGGCCAGCTCGTCCATGGCCAGACGCCGGTAGCCTTCGACCATCAGTGCCAGGCCATCGGGTACCGAAGGTGTCTGCTGGAAGTTTTCGACGATATAGCGACCACGGTTGGCGGCGGCGACATTAGCCCCGCGCTTGAGGTAGTAATGGCCAACGTGGGCATCGTAGGCGGCCAGCAGGTTGCGCAGATAGATCATGCGCAGACGGGCGTCCGGTGCGTAGCGGCTGTCGGGGTAGCGGCTGACCAGCTGGGCGAATTCGTTGAACGAGTCGCGGGCGGCACCCGGGTCGCGCCGGGTCATGTCCAGCGGCAGGAAGCGTTCGAAGATGCCGCGGTCACGGGTGAATGAGGCCAGGCCGCGGATATAGTAGGCATAGTCGACATCCGGGTGCTGCGGGTGCAGGCGGATGAAGCGGTCGGCCGAGGCGCGAGCGGCTTCCGGCTCCAGGTTCTGGTAGTAAGCGTAGATCAGCTCAAGCTGCGCCTGCTCGGCAAACCGGCCAAACGGATAGCGTGACTCCAGAGCCCGGAGTTTTTCGATTGCCGGGCCGTAGTTGTTGGCATTCAGATCCTGCTGGGCCATCACGTAGAGCTCTGATTCGCTCAGCGACTCGTCAATCACGCCCCGTTTGGAGGAGCAGGCGACCAGCAGAGACAACATAGCGACCAGCAGAAGATGTTTCATCGACATAGCATGATTCCGGAGGGATGGCCCGAGCTGTGAAGCTAGGGAACGTCCTGTTATAGTTGGCGCTTCTTGGGAATCGCTGAAAAACTACCTGCGTTGGCAATACTGCGTTAAAAACAGCCTCAAAATGCTCATTTACACCGAGTAAACTGCGCTTTTTCGGCTGTTTTTGCCTTGTCTTGCCTGCCTCGTCTACGTTTTCCAGAGGTTCCCTTGCATATCCAGGCGGTCGATCTCGACCGGCCTGTGAACCGAGCCCGTATTTAACCACAGCGCGGTGGTGAAACCAAAAGGGAATACAAGCCCGTAAACCCCGTGCAGTAATGAGTCCCGCATGTCCGAACGCATTCGTCTATCCGCCCAGGTGGCACCCGAACAAGGTGGTCAACGCCTTGACCAGATTGCCGCCCAGTTGTTCCCCGATCACTCGCGTTCTCGCCTGCAAGGCTGGATCAAGGATGGCAGCCTGACCGTCGATGGCCGCTCGCTGCGCCCGCGCGACACTCTGTATGGCGGTGAGCAACTGGAACTGGATGCCGAGCGTGAGGTGCAGGGCGACTGGCAGCCCGAGGCTATCGAGTTGGCCGTGGTCTATGAGGATGACAGCCTGTTGGTGATCAACAAGCCTGCCGGGCTGGTGGTGCATCCGGCTGCCGGGCACCAGGATGGCACGCTGCTCAATGCCCTGCTGCATCACGCGCCACAGCTGGCCACGGTACCCCGGGCCGGGATTGTCCACCGGTTGGACAAGGACACCACCGGCCTGATGGTGGTGGCCAAGACGCTCGAGGCACAGACCGATCTGGTGGCCCAGCTCCAGGCCCGGACCGTAACCCGAGAATACGAATGTGTGGTGGTCGGGGTGATGACTGCCGGCGGCAAGGTCGATGCGCCTATTGCCCGGCATGGCGTCAACCGGCAGAAAATGGCGGTGGTCGCCGATGGCAAGCCAGCGGTCAGTCATTATCGGGTGATCCGGCGGTTTCGTGCGCATACTCATGTCCGGGTCAAGCTGGAGACCGGTCGTACCCACCAGATTCGTGTGCACATGAGTCATATCCATTTTCCGCTGGTCGGTGATCAGACCTATGCCGGGCGGCTGCGGATTCCGCCGGGCGCCAGTCCTGAGCTGGTCAAACTGCTGCGTGAGTTTCCGCGTCAGGCATTGCATGCCCGGCGTCTGGAACTGGAGCACCCTCTCGATGGTCGATTGATGAGCTGGGAGGTTCCATTGCCCCAGGACATGATTGAATTGCTGACGCTGCTGCGTGAAGACGGTGAACTCGACGAATGATCAAGGATATTTTGACTGCCAAATGGCCGGCACCAAGGCAGGTGCGTACCTGTATCACCACCCGACTGGGGGGTGACAGCCTGGCCCCGTGGGACAGCTTTAATCTGGCTACCCATGTGGAGGATGACCCTGCGCATGTGGCCGCCAATCGCCAGCGCTTGCAGGCTGCATTGGGCTGTCAGCCGGCGTGGCTGGAGCAGACCCACAGTACCCGGGTGGTCAGGGCCGATCCTGCGGTTGTTGCTGATGCCGATGCCAGCTGGACCGACCAGCCGGGCATTGCCTGTGCGGTGCTGACCGCCGACTGCCTGCCGGTACTATTGTGTGATCAGTCCGGCAACCGGGTTGCGGCGGCGCATGCCGGTTGGCGTGGGCTGGCCGATGGGGTGCTGGAAGCTACGGTGCAGGCCATGGGCTGTGCACCAGAATCGCTGATGGCCTGGTTGGGGCCGGCAATCGGACCACAGGTGTTCGAGGTGGGGGAAGAGGTTTTTGAAGCCTTTACGGCAACGGATGAGTCTGCTGTACAGGCGTTCGAGCCGACCGAGCGCGAAGACCACTACCTGGCGGATATCTATCAGCTTGCCCGCCTGCGGCTCAAGCGCCTGGGGGTGCAGCATCTGTATGGCGGCGGCCTGTGCACGGTCAGCGATGCGCAACGATTCTATTCCTATCGACGTGATGGTCAGACCGGGCGGATGGCTTCGCTGATTTGGCTCGAGCCGACAAACATTTGACTCCAGTCAACATTGTGTGGCTTGAAAGAGCAATAATCGTCCCTATCTAGTGATCATTGACATTGATCGGGCCCGACTCGGGGCCATGCAGATAGGACAAGTCCATGCGTATTGACCGTTTGACCAGCAAACTCCAGGTCGCCCTGTCCGACGCCCAGTCGTTGGCGGTCGGTCGCGACCATAATCAAATTGACCCGTTGCATCTGATGCTGGCGTTGATCGACCAGCAGGGCGGCTCGATCCGTCCGTTGCTGATGCAGACCGGCTTCGACATCAATCATCTCAAGCAGGAGTTGGGCAAGGCGCTCGACAAGCTGGCCACGGTGAGCAATCCGACTGGTGATGTGACCCTGTCGCAGGAGCTGGCGCGGCTGCTGAACAAGGCCGATAGCCTGGCGCAAAAACGTGGCGACCAGTTCATTTCCAGTGAGCTGGTACTGCTGGCGGCGATGGATGACAGCACCGCCCTGGGCAAGCTGCTGCTGGGCCAGGGGGTATCGAAAAAGGCCCTGGAAAACGCCATCAACAACCTGCGCGGTGGCGAAGCGGTCAACGACCCGAATGCCGAGGAGTCGCGCCAGGCGCTGGACAAGTACTGCGTCGACATGACCAAGCGGGCCGAGGACGGCAAGCTCGATCCGGTGATCGGTCGTGATGACGAAATCCGCCGCACCATTCAGGTCCTGCAGCGCCGGACCAAGAACAACCCGGTGCTGATCGGTGAGCCCGGCGTGGGCAAGACCGCGATTGTCGAGGGGCTGGCCCAACGCATCATCAATGGCGAAGTGCCCGATGGTCTCAAGGACAAGCGCCTGCTGGCGCTGGACATGGGCGCGCTGATCGCCGGAGCCAAGTTCCGTGGCGAGTTCGAGGAACGTCTCAAGGCGGTGCTCAACGAGCTGTCCAAGCAGGAAGGTCGGATCATCCTGTTCATTGACGAGCTGCACACCATGGTCGGGGCCGGCAAGGCCGAGGGTGCCATGGATGCCGGCAACATGCTTAAACCAGCGCTGGCCCGGGGTGAGTTGCACTGCGTGGGTGCCACCACCCTCGATGAATACCGCCAGTACATCGAGAAGGATGCCGCGCTGGAGCGCCGGTTCCAGAAGGTGCTGGTCGATGAGCCGAGCGAGGAAGATACCATCGCCATCCTGCGTGGCCTCAAAGAGCGCTACGAAGTGCATCACGGCGTGACTATCACTGATGGCGCGATCATTGCCGCAGCCAAGCTCAGTCACCGCTATATCACCGATCGCCAACTGCCGGACAAGGCCATTGACCTGATCGACGAAGCGGCCAGTCGCATCCGCATGGAAATCGACTCCAAGCCGGAGGAGCTGGACCGTCTGGATCGGCGTCTGATTCAGCTCAAGATCGAGCGCGAAGCGCTGAAGAAGGAAGATGACGAGGCGACCAAAAAGCGTCTGGCCAAGCTGGAAGAAGACATCGCCAAGCTCGAGCGCGAGTACGCCGATCTGGAGGATATCTGGAAATCCGAGAAAGCCGAGGTGCAGGGTTCGGCGCAGATCCAACAAAAGATTGAACAGGCCCGGACCGAGCTGGAGCTGGCCCGGCGCAAGGGAGATCTCAACCGCATGGCTGAGTTGCAGTACGGGGTGATCCCGGACCTGGAGCGCAGCCTGCAGATGGTCGATGCCCATGGCAAGAGCGAAAACCAGTTGCTGCGCAGCAAGGTCACCGACGAGGAAATCGCCGAAGTGGTGTCCAAGTGGACCGGTATTCCGGTCAGCAAGATGCTCGAAGGTGAGCGCGACAAACTGCTGCGTATGGAAGACGCTCTGCACAAACGGGTAGTCGGTCAGCACGAGGCAGTGGTGGCGGTGGCCAATGCGGTGCGCCGCTCGCGTGCAGGCCTGAGCGACCCGAATCGCCCGAGCGGCTCATTCCTGTTCCTTGGTCCGACCGGGGTGGGCAAGACCGAGCTGTGTAAGGCGCTTGCCGAGTTCTTGTTCGATACCGAAGAGGCGATGGTGCGTATCGACATGTCCGAGTTCATGGAGAAGCACTCGGTGGCTCGTCTGATCGGTGCGCCTCCGGGTTACGTCGGCTATGAAGAGGGTGGCTATCTGACCGAGGCGGTGCGGCGTAAGCCCTACTCGGTGATTCTCATGGATGAGGTCGAGAAGGCCCATCCGGATGTGTTCAACGTGCTGCTGCAGGTGCTGGAGGATGGTCGCCTGACCGATAGTCAGGGGCGTACTGTCGACTTCAAAAACAGTGTGGTGGTCATGACCTCTAACCTGGGCTCGGCCCAGATTCAGGATCTGGCCGGTGATCCCGAGGCGCAAAAGGCGGCGGTGATGGATGCGGTCAGCAGCCACTTCCGTCCTGAATTCATCAACCGGATTGATGAGGTGGTGGTGTTCGATCCGCTCGGCAAGGAGCAGATCGGTGGCATTGCCGAGATCCAGTTGCAGCGCCTGCGTCAGCGTCTGGCCGAGCGCGAGCTGAATCTGGAGCTTTCAGGTGAGGCGCTGGACAAGCTGATTGCCGTCGGCTACGACCCGGTCTATGGTGCCCGGCCGCTCAAGCGGGCGATTCAGCGCTGGATCGAGAACCCGCTGGCGCAGCGCATTCTGGCCGGTGATTTCGAGCCGGGTGCGCTGATCAAGGTCGGGGTTGAAGGCGAGCAGTTCGTGTTCGGCCAGTGAGTCTTGCCGGGAGTGCTAGGGAAACACTGATTAATTGCACGCAAGCTCAGTAGCCCGGTTGTCACTGACCTGTTCTGGACTGTCGATGCCCTGGACGGGCATCGTCAAGCCCCCAGGGACGGGTTTACGGCGTGTCCAGAACGGGTCAGTGACAATTGGGCTAACACCGACATTGGTGTAATCAGTGTCTCTCTAGACCACGCCGGCAGCGCGCAGTCGGGCCAGGGCTGCGGCGTCGTAGCCCAGGGTCTTGAGCAGTTCTTCGGTATGCTCGCCCAGCTCTGGTCCGCGCCATTCGCTTGAGCCCGGGGTCTCCGACAGTTTGGGTACGATACCGGGCATCTTGAACGGCTTGCCATCCGGCAGTTGGGCATCAATGAACATGTCACGGGCGAGAAACTGCGGGTCCTTGAACATGTCGGCTACCGAGTAAATCTGGCTGGCCGGTACTTCGGCTGCGTTCAAGAGATTGAGCGCCTGATCCTGCGGCAGGCTCGCGGCCCAGGTGTCAATCAGTGCATAGAGCTCGTCACGCCGGGCATCACGCCCGGCATTGTCGGCCAGGCTCGGGTCGTCGGCCAGGTCGTTGCGGCCGATGGCGCGCATGAAACGCTGGAAGATCGCATCGCCGTTGGCGCCAATCTGAATCGCCTTGCCGTCGGCGCAGGTATGGATCGAGGATGGGGTGATGCCGGGCATGATATTGCCACTGCGCTCGCGGATAAAACCCAGTACGTCGAACTCCGGGACCAGGCTCTCCATCATCGCGAACACCGCCTCATACAGGGCTACATCCACAACCTGACCCTGGCCACCGTTGACTTCACGGTGACGCAGCGCCATCAGCGCGCCAATCACGCCCCACAAGGCGGCAATCGAGTCGCCGATGGAGATGCCGGTGCGTACCGGCGGGCGATCCTCGAATCCGGTGATGTAGCGCAGTCCGCCCATCGATTCACCCACCGCACCAAAGCCCGGCTGATCTTTCAGCGGGCCGCTCTGGCCGAAGCCGGACAGCCGGACCATCACCAGTCCTGGATTCAGTGCATGCAGAACGTCCCAGCTCAGCCCGAGCTTTTCCAGGGTGCCGGGGCGAAAGTTCTCGATCAGGATGTCGGCGTCGGCCAGCAGTCGCTTGAGAATCTCGATGCCTTCGGCCTGTTTGAGGTTGAGGGTCAGTGAGCGCTTGTTGCGGGCCTGGACGAACCACCACAGCGAGGTGCCCTCGTACAGCTTGCGCCATTTGCGCAGCGGGTCGCCGCCATCGGGCGATTCGACCTTGATCACCTCGGCGCCGAACTCGGCGCAGATTCGGGCGGCGAAGGGGCCGGCGATCAGGGTGCCGAGTTCGACGACCTTGAGGCCTGAAAGGGGCTTGCTGGGCATGCGCTCTCCTGGTGATGTGAGCATGATGACGGTCAGACACTACTGAGCTGTGATGCTTCGCGCAACCGCAATGCATTCTGGTCTGGGTGATAGCACTGGGCCAGAGTGCGACCGGGTTGGCGGATTTGGGGCTTTGCCTTGTGGTTGCGCTGTTGTTTAATAGTTGGGCGGCACTGGATGCGCCCGTCAGCAGGAAATGGAATTCTTCTCCCTCCGAGTGATTCTCACCCTGTTCATGTCGATGCTCAGCCCTCTGCTTGTAGGAGCGTTGGCTCGTGCCCGTTTATTTTTTGATTTATTACATGTGATGCGTTGATTTGTTACATGTAATAAATTAGGGTGACTTCATGGAAAAGAAATCGTCCGCCCATTACCAACGTTTGTACCGCCAGCGCCTGCGTGAGCAGGGGTTGGTCAAGAAGGAAGTCTGGATTCTGCCGGAGCACACGGCACAGCTTTTGGCATTTGAAAGGAAATTGCGCCAGCCCGATTCGAAGCTGGTTCCGCAGGAGAAGGAGGAAGGAATGAGCATGCAGCAGATATGGACTGCCCAGGGGTTGTTCGAAGCCTTGTCCGCCACCGAGCTGTTCTCGGGCGGCCAGGCCAGCATTGAGCTGATCGATGGCAGTGATCCCAGCTTGCACCTGACCATGCATGAATACGGCGATTTGCCGTTGTTTCTGGCAGTGTTCGGTGAGCAGATCGTGGTGGAAGGGCTGCTTTGGCCGGCGTCGGATGTCGAGAATGCAGTGGCCTTCAACGAAGAGGTGCTGCGCACCCATAAACTGTTCCCGCTTTCGAGTATCGGTCTGGAAACTCTGGCTGACGGCAGCCTGTGCTACACCATGTTCGGTGCTCTGAGCTCGGCTTCGACGCTCTCGGATGTGGTGTTCGAAATTGAGTTGCTGGCCGATAACGTGATCAAGGCCACGGAAGCCTATGAAGGCTTTCTCAAGGCCGGTGTCTGAGGAGACAAGCGAATGAATGTCTGGAGCAAATTGCTGACAGCGGTACGTGGCGGCGTGCATGAGGCCGGTGAGGCGGTAGTCGATAGTCAGGCACTGCGGATCCTCGATCAGGAAATTCGCGATGCTGATCAGGAGTTGCATCGCTCGCGTGAAGCCTTGGCCGGGATCATGGCCAAGCAGAAGCTGGCTGCCGAGCAGGTGGCCAAGCTGCAGGCCAAGGTGGCCGAATATGAACAGTATGCGCTCAAGGCCCTGGATGCCGGCAACGAGGCGCTGGCCCGTGAAGTGGCAGAAAAGATCGCCAACCTGGAAGTTTCTCTCAATAGCGAGCGTGAGCAGGCGGACGCCTTTGCTGCCAGTGTGGCGCAGTTGCGCAAGGCGGTCAGCCAGGCCGAAAGCAATATCAAGCGACTGAAGCAGCAGGCCGATACCATCAAGGCGACTGAAAGCGTACACAAGGCGCAGTTGGCGGTCTCGCAGCGCTATGGTGGCTCGCAGGCCAAGATGCATACCGCGCTGGAGTCACTCGAGCGGATCAAGCGCAAGCAGGCCGAACGTGGTGCTCGCATGGAAGCCGCAGCCGAACTGGCTGCCGAGGCCGATGTTGATCAGGCGCTGGACCAGAAACTGCGTGAGGCCGGTATCGTTGCCGAGAGCGGCAGTGCCGACAGCGTATTGGCGCGTCTGAAGGGCAAGGCCGGTAACTGACCGGATAGAAACTGGCCAGCCTGGCCGACACTGACAGGGATGTAGTTGCTCATGGAGCTGTTTTTTCAGACCTCAATGACCTTTCCGGTGGTATTGCTCAGCTTTGTGCTGTGTCTGGCCATTCTTTACTGGCTGGTTGTAGCTCTGGGGCTGCTGGATATCGATCTGCTCGACAGCGCCAGTGACGGGGGGCTGCAGGCCGAAGGGTTTGGCGGGCTGCTGCTCAAGCTTGGGCTGGGTGGCGTGCCGGTCACATTGCTGATTACCCTGTTGGTGTTTTTCGCCTGGCTGTTCTGCTACTTCGCCGAACTGCTGGTTCTGCGTTTCCTGCCTTTGGGCATCCTGCGTTACCCCCTTGGGCTGGTGGTTCTGATTGCCGCCCTGATGCTGGCCGCACCGGTGGTGCGTGTCGTGATTTACCCCCTGCGTCCCTTGTTTCAGCGTCTGCTGGCCAATACCACGTCGTCGCTGTTGGGGCGGACCGTGGTCGTGCGCAGCCCGCGGGTCACCGCGATGCAGGGCGAAGCGCTGCTGGAAGATGGTGGGGCGGGGCTGATTTTGCGGATTCGGGCTGATGAGTCGCTGGGCTACAAGCGCGGCGACCGTCTGGTACTGCTGGAGTACCTGGAGCCTGAGCACGCCTATCGAGTCATTACCGAGGACGAGTTCAACGGTCACTGAGCACCCGGCGCAAGGGTGCGCCCAGGGCCTTTTATCAAAGGAGATTGATTGCAATGAATCTGGCAATGTTCATGCCTTTTCTGATTGGCGTAGGTATTTTCTTCCTGCTGATCGTGGGCTTTTTCGTACTGTTCCAGGCCTTCTATATCAAGGTGCCGCAGGGAACCGCGCTGATCGTCAACGATATGTCGTCGACGCCCAAGGTGCATTTCACCGGTGCTTTGGTCTATCCGGTGATCTACAAAAAGGAGTTCATGAAGATCTCGCTGCTGACGCTCGAGGTCGATCGGCGCGGCAAGGACGGCCTGATCTGTATGGACAACCTGCGCGCCGACATTACCGTGGCCTTCTATCTGCGAGTTAACGAAACCCAGCAAGATGTGCTCAAGGTGGCCAAGGCTATTGGTGTCGAACGTGCCTCTGATCGCGCCGCAGTGAACGAGCTGTTCAATGCCAAATTTTCCGAAGCGCTGAAAACTGTGGGCAAGAAGTTCGACTTCGTCAGCCTGTTCGAGGAGCGGCAGAACTTCCGTGATCGGATTATCGAGGTGATCGGTAACGACCTTAACGGTTATGTGCTCGAAGACGTGGCGATCGACTATCTTGAGCAGACCCCCAAGGCTTCGCTCGATCCGCACAACATTCTCGACGCCGAGGGTATTCGCAAGATTACCGAACTGACGGCAGCCCAGAATGTGATCACTAATGAACTGGAGCGCAACGAGGAACTGGCGATCCAGAAAAAGAACGTTGAGACCCGCGAAGCGGCACTGTCGCTTGAGCGTCAGCAGGCTGATGCCGAGGCGCGGCAGAAGCGTGAGATTGAAACCATTCGCGCCCGCGAAGAGGCAGAGACCTTCAAGGTCCGCGAGGAGGAGCGCCTCAAGGCCGAGCAGGCACGCATCCAGACTCAGCAGGAGCTGGATATTCGCAACGAAAACCACCAGCGCGAAGTCGAGGTTGCTCAGCAGAATCGCCAGCGTGCAGTCGTGATCGAGGTTGAAAAGGTTGAGCGTGCCCGGTCTCTGGAAGTAGTGGCACGTGAGCGTGAAGTCGAACTGCAGCGCATCGAGAAGGAAAAGGCCCTGGAGGAAGAGCGCAAGGCGATTGCCGCAGTGATCCGCGAGCGGGTAGCGGTCGAGAAGACCGTAGCCCAGGAAGAAGAGCGGATCAAGGAAGTGCGCGAAGTCTCCGAGGCCGAGCGCCTCAAGCAGGTGGTGGTGCTCAACGCCCAGGCCGAAGCCGAGCAGGAGCTGGTGCGTCAGGTCAAGCAGGCCGAAGCCGACGAGACTCGTTCGCGGCACAAGGCAGTGGAAATCAACAACATGGCCCAGGCCGAGCTGGAAGCGGCGGCCAAGCAGGCCGAAGCCAAGAAGAAACTGGCCGAAGGTATTCAGGCCGAGCAGGCTGCCACTGGCCTGGCTGCTGCCAAGGTGCGGGAAATCACCGCAGCGGCTATGGAGAAGGAAGGTCTGGCCGAGGCCAAGGTGCTGGCCGAACAGATGGCCGCCGAGGCTCGTGGCGAGGAAGAAAAAGGCCTGGCAGCGGCACGGGTGACCGAAGCTCAGGCGCAGGCTCGCGAGAAGGAAGGCCTGACCGAAGCCAAGGTGTTGGAAGAGAAGCTCACTGCGCAGGCTCGTGGCGAAGAGCAGCTTGGTGTAGCCAAGGCGCGCGCCACCAAGGATCAGGGGCTGGCCGAAGCCGAAGTGCTGCTTGAGCGCTTCAATGCCGAAGCCGAGGGTCTGGGCAAGAAATTCGGTGCCCTGGACGCGCTCAGCGACACTGCCCGTCAGCACGAAGAGTTCCGCATGCAACTGGAGAAGGGCTTCGAGGAATCGATGGCCGCCATTGCCGCGAACAAGGATATTGCCAAGGATCAGGCCGAGGTACTGGCTACCGCACTGGGTCAGGCGAAAATCGAGATCGTTGGCGGCGAAGGCGACTTCTTCAACTCGTTTGCCAAGTCTCTGTCGGTTGGCAAGGCGATCGAAGGTGTGGTTGGCAAGAGTCCGGTGGTACAGGACGTACTGCAGCGATTGCTGGCCGGCAAGGCCACAACTCAGGCCAACGGCACTCCCGTGGCCAACGGCAGCCACGCCGCTGCCAGCAACTCCGGCGATATCTGATCCCGGACGTGTCGCTCCTGGCCCCGGCATACGCCGGGGCCTTGTCACCCATACACTTCTGAGCCAGGAAAAACAGGATGTCGGACGCGCAGGCGATCAGCCAGACACAGGACGTATTGGACAGGGCGGTGGCCGAAGGCGGGGCCTACGAGGTACTGCAGCGACGCCTGCAGGAGCAGGGGCGCCAGCTACGGCAGATTGCCGACAGTCTCAACCAGCAGCGCCAGGAGGAGTTCGGCAGCAGCCGCATGGAGGTGATCGGGCGGGTCAGGATCCGTACCGAAAACAACTGCACTGCCCGCGATATCGTACAGGTCGGCGATTGCCTGCTGTTCGGTTACAACGTCTTTCTCGGCCTGAAAAAGGAAACCCGCGTCGAGGACGTTTTCTCGCTCTATCGGCTGAGTGCGCAGGATGAAGGTTATGAGGCCGAGCAGGTTGCTCTGGCTGGCAGCTTCCTGGCCGAGCCGGGGTTCGTCAACGATTTCAACGAACTTTATACCTATTACAAGAACACTCATCTGCTGCAATTGCTGGTGCGTGACGGCAAGTTGCTGGCGTGCTTCCAGATCGGTGACCGGGTCAGCGACGTGCGAGTGTTCCGCTGGTCGATATCGGTTGATGGCAAGCAGGTACGCTATATCGACAACCGTGGTGAGCGGGATATTTCTCTGCCCGGACGCTACGATTTCGAGTGGCAGAAGACCGACCGTGAGATGGTGGTCAGTGGCCGCCATCCGCACGTCAATATTCTCGATAGCGTGTTCATCGAAACTCTCGGCGGCAACCTGACCATCAAGGTTGAGAATAATACCGAAGATGGTCTGGGCATCTACCGCGAAGCGGTGCTCGACAAGACCCAGTCGCTGGATGACGCGGAGATCGAATACGCCAGGCTCGGCAGCCTGATTCTGCTCAAGGTGTTGCCCTACCGCGAAGAGCAGTGGCGCTATCTGGTCTTCAATACCCTGACCCGACAGGTCGAGCGCATCGACGCCATTGGTCTGGCCTGTGTGCAACTGCCGGAAGACCACGGGATTATCTTTCCCGGCGGCTACTATCTGCAGAACGGTGAACACAAGGCCTTCGACCAATCGATGCAGGGCATGCGCTTCAAGCGGGCGGTGCGTTCACCCAATGGTGAGGATGTGCAGTACATCTTCTACCATCCCGAGCAAGGGCGCTCGGCGCTGTTCACCTACAACATGATCAGTCGTGAGCTGCAGAACCCGATTTTTGGCCATGGCTATGCCCGGCTCGAGGATGGCCGCATGGTCATCTTCGCTGCCGAGGGCGATGAGCCGACCCGTATCCATCCGATGCAGATCTGGCAAACGCCGTTCTGCTCCGACGAGTTCGCCGCTCGCCAGCCGCAACGCAGTGGTTTCTTCGGCCGTATCGGCAACCCCGAGCTGGTTCGCGGAATTTCCGAACTGCTCAACCTGAGCCGCGAGATCGACAGTTCTGAGGTGTCGATTCAGCGCTATACGCAACTGTGTATCAATACCCGGCGGCTGTTCGATGCCTATCACTGGCTGGATGACCCACACTGTCAGGGTCTTGCATCGGTACTGCACGAGATTGCCGCCACCGGTGAACTGGTACTCGATGAGTTTGAGAAGGTTGAAAGCATTCGTCAGCAGTCGGCCCGGGCAATGGCTGAGGCCGAGACGCGTTTCCGGACCCTCAATGAGAGTCTGCGCAGCGATGACTGGAAGCAGGTGCAGGATTACGTCGCTGCGCTCAATGGCATCAATGCCTTGCGTGGTCAGTTGCTGACGATTCGTGACTACCGCTATATCGATGTCGCCCGCATCGATGAGATGGAACAGCAACTGCTCGAATCCCAGGAGCGGGTTGCCGCCGCCACCGCTGCGTTTCTTGCCAGTGATGCCGCCCTGCAGCCCTATGCCGAGGCGTTGCAGGAGCACGACCAGCAGGCCCGTGAGGCTGTCAGCGTGGCGCAATTGCGCGAGCATCTCGAGGCATTCGAGACGATGGCGACCGATCTCGACATGCTGTCGGGGCTGATGGCCTCTCTGCAGATCGATGATGCCACCCAGCGTACCGCGATCGTCGACTCGATCTCCGAAGTCTATGCCCGGCTCAATCAGGCCCGGGCGCGGGCGGATCAACAGCGTCGCAGTCTGGGCTCAGCCGAGCAGGTGGCACAGTTCGGGGCCCAGTTCCGGCTGTTCAGTCAGGGCATTACCAGTGCGCTGGGGCAGGCCCGTGACCCGGAGCGCTGTGATGAGCAACTGTCGCGCTTGCTGGTGCAGCTAGAGGAACTGGAAAGCCGATTTGGTGATCACGAGGAGTTTCTCGGCGATATCCTGGCCAAGCGTGAAGAGTTGCTGGAAACCTTCGAGACCCATCGCCAGGCTCTGGTCGATGAACGCCAGCGTCGGGCTCAGGGCTTGCTGGATGCGGCGTTGCGGATTATCGACAGCCTTGGCCGGCGTACCGCGCGTTTTACCCAGGCCGATGAGCTGAACGCATTCTTTGCCTCCGATCCACTGATTCTCAAGTTGCGTGAGCTGACCGAGCGCTTGCGCGAGCTGCAGGATAACGTTAAGGCTGATGATGTCGAAGCCCGGCTCAAGCAAGCCAGGGATCAGGCCGTGCGGGGGCTGCGCGACAAGAGCGAGCTGTTCGAGAACGGCGGCAATATCATTCGCCTGGGGCCGCGTCATCGCTTCAGCGTCAATACCCAGGAACTCGATCTGACGCTGATGCCGCGCGGCGATCACCTGCATTTGCATCTGACCGGCACTGACTTTCTGGAGCCGTTGGTCCACCCCGAACTCGAGCAGTTGCGTGAGTTCTGGCAGGTAGCGCTGGAGTCTGAATCGGCACAACTGTATCGCGCCGAATACCTGGCCGGTGAGCTGCTGGCGGCTGCCGAAGCGGGTGAGCACGGTCTGAGCCTGGAGCTGTTGCATGGGCAATTGCTGGACCCCGAGCAACTGGTCCGGACCTTGCGCGATTTCGCCACCCCGCGCTACCGCGAAGGTTATGAGAAAGGTATCCACGATCATGATGCCGCGCTGATTCTGGCGCAGTTGTTGCCGCTGCGAGATAGCGCTGGTTTGCTGCGCTTCTCGCCGCAGGCGCGGGGCCAGGCGGTGTTCTTCTGGAGCCAGTGCAGCCAGGATGAGGCCTCAGCACACTGGCCGCAGCGTGCTCGCAGCGCATTGCATATCCGTCAGTTGTTCGGCCCTGATGACGGTTTGCGGCAACTGCAGCAGGAAGTGCTCCAGAGCTTGCGTCAGTGGTGCGAGGAGCAGGGGCTGGAGACAGCCGAGCAAGGGCTCGGCGAGGCGGCCGAGTATCTGGTGTTGGTGCTGGCTGGCGAGTCGCACGAATGGCTGTTCAGCAAGTATGCCGAACATCTGCTCGAAGGCTTGCGCCAACGACTTGAGCAAGCCGCCATCTGGGATGACTATCAGCAGGCGCTGGCGCGTCTGGATGGCCGGCCGGGGGCGCGCTGGTGGCTGGTGGACAACTGGTTGCGCGGGCTCTGTCAGGCATCCGAGTATGCGGGGCTGGCAGCCTACATTCCGGAGGCCATTGCCCTGGCACTGCTCGCTGACGGGCTGACTGCACGGATAACCGAGGTTGACCTGCAGTTTCGGGTTGAGCAACTGCTGGGCGAGCACCCGCGTATCAGCCAGGGCTGCATGGACCTGGCGGTGGACGACTTCTTTGCTCGGCTGCGCTATCACCGCGAGCGTTTCCTGCCTGGTTTGCGCCGCTACCAGAGCCTGCGTCAGGCGGTGATCCAGCAGCAGCGCGATGACTTGCGGCTGTCCGAATTCAAGCCCAGACCGCTCAGCTCCTTTGTACGCAACAAGCTGATCAACGATGTCTATCTTGGGGTAATCGGCGACAACCTGGCCAAGCAGATGGGTACCGCCGGAGAGAACCGGCGCTCGGATTTGACCGGCTTGTTGATGCTGATTTCGCCGCCCGGTTATGGCAAGACCACCTTGATGGAGTACGTGGCCCATCGCCTGGGCCTGGTATTCATGAAAATCAATGGACCGTCGCTGGGGCATGAAGTGCGTTCGCTGGACCCGGCCCAGGCCCCGGATGCGACCTCGGCGCAGGAACTGGTCAAACTCAACCTGGCGCTGGAAATGGGCAACAACGTCATGCTCTATGTCGACGACATCCAGCATACCCATCCGGAGTTTCTGCAGAAATTCATTTCCCTGTGTGATGGTACTCGGCGTATCGAGGGGGTATGGAAAGGACGCACGCGCACCTATGACATGCGTGGGCGCAAGTTCTGTGTGGTAATGGCCGGTAACCCCTATACCGAATCCGGTGAGGTATTCAAGATTCCCGACATGCTGGCCAACCGCGCTGACATCTACAACCTTGGCGACACCCTGGGCGGCATGCAGGAGGTGTTCGCGCTCAGTTATATCGAGAACAGCCTGACCTCCAGCCCGGTGCTGGCACCGCTGGCAACTCGCGACATGCAGGATGTCTATCGGTTTGTTGCCAAGGCAGAAGGCAAGCCGTTCTCCAGCAATGAGCTGAGTCACAGCTACAGCACCGCCGAGATCAATGAGATCGTGGCTACTCTGGAGCGGATGATGCAGGTGCGCGATGTGGTGTTCCGGGTCAATCAGCAGTACATCGCCAGTGCCGCCCAGGATGATCGCTATCGTACCGAGCCGGCGTTTCGTTTGCAGGGCAGTTACCGCAACATGAACAAGCTGGCGGAGAAAATTTCGCCGGTGATGAATGAGCAGGAACTGCTGCAACTGATTGCCGATCATTATCAGGGTGAGGCTCAGTTGCTGACCACTGGGGCGGAGGAGAACCTGCTCAAACTGGCTGAACTGCGGGGTAATCTGACTTCGGAGCAGGCTGAGCGCTGGGCCAGGATCAAGGCCGACTTCATGCGCAACAAGGCCATGGGCGGCAGCGACGAGGATGTCGGCAACCGGGTAGTGGCGCAGTTGGTCAGCATTGCCGAACAGTTGCGAGCCCTGGGCCAGCACTGACGCTGATTGAATCAGTGTTTCCTTCGTGCAACCACCCTCACTGCGGGGGTGGTTTTGCGCTACACTGGCCGCCCACCCAGCTCCGGATATGCATCTCATGGCTCTGCAAGCCACGCCTTATAAGATTAATCTCAACCTCAGTGACACCGATCGCGGGGTCTACGAAAATCTGCGCATGACCGTGGCGCGTCATCCTTCCGAGACCGAGCAGCGGCTGACGGTGCGGATTCTGGCCTACGCCCTCTGGTACAACGAAGCGCTGAGTTTTGGTCGCGGGTTGTCGGATACCGATGAGCCGGCCCTGTGGGAAAAAAGTCTGGATGGTCGGGTCATGCACTGGATCGAAGTAGGTTTGCCGGATGCAGACCGTCTGACCTGGTGTTCGCGGCGGGCCGAAAGGGTGTCATTGCTAGCCTATGGCAACACCCGGGTGTGGGCCGGAAAAGTGGGTTCGGCGGCGGCCATGCTCAAGAATCTGAGTATCGCGGTGGTTGAGCAGGAGCCGCTGGAGGCGCTGGCTACTGACTTGCCACGCAGTATTGACTGGGGAGTGATGATCAGTGACGGCGTTATTTATGTCAGCGATGCCCAGGCCCAGCATGAACTGAGTCTGGAATGGTTGCAGGGCGAGCGCTGAGGTTCTATGCGTATCGAGTCCCGCCCGCTGCCCGAGCAACTGCCTGACCTGGGTGAGCTGCCGCCGTTGTTGACCCGCCTGTATGCCGCCCGTGGTGTCTGCTCCGCGGCCGAACTCGATCGGCGTCTGCAAGCCTTGTTGCCATATTCCCTGCTCAAGGGCATTGATGCGGCGGTGGCGCTGTTGCAGCAGGCGCTGGAGCAGCGTCAGTCGCTGCTGATTGTCGGCGATTTCGATGCCGATGGCGCCACCGCCAGCAGCGTAGCGGTGCTGGCGCTACGGGCGTTGGGGGCGGCGCGGGTCGATTACCTGGTGCCCAACCGGTTCGAGTATGGCTATGGCCTGACCCCGGAAATCGTCGCCGTGGCCCGGCAATATCAGCCCGACGTGCTGGTGACCGTGGACAACGGCATCTCCAGTATCGACGGGGTAGCGGCGGCACGGGCCGCCGGAATGCGGGTGCTGGTCACTGATCATCACTTGCCGGCCGAACAACTGCCGGCAGCCGACGCCATCGTCAATCCCAATCAGCCAGGTTGTGAATTCCCCAGCAAGGGAATTGCCGGGGTCGGGGTGATCTTCTATGTGATGCTGGCATTGCGCGCGGCATTGCGCGAATCGGGCTGGTTCACTGAGCGGCCCGAGCCGAATCTGGGCGAGTTGCTTGATCTGGTGGCACTGGGCACAGTAGCCGATGTGGTGCCGCTGGATGCCAATAACCGGATTCTGGTACATCAGGGGCTGGCGCGGATCCGCGCTGGTCGCTGTCGGCCGGGTATCCGCGCGCTGCTGGAGGTGGCCGGGCGACCGATGGGGCGGCTGAGCTCCAGCGATCTTGGTTTCATTCTCGGGCCACGGCTCAATGCCGCCGGACGTCTGGACGACATGAGCCTGGGCATTGAGTGCCTGTTGACCGAGTCCGAGGACCAGGCCCAGGAAATGGCCCGTGAGCTGGATAGCCTCAACCGCGAACGCAAAAGCATCGAGCGTGAGATGCAGCAGCAGGCGCTGGCTACTCTGGAGGCGATGAGTCTGGATGCCGAGCAACTGCCATTTGGGCTGTGCCTGTTCGATCCAGACTGGCATCAGGGCGTGATCGGCATTCTTGCCTCACGGCTCAAGGACCGCTATCACCGTCCGGTGATTGCCTTTGCCGATGCCGGTAATGATGAAATCAAGGGCTCGGCCCGTTCGGTGGCCGGGCTGCATATTCGTGATGCGCTGGATGCCGTAGCGGCGCACAACCCCGGCCTGATCAGCAAGTTCGGCGGCCATGCCATGGCGGCCGGGCTGTCCTTGCCCAGGGCCCACTTCGAGACGTTTCGGGCAGCCTTCGATGTCGAGGTCCGGCGTCAGCTCAGCGCCGAGGACCTGAGCGGCCGGCTGTTGTCTGACGGCGAACTGACGGCCAGCGAATTCCGGCTCGAACTGGCCGCGCAACTGCGCGAAGCCGGCCCTTGGGGGCAGCACTTTCCCGAGCCGGGCTTTCATGGCGAATTTCAATTGATCCAGCAGCGGCTGGTTGGCGAGCGCCACCTGAAAATGGTGCTGCAACCGCCAGGCAGCACTGAAGTGCTGGATGCGATTGCCTTCAACATCGACCCTCAAGTCTGGCCCAATCCGTGCATTCAGCGAGTACGTCTGGCCTATAGCCTGGATATCAACGAGTACCGTGGGCGTCAGAGTTTGCAGTTGGTAGTCAGGTTTCTGCAGCCACTTTAGGGAACCGCCGAAAAACTAGCTGCGTTGGCAATACGGCGTTAAAAACGGCCTCAAAATGCTCATTTACACCACGTAAATTGCGCTTTTTCGGCCGTTTTTGCCTTGTCTTGCCTGCCTCGCTTACGTTTTTCAGCGGTCCCCCGGTCCAACCCCGCCAAGTCATTTGCGTCCCCGGGGATGTGTGCCACGCTTAAAGTAAAACAATACGCGTGGTGAACCATGAATCCTGGCGCGAGCAGTTACGATTACATCATTGTGGGGGCCGGTCCGGCGGGTTGCCTGCTGGCCAACCGTCTGTCTGCCCAGGCAGACAAGCGGGTGCTGCTGCTGGAAGCTGGCGGCCGCGATGACTATCCCTGGATTCATATCCCTGTTGGTTACCTGTACTGCATCGGCAACCCTCGCACCGATTGGTGCTATCAGACCGAGCCTGAGCCGGGGTTGGGCGGTCGTAGTCTGGGCTATCCGCGCGGTCGGGTGTTGGGTGGCTGCTCGTCGATCAATGGCATGATCTACATGCGTGGTCAGGCGCGTGACTATGACAGCTGGGCAGCGGCCGGGAACCCCGGCTGGAGCTGGCAGGAGGTGCTACCGCTATTCAAACGCAGTGAAAGTCATTTTGCTGGGGCCAGTGAGGTGCATGGCGGTGACGGCGAATGGCGGGTGGAAAATCAGCGGCTGCACTGGACCTTGCTCGATGACTTTCAACGGGCCGCCGCCCAGTGTGGCATCCCGCCGGTAGACGACTTCAACCGCGGCGATAACGAGGGTTGCGGCTATTTTCAGGTCAATCAGCGCAGTGGCGTGCGCTGGAATGCTGCCAAGGCCTTTCTGCAACCGGTCCGCAAACGCGCCAACCTGACCGTGCTGACCGCAGCCGAGGCGCTTTACCTGAACTTCAGCGGGCGGCGGGTCAAGGGCCTGAGTGTGCGCTGGCATGATCAGGTGCTTGATCTGGAGTGTCGGGGTGAAGTCATTCTCTGTGCCGGCGCCATAGGTTCGCCAGCGCTGTTGCAGCGCTCCGGGGTTGGCCCTCGGGGGCTGCTTGAGTCGCTCGGGGTGCCGGTGCATCATGTCCTGCCGGGCGTTGGTGAAAACCTGCAGGATCACCTGCAATTGCGCCTGATCTATCAGGTCAGCAATGCCCTGACCCTCAATCAATTGGCCGCCAGTTGGCATGGCAAGCTGAGTATGGCACTGCGTTATGCCTTCAAGCGTAGCGGCCCGTTGGCCATGGCGCCGAGTCAGTTAGGTGCCTTTGCCCGTTCTGATCCGCAGCAGCCGGCGGCCAATCTGGAGTTTCATGTGCAGCCGTTATCGCTGGAGCGTTTTGGTGAGCCGTTGCACCGGTTCCCGGCGTTCACTGCCTCGGTGTGTGATCTGCATCCACACAGCCGTGGGCATGTGCGGATCGCCAGTCACGACCCGGCCCAGGCACCGCTGATCCAGCCCAACTATCTGAGTCATCCGGAGGATCTGCGTACTGCGGTGGCGGCAATTCGCCTGGCCCGACGTATTGTGGCAGCTCCGGCGCTGCAGCCATACCAGCCACAGGAGTACAAGCCGGGGCCGGCCTATCAGACTGATGAGGAGCTGGCGGCGGCGGCCGCGCTGATCGGTACGACGATTTTTCATCCGGTCGGCACCTGTGCCATGGGCAGTGGTCCCGATGCGGTGGTCGATCATCAGCTTCGGGTACATGGCTTGAGCGGGCTGCGGGTGGCGGATGCGTCGATCATGCCGAGTATTACCTCGGGCAATACCTGCTCGCCAACCTTGATGATCGCTGAAAAGCTGGCGCAACTGATGATCGGATAATCGGGTGGAATCTTGACTTGGGCCAATGCGTCGACAAGGCTGTCGAGGTGCAATTGAGGCTAGCTTGCACTTATGGAGACTGATGATGGATCAACCGCAAAGCCCCCGGCCCTGGCATGCCCAGCCGGTTGAGCAGGTCTATGACACGCTGAACTGCACATCGTCGGGTCTCAGTCCGCCAGAGGTGGCTGAACGGCTCGCGCGGTATGGTGAGAATCGCCTGCCTGGGGTCAAGCCACGGCCACTATGGCGGCGCTTGCTGGCCCAGTTCCAACATGTGCTGATTTACATTCTGCTGGTGGCGGCGACAGTCACTGCGGTGCTCGGGCACTGGCTGGATACCAGCGTGATTCTGGCTGTAGTGGTGTTGCAGGCGGTAGTCGGGTTTATCCAGGAAGGGCGGGCCGAGCAGGCCTTGGCTGCCATTCGCCACATGCTGGCGCCCAAGGCCACGGTCTGGCGTGAAGGGGAGCGTCGACGGATTGATGCTGCCGAGCTGGTACCGGGTGATCTACTGCTGCTTGAGGCCGGTGACCGGGTAGCGGCCGATGTGCGTCTGGATCAGGTACATGGGCTCAAGGTCGATGAGGCGCTGCTGACAGGGGAGTCGGTAGCGGTGGACAAGACGGTTGAAGCCCAGGCCGAAGATGCGCCCTTGGGGGATCGGCTGGGTATGGCCTATTCCGGCACTTTGGTGCGGGCCGGTACGGCCAGGGGGATTGTCGTGGCCACCGGTGAAACGACCGAAATCGGCCGCATTTCCGGGTTGCTGGATACGCTCACGGTGCTGCAGACCCCACTGCTTGAGCAGATGAACCGGTTTGCCAAGTACCTGTCGCTGGTCATTGTGCTGGCTGGTGCCATGGTGTTTATCGCTGGCTGGTTGTTCGGTAGCCGGCCGCCGGTCGAGCTGTTCATGGCGGTGGTGGCGCTGACCGTGGCAGCCATTCCCGAGGGGTTGCCGGCGATCCTGACCATTACCCTGGCGATTGGGGTACGACGCATGGCCACCCGCCAGGCGGTAGTGCGGCGCATGCCGGTGATTGAAACCCTGGGCGCGGTTTCGGTGATCTGCTCGGACAAGACCGGCACATTGACCCGCAATGAGATGATGGTCGCGGCGGTGGTGCTGGCTGGGCGTGAATATCCGGTCAGCGGTGACGGTTACATCGTTGATGGCCGGATTGGCGACGTTGCCGCTGAACCGCCGGCGCCATTGCTGGAGCCGTTGGCTCAGGCGGCGCTGCTGTGCAATGACGCGCAGTTGGAGCATAAGGGCGACCAGATTCAAGTGCTCGGGGATCCGATGGAAGGGGCCTTGCTGGTGCTGGCGGCCAAGGCTGGTCTGGATGGCAAGGCCTATTCCGGGCAGTGGCCCCGGGTCGATGAAATACCTTTTGATGCCGATCTGCGCTATATGGCGACCTTGCATCATGACCATCATGGGCATGGCGTGATTCTGCTCAAGGGCGCTCCGGAGCGGTTGCTGGCGTTGTGTGATAGCCAGTTGGATGAACAGGGCGGCGTTCAGCCGCTGCAGCCTGAGCAATGGCTGAAGCAGGTTGAGGTATTGGCGGAGCAGGGCCTGCGGGTGCTGGCATTGGCGCGCAAGCCGGTAGCGGCTAGTCAGGCAGTGCTTAGCAGTGACGATTTGGCCAGTGGCGTACAGTTGATCGGGATTGTTGGGTTGATGGATCCGCCGCGCCAGGAAGCCATGGAAGCCATAGCCGAGTGTCATCAGGCCGGGGTTCGGGTCAAGATGATCACTGGCGATCATGCCTTGACCGCTCGGGCTATTGCCGCGCGTCTGGGGTTGCGCAATACCGAGCGGGTTGCCACCGGGCAGGAGCTGGATGCGCTGGACGATCAGCAGTTGCTGGCTTTGGCTCAGGAGGTCGACGTGTTCGCCCGGACCAGTCCGGAGCACAAGCTGCGACTGGTTCAGGCCCTGCAGTCCGCCCACGGGGTGGTGGCTATGACTGGGGATGGGGTCAACGATGCGCCGGCACTCAAGCGTGCCGATGTTGGTATCGCTATGGGCGTCAAGGGGTCGGAAGCGGCCCGAGAGGCATCCGATATCGTGCTGCTCGACGATAATTTCGCCAGCATTGCCGCGGCGGTGCGAGAAGGGAGGACGGTCTACGCCAACCTGAAAAAGGCCATCAGTTTCCTGCTGCCTATCAATGGCGGCGAGGCCGCCAGTCTGGTGGTCGCACTGTTGATTGGCCTGACGTTGCCGATCACCGCCTTGCAGATTCTCTGGGTCAACCTGGTCAGTTCGGTAGTTCTGGCCATGGGCCTGGCCTTTGAGCCCGCCGAACCGGATGTGATGCGCAAGCCGCCGCGTTCGGCCAGGGCCGCATTCCTCGACAGTTTCCTGGTCTGGCGTATCGTGCTGGTCTCGCTGCTGTTTCTTTGCGGGATCTTCGCTACCTTCCAGTGGGCGATGCATGCCGGCTTGGGTGAGGATGCGGCGCGCACGCTGGCGGTCAACACTCTGGTGGCGATGGAGGTGTTCTATCTGTTTGCCGTGCGTTATCTGGACAGCCCGGCACTGACGCTGCGTGGAGTGCTCGGCACGCCGACGGTATGGATTGTGGTGCTGTCGGTCACAGCGTTGCAACTGGCCTTCACCTATAGCCCGCCGATGCAGGCGCTGTTCGCAACCGAAAGCCTGGGCCTGTGGCCATTGGTCCTGGCACCTCTGGCCGGGGTTGTGGTGTTGCTGGTGCTGGAATTGGAGAAGCGCGTTCGTCGACCAGACCCTAGAACGGGGGATTGACGGAGTCGATATGAATGGGGTGTGATAGCCCTTTGCCAAAGTCGAGACTGCAATACGTCAGTCGACAGCGTTAAGTGGAGCATGGGGGCATGCTCTTGGCGGGGGGAGCCTGGGTAGTGCCTGACCTGAAAAAACGCCTGGAGGAAATGCAGCGCAGCCTCGGGTTGAACGCGGCTGAGCTGCAGCGACGCATGCGTTTGCTGATGCTGGAGGAGGGTGATCAGGCCGAACTGACCCCTTATCTGGCCGAGCTCGATACCATGCATCAGCGTTGTGTTGAGGCCCTGCATGAGCACCTTCAGGGCTTTGATTCGCCAGCTGCGCAGTTTGCCAGGCCCGGACTACTGGTGCGCCTGAAAGAGCATCAACTGCGTTATTCCGGACAGTTGTTGCGTGGCCCTTATGACTTGCAGTATGCCCGTTTGCGCATTCTGGTGGGGCTGACCCATGAGCGTGAACAGGTCGAATCCAAGTGGTATCTGGGCGCCTATCATTTTTATCTGAACTTTATGCATCGGGCATTGTTTGGCCAATGGCCGGATCAGCCTGAGCTGGCTGCGCGACTGTATCGTGGGCTGATGAAGGCGGTGTTCTTCGACATGACCCTGGCGGTCGATACCTATGCAGCCGCCAGCCGACTGGCGCTGGAAGACAGTGAAGCGCGTTATGCGCGAGCTGTGCGAGGGGCCAACGACGGGCTTTGGGAATGGCATGTAGATGATGATCGCCTGCAATTATCCGAGCGCTGGCTGCAGATGCTGGGGCTGGATGCCGTTACCGCACCGGCTACCCTGCATGCCTGGTCCGAGCGCATGCCGGAAAACCATCGACAGGCTTTTGCCGCGGCAGTGACCGAGCATCTGGAAGGGCGCCAACCGTTCCTGCATATTGAATGTCAGGTCCGTGATCGCTGGGACCGCCTAGTCTGGGTCCTGATCCGCGGGTTGCTGTCGGTGGATCAGCATGGCGAACGCCTGCTGGCCGGCTCGCAGTCGGATATAACCCTGCGTAAGAGCACTGAGCAGGAACTGGCCCATGCCACTTTGCATGACCCTTTGACTGGCTTGCCCAATCGGCAGCGCATGAATGAACTGCTGTTGCAGGCTTTGCAGCGCCAGGCCAAGCCCGGTGCCCGTTATGCCGCCGTACTGTTCATTGACCTGGACCGTTTCAAGCTGATCAATGACAGCCTGGGGCACCAGATAGGCGATCAGGTGCTGGTACAGGTGGCGAACCGGATCGAGCGCTGTATCCGCCCAGGTGATCACCTGTGCCGCTTTGGCGGAGACGAGTTTGTGGTGCTGCTGGATGACATGGCCCGGGCGGCGGATGCCGAGCACGTGGCCAAGCGGATCATGAGCAGCCTGCATTATCCGCTGATCGCTGGTGGTCGGCGGCTGAATATCAGCGCCAGTATCGGGGTGGCTCCGCTCAAAGGCCAGGATCAGCAGCAGGATGCCCTGCGCGAGGCTGACCTGGCATTGTATCGAGCCAAGGCGTTCGGCAAGTCGCAACTGGCGCTGTTCAACGAGACGCTGCAACAGGAAGTGCATCAACGCTTGAATCTGGAAACCGCGCTGAGCGAGGCGCTGGGACGGGGCCAGTTCGAACTGTTCTATCAGCCCATCGTCAAGGTTACCGCTGGACGTTCGCGGGTGATCGGGGTAGAAGCCTTGCTGCGCTGGTGGCAGGGCGAGGTGCTGGTGGCGCCGGATGAGTTCATTCCTGTGCTGGAAGAGACCGGTGACATCGTCAAGGTTGGCGAGTGGGTGCTGCGTCAGGCCTGCACCCAGGTGCAAACCTGGCAGACCCACGGATACCCTGGGCTGCGCTGCTCGGTCAACCTGTCCAGCCGCCAATTGCTCGAGCAAGGGTTCGCCGAACGGGTGGCTCTGATCCTGGCCGAGACCGGCCTGCCGGCCAGCAGTTTGGTGCTGGAAATTACCGAAAGCCTGTTGATGCAGGATGGTCCACAGACCCTGGCGACGCTGCGTGAACTGGAGAGCATGGGGGTACGTATTGCCCTTGATGAT
>NZ_QJSA01000016.1:0-94583 GCF_003586265.1 Pseudomonas jilinensis | reverse complement strand
CAAAACACCGTCAAGACTTTTTCAAACGAATACGGGCAAATTTTTTCTTGCCCGCCTGGCAGACATGCTCGCACCCCAGAGCGAATACAAAATCCTTGTCCACTACCTGGCCATCGACCTTGACCGAGCCCGCGCTCAACAGATCGCGCGCCGCCGCGGCATTCTTGGTCATGCCCGCACGGTTAAGCACCGCCGACACCGGCAGATCCTCAGCCGACTCCAGTTCGATCTCCGGCAGATCCTCAGGCAGCTCACCATCCTGCAAGCGATTGCCTGCCGATTTGTGCGCTGTTGCTGCAGCTTCTTCGCCATGGAAGCGCGCCACCAACTCTTCGGCCAACTTGATCTTGATGTCACGCGGATTGGCTCCCGCCTCAACATCAGCCTTGAACGCCTCGATCTCATCCAGGCTACGGAAGCTGAGCAGTTCGAAATAGCGCCACATCAAACTATCTGGCATGGAAACGATCTTGTTGTACATCTCGCCAGGACGATCATCGATACCAACGTAGTTACCCAGCGATTTGGACATTTTCTTCTCGCCATCCAACCCTACCAGCAGCGGCATGGTGATAATGACCTGAGATTCCTGACCATACTGACGCTGCAACTCTCGCCCCATCAACAGGTTGAATTTCTGATCGGTACCACCCAGCTCGACGTCGGCACGCATAGCCACGGAGTCGTAGCCCTGAACCAGCGGGTAGAGGAACTCATGAATGGCAATTGACTGCCCACCCTTATAGCGCTTGTCGAAATCATCGCGCTCAAGCATCCGAGCCACAGTGTATTTACCAGCCAACTGAATCATGTCAGCAGAGGTCAGCTTGTCCATCCAGGTGGAATTGAACATCACCTGTGTCCTGGCCGGATCGAGAATCTTGAACACCTGCTCTTTATAGGTCTCGGCATTGGCCAACACCTGCTCGCGAGTCAGCGGCTGGCGAGTAATGTTCTTGCCCGAGGGATCACCGATCATGCCGGTGAAGTCACCGATCAGAAACAGCACCTCATGCCCCAGATCCTGAAACTGACGCAGCTTATTAATAAGCACGGTATGCCCCAGGTGCAGATCGGGAGCGGTCGGATCGAAGCCAGCCTTGATGCGCAGCGGCGTCCCGCGCTCGAGCTTGGTTCGCAACTCACTCTCGACAAGAATTTCATCCACTCCGCGCGCAATCAGCGCCAACTGCTCATCAACCGGCTTCATAACTCAAGGAATCCTGTTATCGGGGTCTCACGAAAGGGAACCAAACATACAACATTGCGGACCAATTACAAGTTTGGCCGCCACTGGGGGCAGAGCGCCGTCGTGCCATAAAGCTGACGAGCACAACGCTGTAAAACTGACGGGCGGCAACACCGAAAGCTTGCCATGAGGCACTTTCGGTTATAATTTAGCAAGTTAGTTCACTTTTTTCAGATTCGAGCATAAGAGCGCTTATGGGTAACCACAAGTCAAAAACACCGCGCTACCCGAAGAGTCACCTCGTGGCGGCCAGCGGTATCGCAGCAGCGCTGAGCATTTTCCTGCTCGTCATTCCCACCACCGATGTTGAAGCCAAAAAGACATTAATCCCTCTGGAGCTGGAGGTGCCGCCAACGCTTGACGCCAATGTCAGCGGTTCGCGCTTCTCTGAACAGTTGGACGCGCTGATCAACGAAACCGTCACACTCCCCGCCGCACCGCTTGAAGTGCGCAAGCGCAACGAGCCACTGGTTACCGTTGAGGCGACTTCTGGCGGGGACATGAGTCAAGACTACAGTAGCGATACCGCCAGCCAGCCAGCCAAAAGCGACTGGCTAAGCATCACCGTAGCCAGCGGCAATACACTGTCAGTACTGTTCAGCCAGGTCGGCCTGTCGGCCGGTATCATGCATTCCGTATTGAACAGCAGCAAGGACGCCAAGCGCTTCACCCGCCTCAATGTCGGCCAGGTCCTTGAGTTCAAACTGGACGACCAGGGCGAGCTGCTCAGCCTGCGCAGCAAGATCAGCGACCTGGAAACCATCCGAGTCGATCGCGCCGAGCAGGGCTACGCCTTCAGCAAGGATGTGATCGAGCCAGAAGTGCGCACGCGCTTCGCTCACGGCGAGATCAACAGCTCGCTGTTTTTGGCAGCGCAGCAGGCCGGCATGTCGCATAACCTGACCATGCAGATGGCTAACATCTTTGGCTATGACGTGGACTTTGCCCGGGACATTCGCACCGGCGACAACTTCGAGGTACTGTTCGAGGAACTGCATGTCGGCGACAAGCGTGTCGGCACCAACAACATTCTTGCCGCACGCTTCACCAACCGCGGCAAAACCTTCACCGCCGTGCGTTATACCGATCGCCAGGGTCATACCAGCTATTACCGCGCAGACGGTACCAGCATGCGCAAGGCGTTCATCCGCACGCCAGTAGAGTTTGCCCGGATCAGCTCGCGCTTCAATCCCAACCGCCGACACCCGGTACTCAACAAGATCCGCGCCCATAATGGCGTCGACTATGCAGCCCCGACCGGCACGCCAATCAAGGCCACCGGTGACGGTCGCATTGTTCATATCGGCCGCAAGGGCGGCTACGGCAACACGATCATCGTGCAACACGGACAGAAGTACAAAACCCTGTACGCCCACATGAGCCGTTACGCCAATGGCCTGCGCAATGGCAGCAACGTCTCTCAGGGTCAAGTGATCGGTTACGTTGGCATGACCGGCCTGGCTACCGGCCCGCATCTGCACTATGAGTTTTTGGTCAACGGTCGCCATGTTGACCCACTGCGAGTCGACCTGCCGGTTGCCGATCCTATCCCGCAAAGCGAGCGCGCAGCCTTCATGAGTATCAGCAACCAACTCATGGCCAGCATGGACCAGAGCCGCGAAACCCAAGTCGCGCTGCTGGACCGGTAATGACCAATCTGTATGTCGGTATCATGTCAGGCACCAGCCTGGATGGTATCGACATCGCTTTGACCCGCTTCAACGCAGGGCGTCAAGCTGAACTAGTCGACGCCCTGTGCCTGCCTTTCCCCGTCCAACTCCGTGAAGAACTGCTTAGCCTGTGCCAACCCGGCGACGATGAATTACGCCGTGCGGGTCTGGCGGGCCAAGCCTGGGCTCGACTGGCAGCCGATGGCGTCCTGCGCTTACTGCGGCGCAACCAATTGGCAGCCGACCAGATTGAAGCCATTGGCAGCCACGGTCAAACCCTGCGACACCACCCCGAACTTGGTTTTAGTTGGCAGGTTGGCGCCCCCGCTCTCTTGGCCGAACTGAGCGGTATCCGCGTGATCAGCGATTTTCGCAGCCGCGACCTGGCCGCTGGCGGTGAAGGTGCTCCCCTGGTTCCGGCTTTTCATGACTGGCTGCTGCGTGACAACGAGGCTTGCCGAACGCTGGTCAATATTGGCGGCTTCGCCAACCTGACGGTCATGCGCCCAGGCGAACCGGCCGTAGGCTTTGACAGCGGCCCCGGCAACGTATTACTGGACGACTGGATCAACCTGCACCTGGGCAAAAGCTTCGACAGCAATGGTGATTGGGCGCGCAGCGGACAAATCCAGGCGGAACTGCTGCGCAGCATGCTTGATGACCCTTACTTTCATCGCCAGGGCCCCAAGAGTACCGGCCGCGAATACTTTCATCGCACCTGGCTAAACGCCCGACTCAAACAGCTTGACCTCGCACCAGAGCCCCAGGACGTTCAAGCCACACTATTGGAACTGACAGCACAATCCATTGCCCACGCCGTGCGCACCCATGCCGCCGATAGTGAAGGCGTATTCATTTGTGGCGGTGGTGCCAACAACACCCGCCTGCTGGAACGCCTGCAGAACCTGCTGCCCTCCATCACAGTGAGCACTACCGCCAGCCTGGGCGTCCATCCGGACTGGATGGAAGCAATCGCGTTTGCCTGGCTCGCCTGGCGATGCCAGCAAGGACTGCCGGGCAACCTGCCGGACGTCACTGGCGCCAAGGGGGCACGCGTTTTAGGGGCAATCTATCCGGCCTGAACGACCGGACAGTTCAAATCGAGAAGGAAGAACCGCACCCACAGGTCGTGGTAGCGTTGGGATTGTTGATGACGAACCGCGAGCCCTCAAGCCCCTCTTGGTAGTCGACCTCCGAGCCCGCCAGATACTGGAAACTCATCGGATCAACCACCAGCCGCACACCGTCGCGCTCGACCACGGTGTCATCCTCGGCCAGCTCATCATCGAACGTGAAGCCATACTGAAAGCCGGAACAGCCGCCACCGGTAACAAAGACCCGCAGACTCAAACGCTCGTTGCCCTCCTCCTCGATCAGCGAGCGCACCTTGCTCACGGCGCTGTCGGTGAAGGCCAGGGGGGTGGGGATAAAGACTTCAGCAGTGGACATACAACCTCCGGCGGCCGGATGCCGCGCACATCAAGGGTGTATTATCGTTTTCCCCGAGTCTTTTGGTCAACTATTGTCCACAGGCTCGGACTCCTCCGAGGCAAACGCTGGAGCAGGCAAGGGCGCCGAAGCCACCACAAAATCGGACTGAAAATGCAACTGGCCGCAAACCTGCGCCCCCATCACCATTTCCATAAACCGGTAGTACACATCACCACTGATACGCGCCTTGGCGTCCAGTTCCAGATGCTCTGGGGCATGCACATCGCCAACCACTTCGCCGTTGACCAGCACATTGGGAGCGTGAATGACGCCCTCGACATAGCCGTGCTCACTGATTCGTACCAGGCCCTGCTCCGCATGGATATTGCCAATCACCCGACCATCCACCTGCAGCGCGCCGGTAAACCGCAGATCACCTCGAATCTCAGCGTCCTGAGCGATAATCGTGGTCTTGCCATTGAATTGGCTGAGATCGGCTTTCTTGTGCTTGTCAGCTCCCCACATCAGGGTCGTACTCCTGTCACTGTCCAATCAAAAGTCTGCTCAACCAGGGTCTTGCCATCCTGCTGCGCACTCAACAGCACGCGCTCAGGCTCAAAGCCTTCTGGCAGCGTCAGTTCCGCCGCACGGCTATTGCCAGGTACTACCTGAAAGTACCGAAAATCCAACTCTAGCCCTTCATCATTCTCAAGCTCACTCAGGGCCGATAACGGCAAGGTAACACTCCTGCCGCCCTGCTTTCCTTGCAGGCGCACCAACAACCGTGCCTGCACGGTATCGCTTTCGCTGCCCACCCTGCTGACCATGACTTTGTACCGGAAAACCTGTGGCGATTCTGTGGCGTGCAGCTCAAATGCTTGAATCCGCAACCCAGGAGTCAGTGCACTGGGAGCCAGCGCCCCCTGATACTGAGCCAAATCCTGCTGCAGACGAAACAGTTGTTGCTCAAGGTCATGAATCACTTCACGCCCCTCGCTGACCGATTCGCGGGCCACCAACAAATCGACTTCGAGTTGCTGGTAACGCTGCCGGTTGCCATCCAGCTCCTGCAGCAACTCGGACTGACGCTGCAGCAGTTCGGCATGGTCCTTGAGCAGTTCGCGCTGGGTTTCGAGCGCCAGACGCCAGCCAAGCAAACCGCTAATCGGTACCGCGAGAAACAGCAGCGCCAGCAGAATCCCGCGCCACAGTCGGGCGTACTTGCCATTACGCGGCATGAACACCACGTCCTGTTCACGCAGCGGCGCCCGTTTCTTGAAGTTGACCATCAGGGCATCAGCGCCGGATGCGACAATCCCAGGGTTTCTTCCAGCCCCATGGCGATGTTCATGTTCTGCACAGCCTGGCCAGATGCGCCCTTGACCAGGTTATCAATCACCGACAGTACGACCACCAGATCGCCCCCTTGCGGGCGATGCACAGCAATTCGACAGGTGTTGGCACCCTTGACGCTTCGAGTTTCGGGGTGGCTGCCTGCCGGCATCACATCCACGAACGGCTCAGCGGCATAGCGCTGCTCGAACAGCGCCTGCAGATCGACCGAGCGATCCTTGACGCTGGCATAGAGAGTGGCATGGATACCACGAATCATCGGAGTCAAATGCGGGACAAAGGTCAGCCCCACCGGCTGACCCGCTGCCAGATTCAGGCCCTGACGAATTTCCGGCAAGTGGCGATGCCCAGCCACAGCGTAGGCCTTCATGCTCTCGGAGGCTTCGCACAGCAGCGAGCCGACGCTGGCGCCGCGTCCTGCGCCACTGACGCCGGACTTGCAGTCAGCAATCAGTTGAGCTGGATCCGCCAACCCTGCCTCCAATAGCGGAATCAGGCCAAGCTGCGTGGCAGTTGGGTAACAGCCCGGTACTGCTATCAGCCGGGCACTGCGAATTGCCTCGCGATTGACCTCCGGCAAACCATAAACTGCCTGCTCCAGCAGTTGCGGCGCCCCGTGCGGCTGGCCGTACCAGCGGCTCCACTCCTCGGCATCGCGCAGACGAAAATCCGCCGACAGGTCGATGATCCGCGTCCCGGTCGCCAGCAGTTCACCCGCCAGCGCATGGGCAACACCGTGCGGCGTAGCGAAAAACACCACATCGCAGGCACCGAGGCGGTTCACATCCGGCACGCTGAACGCCAGCCCGTCATAGTGACCACGCAGGTTCGGATACAGGTCGGCCACCTTGACCCCGTCCTCGGAGCGCGAGGTAATGACCTCGACCCGAGCCTGCGGATGCTGCGCCAACAGTCTCAGCAACTCCACTCCGGTGTAACCGGTACCTCCGACAATGCCGACCTTGATCATGACTGCTTACCCGCCTATTTCCGAAACTTGAGTTGAAGGTGAATGGTTTATGATAAGAGCGCTAGCGAAAATTACCAGCGCGCGCCCTCGGGAATACTTATGGAGCCTGTCCGTGTATCTATGGATCAAAGCCTTTCACATCATCGCCGTCGTCACCTGGTTCGCCGGGCTGTTCTATCTCCCGCGCCTTTTCGTTTATCACGCCATGAGTGAAGACCGCGCCAGTCAGGAACGGTTCAAGGTCATGGAGCGCAAACTGTACCGCGGCATCATGATCCCCTCGATGCTGGTCGCGGTAGGGCTGGGTATCTGGATGCTGTACCTGGTGCCAGCCTGGCTGCAGCAGGGCTGGATGCACGCCAAGCTGGCACTGGTGGTCGCCCTGATCGGCTACCACCACGCCTGCGGCACCATGGTCCGACGCTTTGCCAATGACGCCAATCGCCGCTCCCATGTGTTCTATCGCTGGTTCAATGAAGCGCCGGTACTAGTCCTGGTTGCAGCCGTCATTCTGGTGGTAGTCAAACCGTTCTAACCGGCCATCACTGCCCGCTCACGCGCCCATTCGCGCAGCGCGTGTAAGCGCTCGGCCATGACTACCGATAGCGGTGAGGTCTGGCCGAGCGCTTCCAGCACATGCTCATTGCCGACCGGCTGCTGACGTGCGGCCCCGGCATAGACGGCTGTGACCACTGCCTGCTCGATTTCCGCCCCGGAAAAGCCCTCGCTGGCCGCCGCCAGGGCCGGCAGGTCGAACTGCTCGGGCAGCAATTCTCGCCGAGCTAGATGAATGCGGAAAATATCGCCACGCACCGCCAAGTCGGGCAAGTCGACGAAGAACATTTCATCCAGCCGGCCCTTGCGAATCAGCTCCGGTGGCAACTGACTGACATCGTTGGAAGTCGCCACCAGAAATACCCGGGTCTGACGCTCAGCCATCCAGGTCAGCAGACTGCCAAGCAGGCGCCGTGAAACGCCCTGATCCGCCGAATCCGGAGCAATGCCCTTTTCGATTTCGTCGATCCACAGCACACACGGCTCCATGGCATCGGCCATCTGCAATGCTTCGCGCAGGTTCTTCTCGGTTTCACCAATGTACTTGTTGTACAGCGCCGCAAAGTCCAGACGCAGCAGCGGCAACCCCCAGAGCCCGGCTACCGCCTTGGCCGCAAGGCTCTTACCGGAACCCTGCACACCAACCAGCATTACCCCCTTGGGCACATCCTTGAGCGCCCCAGACTGGGTGAAGGCTACCTGCCTGTCCGCCAGCCACTGCTTGAAGCGCCCCAGACCGCCAACGTCGGCGAACCGCGCGGTATCCTGCTCGAAACTGAGTACGCCCTGCATGTCGAGCAGCTCGAACTTGGCCTGATTCAGAGCCGGCAGATCTTCCTGGGTAATCGCCCCATCGTCGACGATCAGGTTACGCGCCAGCCGCCGCGCCTCAGCCTGGGTGGTACCGCGCAGGTTACGCACGACCTGTTCCAGGGTCCGGTTATCGGTCCGCACCCTACGCCCCTGGTTCTGCTGACTCCAGAGCGCCGCCTCTTCCCGCACGATGGCAGCCAACTGGTCATCGGACGGCATACGGAGGCTGAAGCGGGCCGCCAGACGGCTAAGCTCGGCCGGCAGGTTCAATGCATGACTGACCAGAATGATGGTCGGTGCTTGCTCGCCAGTCTCCATGGCCAGCGCCTTGAGCTGGCGTACCAGGCGCGAAGAATCCAGAAACGGATGCAGGTCGCAGAATACGTAAAGGCCGGGAGCGGCATCACGCAGAATCTGCTCCAACGCAACCTCCGGGTCACAGGTCTTCTGCCCCGGATCGACATCCGCCCCAAACCCCAGGCGCGACAATCCATCGACCTGATTCCAGGTGTACCAACTCAGCGCCCGCTTGATCGCCAGTGAACCGATGGTTTCCAGCACCCGGCGTTCTTCCCAGGACTCGATCACCACCAGCTTGACCTTCGAATCCAGCACCAGCCCGAGATCATGTATATCGTTCTTCAACACAGCCTCCCTGTGAGCGGCGGATGCCATTCCGGCCGCGGACGGTTACACTGGATGCACTATATAGCCAATGATGAGGAGCACACAGTGGATTGTCTGTTCTGCAAGATCGTCGAGGGCAAGATCCCGGCGAAAAAAATCCATGAAGATGATCAGGTAGTGGCCTTTCACGACATCAATCCGCAGGCCCCGGTACATTTTCTGGTGATTCCGAAAAAGCATATCGCCACGCTCGCCGAACTGACTGAGGCCGACAACGCCCTGGTGGGTCATATGGTCTTCACCGCTCAGCGCCTAGCCCGGGAACTGGGTTGTGAAGCGGGCTTTCGTACCGTATTCAACTGCAATGAACAGGGCGGGCAGACCGTCTACCATATCCACCTGCACGTCCTCGGTCAGCGCCAGATGACCTGGCCGCCAGGTTGATCTCAATCAACCCCCGAATGGCCCGGCTGCAGGTATACTGGCCGGGCATTTTCAGGAGTACTCCATGAACAGCCGCCATTACAGTTTGCTCGACCGCCTGCTGACCCAGGCCGATCAGTCCCTGCGCACCCTGGTTCCCGGTGCTGCCCAGGCTCAGCGGCCATCGCCCGCCGCCCAACTGGCCAATGTACCCATGGATGATGAAGAGCGCCGCCATATCGCCGGCCTGATGCGCATCAATCACACCGGCGAGGTCTGTGCTCAGGCGCTCTATCAGGGCCAGGCGTTGACGGCCAAATTGCCGGATGTTCGGGAAAAGATGGAGCATGCTGCGGCCGAGGAAATCGACCACCTGGCCTGGTGCGAGCAGCGCCTGCGCGAACTCAACAGTCAGCCCAGCGTCTTCAACCCACTGTTCTACGGACTGTCATTCGGTATTGGCGCGGCCGCCGGATTGATCAGTGACCGGGTCAGCCTCGGCTTTGTCGCCGCCACCGAGCAACTGGTTGAGCGTCATCTGGACGATCACCTGGCCCAGTTGCCGGAAGAAGACATCAAGTCGCGGGCGATCCTCGAACAAATGCGCGAAGACGAAATTGAGCACGGCAATCAGGCCTTGGATGCCGGAGGGGTAGTGTTCCCGCCTCCGGTCAAGGCAGCCATGGTACTGCTGTCCAAAGTCATGACCAAGGCCACCTACCGGACCTGAGCCCGGTAGGTGCGCTCAGTCGATCTCGACAATTTCGTAGTCGTGGCTGATCTCGACGCCTCCACGCCCGAGCATGATCGAAGCCGAGCAGTACTTTTCCGCCGACAGCTCGACCGCGCGTTTGACATGAGCTTCCTTGAGCCCCTTGCCACGGACCACGAAATGCACGTGAATACGAGTGAACACCTTGGGTTCACTATCGGCACGCTCGGCGTCGAGCAGGGCATGCACATCGCGAATGTCCTGGCGGGCCTTTTTCAGGATGCTGACCACATCGTAACTGGCGCAACCGCCCAGACCGATCAGCACGGTCTCCATCGGACGAACGCCCATGTTGCGGCCACCGGCTTCTTCCGGCCCGTCCATGACCACGGTATGACCACTGCCGGATTCACCAAGGAACATGGCTCCGTCAACCCATTTGATATGCGCTTTCATCGTGTTTCTCCCGCCAGACACCCATTGTTCGAGGTTGCGCAGAATACCACAGTCGTCGACCCCACCATGGCATACTGGCCATCACCGGCAAAACTGGACATAATCGCGATTGGTCTCAGCACGAGGCTTTTAATACCACTCTGCCATCACAACATACCCGACACAAGAATCGGCCAGGATATAGCTAATGGTTCCTATCACCTTGACTCCTAAAATAAAAAATCTCGATGCATTCCTGACCCACTGCCACCGCCGTCGCTTCGCCGCCCGCAGCACCATCATCCATGCCGGAGACAGTTCTGACAGCCTGTTCTATATCGTTAAGGGCTCAGTCACCATCCTGATTGAAGATGATCAGGGCCGCGAAATGATCATTGCTTACCTCAACCAGGGTGACTTCTTTGGGGAAATGGGGCTGTTCGATCTTGAGCAAAGCCAGCAGGACCGCAGTGCCTGGGTGCGCACCAAGACCGAGTGCGAAGTCGCAGAAATCGGTTACAGCAAATTCCGGGAAATTACCCAGCACGACCCGGAACTACTGTACTCGGTAGGCCGGCAGATGGCTGAGCGGCTGCGTAACACGACCCGCAAGGTCGGCGACCTGGCCTTTCTCGACGTCACCGGACGAGTTGCCCGCACCCTGCTGGACCTGTGCAAACAGCCTGACGCCATGACCCATCCCGACGGGATGCAGATCAAGATCACCCGCCAGGAAATCGGCCGCATTGTCGGCTGTTCACGGGAAATGGTCGGACGGGTACTCAAGGGCCTGGAGGATCAGGGCCTGATTGAGGTCAAGGGCAAGACCATGGTGGTCTACGGTACCCGCTGAGATCGGGCTATCATTGATGAGGCCGCCTGACGGCGGCCCATGGCCTCAGGTACAATCGCCGGACATTTTCCTGCCTGCGAGGTGAACATGGGCCTGAACAACCAGTGGATGCAGCGTGACCTGTCGGTGCTGTGGCATCCCTGCACCCAGATGAAAGACCATGAACACATGCCGATCATCCCGATCCAGCGCGGCGACGGTGTGTGGCTGCATGACTTCGAGGGCAACCGCTACATCGACGCGGTCAGCTCCTGGTGGGTCAACATCTTCGGCCACGCCAACCCTTATATCAATCAGAAGGTCAAGGATCAGCTCGATCAGCTCGAACACGTGATCCTGGCTGGCTTCAGCCATACCCCGGTAATCGAGTTATCGGAAAAGCTGGTGGCCATGACCCCCGCGCCGCTGACTCGCTGCTTCTACGCCGACAACGGCTCCTCATGCATCGAAGTGGCGCTGAAAATGAGCTTCCATTATTGGCTCAACAGCGGCAAACCGCAGAAAAAGCGCTTCATCACCCTGAGCAACAGCTACCACGGCGAGACCCTGGCGGCATTGGCGGTCGGCGATGTCGGGCTGTACAAGGAAACCTACCAGCCACTGCTGATGGATGTGATTACCGTCCCATCGCCGGACTGCTATTTCCGCGAGTCAGGGCAAAGCTGGGAAGACCACAGCCGCGCCATGTTCGCGCATATGGAGCAGACCCTGGCCGAGCACCATGAAGAAGTCGCAGCAGTGATCGTCGAGCCGCTGATCCAATGCGCCGGCGGCATGCGCATGTATCACCCGGTCTACCTGAAACTGCTGCGTGAAGCCTGCGATCGTTATGGCGTACACCTGATCCACGACGAGATTGCCGTCGGCTTCGGTCGCACCGGCTCACTGTTCGCCTGCGAGCAGGCCGGCATTGCTCCGGACTTTCTGTGCCTGTCCAAGGCGCTGACCGGCGGCTACCTGCCGATGGCCGTATGCCTGACCAACGACCGCATCTACCAGGCCTTCTACGACGACTACGAAACCCTGCGCGCATTCCTGCACTCGCACAGTTACACCGGCAACCCGCTGGCTTGTGCTGCCGCACTGGCTACCCTGGAACTGTTCGAGCAGAACAACGTGATCGAGGCCAACCGCGCGCTCTCGGCACACATGGCCAAGGCCACCGCGCACTTCGCCGAGCACCCGCACGTCGCCGAAGTGCGCCAGACCGGCATGGTCCTGGCGATCGAGATGGTCAAGGACAAAGCCAGTCGCGAAGCCTACCCCTGGCAGGAGCGCCGCGGCATCCGGGTCTACCAGCATGCGCTGAAGCACCAAGCGCTGCTGCGCCCGCTCGGTAGCGTAGTGTATTTCATGCCGCCCTACGTGATCACTCCGGAACAGATTGACCATCTGGCCAGTGTTGCCTGGGAAGGTATTCAACTGGCGACCAGGGACTGAGCCGTGCGGGTCTCGCGCTTTTACTGCAACCAGCCACTGGCCAGCGGCGAACTGACGCTCGACGGCGATCTGGCTCACTATATCAGCCGGGTGCTGCGTCTCGGGGCGGGAGCGCCAGTGCAGCTGTTCGATGGCAGCGGCCAGGAGTGGCCGGGCACGGTGCTGGAAGCCAGCAAGCGCCAGGTTTGCCTGCGCCTGGACAAACCGCTGGACGGCCAGCCTGAATCGCCGCTGCATACCCACCTGGGTCAGGTAATGTCGCGCGGCGAGCGTATGGACTGGGCGATCCAGAAAGCGGTCGAACTGGGCGTCAACGAAATCACTCCGCTACTCAGCGAGCGCTGCGAGGTCAAGCTGCAGGGTGAGCGCGCCGACAAGCGCCAGAGCCACTGGCAACAGGTGGCAATCAGCGCCTGTGAGCAGTGCGGACGCAGCCGGGTTCCGGTGGTACACGCCCCGCAGCCGCTGGAGGCCTGGCTCGACGGGCTTGCCGCCGAGCTCAAGCTGGTTCTGCATCATCGTACCGAACAGAGCCTGACCAGCCTGGATAAACCGGCAAGCCTGGCGCTACTGATCGGCCCTGAAGGCGGGCTCAGCAGCAGCGAAATTGCCCAGGCCGAAACCCGTGGCTTCATTGCGGCCAGCTTTGGTCCAAGGGTTTTGCGCACAGAGACCGCTCCGGTGGTTGCCCTGAGCGTTTGTCAGCATCTGTGGGGCGACTTCTGACGAACCTCGGTGAGCAAGCCAGAACTCGCTGGCCAACAACTCCAGGCGCAAAACCAGCTCCGCCAACTGCCCGGCATGGGCATCGTTACGCTGCATCGCCTCAGCACTCTGCTCGCTACTCTGGCGAATCCGCTGCAGACTGCAACTGATCTGCTCGCTGACCTGACTCTGCTGCTCAACCGCCGCGGCAATCTGTACGCTGGCCTGACTAATACCAGCAATGCGCCGCTCGATGCCATCCAGCGCCCGGGTTGCCTCGGTCACCCCCTCAACACATTGGTCGACCTGAACCAAACTGGCCTGCATGGCGCTGACCGCTTCGCGACTGCCCTGCTGAAGCGTTTCGACTGACTCGCGAATGCTGGCGGTCGACTGCTGGGTGCGCCCGGCCAATGCCCGTNACTGACTCGCGAATGCTGGCGGTCGACTGCTGGGTGCGCCCGGCCAATGCCCGTACCTCATCGGCAACCACGGCAAAGCCGCGTCCCAGCTCACCGGCCCGCGCCGCCTCGATGGCAGCATTGAGCGCCAGCAGATTGGTCTGTTCGGCAATCGCATTGATCACCCCGACCACTTCGCTGATCCGCTCACTCTGCGCGGCCAGCCGTTGCAGGCGTTCACTGGCCTCTCCGATCGCCACCGTCAGCTGCTGCATTTGCTGGCCGGTCTGCTCGACCACCCGATGCCCGTCACTGGTGGCCCGCTCTACCCCCTCGGCATCATTGGCAGCCTGCTGGGCGCTGTGCGCCACCTCCTGAACGCTGGTGGCCATTTGCTCAACGGCGGCAGCCACCTGATCGGTTTCATCCTGCTGACAGCGATTGACCTGATTGCACTGACGCACCGCCTCGACCATCTCGCCGCTCTGTTCGGCCAATCGCCGGGCCGCATCACTGATACGCCCGACCAGCGCTGCAGCCTCAGCCTCCTGCATAGTGAAGGCAAACTCCAGCTGCCCGAACTCATCCCGGCGACCACTGTAAAGCCACTGACTGAGCGGATTGTCGCCCACCTGACGGGCACGCTGGACCAGCGCCCGCAACGGTCCAAGCTGTTGCCACAGACCCGCCAGCAGCAGCAGGTAGACCAGGCCCAGCATAGCCAGCAGACCGGCAGAGGCCAGCCCCAGCGCCAGCGCCGCCAGTCCGGCTCCGCCCAGCAGTCCGGCACCGCCCAACGCCAGCCGACCGAACAGACCCAGCACCGGCAGACGCATGGCCCTGGGCGCTTTGCCGGCCTGCAGGGCGGCGTAGCAATCCTCCGCCGCCGCAACCTGTTGGCGTGTCGGCCGCGTACGTACCGACTGATACTCCACCACCTGACCATTCTCGTGGACCGGGGTAACGTAGGCGCTGACCCAGTAGCAATCACCCGACTTACTGCGGTTCTTCACCAGCCCCATCCAACTGCTTCCGCGCTTCAAGGTTTCCCACATCTGCCGGAACGCCTCGGGCGGCATATGCGGATGGCGAATGATATTGTGGTTCTTGCCTATCAATTCCTCGGCGGCATATCCGCTGATATGGACAAAGGTTGGGTTGGCATACGTAATAGCGCCTTTCAGATCCGTGGTGGTCAGAAGGTTGTCCCCTTCCTGCAACAGCACTTCACGATCAGTAATCGGCAAGTTGATTTTCATGCTGTCTCTCGAGTGCAGTTTATTGTTATTCAGCCCCTAGGCATCCCTGCAGCAACTGCTCCAGTGCCTTTCCGGACATGGGCCGTCCGAGCAGAAATCCTTGCCCAAGACAGCACCCCTCGCCCAGCAGCAGCTCAATCTGATCCTGTCGCTCAATACCCTCGGCCACTACCTTGAGCCCCAGACTGCGACTCAGACCGATAATGGCCCGGCACAGACTCTGCTGCTTTGGATTGCTGTGGACTTCGTTAAGAAAGCTGCGATCGAGCTTGATCACGTGCAGCGGAAAGCGGTTGAGATAACCCAGGGAACAGTAGCCCGTACCAAAATCATCCAGGGCAATCTTGACGCCCATGGCAGCCAGCTCGCGCAAACTGGCCAGTGTGCTGCCCGCCTGATCGATCAGCAGGCTCTCGGTAATTTCCAGCACCAGTTTCCGGGCGGGCATTGCGGTCTTTTGCAGGATCTGCCGCAAACGCTCGACAAAGTCTGGCTCCTGTAACTGCAGACCAGACAGGTTGACCGAACAATACAGGTTGGGCGCACTCGCCTGCCACTGACGGACCTGGAGGCAGGCCTGCTCAAGCACCCAATAACCTACCGGAATAATTTCACCCGACTCTTCCAGCACTGGAATGAATGCAGCCGGAGCGACCACTTCCTCTCCATGCTGCCAGCGTAGCAATACTTCGACCGCTACTGGCTGCTCGCTCCGGTCAGGCCGCAGGTCAAACACCGGCTGAAAATGCAGCGTGAACTCATTGCGCTGCAACGCCTGCAGTACATTGCTTTCAACCTTCAGGCGCTGACGCACACGATCTTGCATGCTCTGGTCAAAGCGTTTGAAACGAGCCTTGCCGGCTTCCTTGGCACTGTATAGAGCCAAGTCCGCCGCCTGAAGGGCATCTTCCAGCCCTTGCTCGGGGAGTATTGGCGCCACACCGATACTGGCGCTGACCACCAGACTCCGCTCCCCAAGGCACAGCGGCTGGCGCAGAGCAACCAGCACCCGTGCGGCAACCTCCTCGGCATCCTCAATGCAGGCCAGGTCATCGAGCAACATGACAAACTCGTCACCACCAAACCGGGCCAGATGATCACCACCGCGCAGGCAGCCGCGCAGACGCTCTGCCACATGTACCAACACCCGATCACCAGCGGCATGGCCGAGACTATCGTTGATCAGCTTGAAGCGGTCCAGATCAATGAACAGCAAAGCCGCATGACGGGCCCCTGGGCGGCTCAAACGACGTGCAGCAGCCAGCAACTGCAGGTTCAATTGCTGGCGATTTATCAGCCCGGTCAAAGGGTCGTGTCGCGCGGCATATTCCAGCTGTCGCTGAAAATGCTGACGTTCGCTGATATCAGTCTGCGACCCGGCAATGCGCCGTCTGCCTTCGGCATCGCGCTCCATAACACCACGGGTCAGAACCCAAAGGTAATCGTCGTCGAACTGACGAATTCGATATTCATGATGGATCCAGGGCTGACGTCCCTGGACATGTTCATCGATAGCCCGCCGCAACCCCGGCAGATCATCAGGGTGAACCCGCTCAAACCAGTGTGCCGAACGTTGGCCAACCTGTTGCTGGGCAAGGCCGAGCATATTGGCCCAGCGCTCGGATACGTACAGCAAGTCATGCTCAAGATCCCAGTCCCAGATGCCGTCATTGGCTCCTCTGAGTGCATGCGCATAGCGCGCTTCGCTGGACTCCAGCGCACGGTGTTCGGCAGCGATATAGGCCTCGGCGGCCAGGCTCATATCGAAGAACACAATCTTCAACAGACTGTCAAAGGCTGCCAGAAGCTCCTGCCGAACTGGCTCACGAGGGTCATCCAGCCAGGCTTCAAGCACCCGGCTAAGGAATAACCGGTAAGCTCCGAGATACCACTTCAGCTCGACCCCGACCCGCTCATGCACTTGCCCGATCTGCACTCGTTCGCGCAAGTAATCAATGCTGATACGCCCCTCAAACAAGCCTCGGTAGTAGGCCCGCTGCCGCCCCTTGAGTCGCCCCACAACCTCGGCATCACGCAAGATCGCTGCCGGCTCAGCATAACGCCCCAGACGCTCGTACAGTTCCTCGACGAATCCAGCGCTGACTACTTCTGCTGCGCCGGCAAGGGCACGCAGACGCTCACCGTCCTGCTCACTCCAGTCAAGGTAGTCCAAGCGCTGCCGAAGTCCGGCACCCTCGAGCCCCAAGCGGTCGAGCAACTGGGTCAGCACGACTACTGCTTCCATGTCCGTATTACCTCGTGGATATAACCGCTTGTCGTTATTGTTGACTGCTGAATTTCAGGCAATAAAAAAAGCGCCACCCCCGAGGAGAATATAAATCCTCGGGGATGGCGCTTTGTCTTTCAGGCCCTTATGTCCTGACCGGCAAAGCCGTCAGCATTTCATAGAGCTTTAAGCTAGCCTAGCGTGCCGATACTGGCAAGCTTTCCAGCAATAGCTGAAGGCGCTTGCGCAAACCACCCAACTGTTTCGAGCGAAAGGCGTGACGGGTCTGCTCAAGGGTATGAATAGCCTCAAGCAGCTCACTGGCGATGCGGCCCACATCGTTCAGCCGCTCAGGCGCCAGCCACCGGCACAACGGCGCCTGGGCACAGTCTTCGGGCTGGCATAGCAGCTCACAATCGAGCGCCGCCTCATCCAGCAACCGGGCAATGACCTGGCGTTGCCGGTTATCGGCACTAACGACAACTTTCAGCGGTTTGCTCATGAAGAAAGAACCAATGTGGCATTCATTTGATATCACATTAAACCACACATTTATCATGGCTTTATAGTCTTCCCAGAGATAGACAACCGCCTGAAATTCACTCCACTTTTTCCAACTCTGTCACTACATAGCCACTATCCTGCTGCTCGGCCCTGAAGCGCACCTTGTCACCTGGGGCCAGTGACTCCAACTGCTCGGCCACAGTGACGCGAAACACCATGGTCATCGGCGGCATCTTGAGGTTGTCGATCGGGCCGTGGCGCAGAGTGATGCGCTGACCGGCCTGATCGATGCGGCGCACTTCGCCCTCGCTGAAGTCGTGGCTAGTGGCAAATGCGCTGGAGCCCAGCAGCAAACCCAGGCCAAGTACGATGGTTTTGATCAGTTTCATGGGAATGTTCCTCGTTGTAGTTAATGGTTGTGTCGAGCCAGTTTTGGCTCGCTGACTTGAAGCGCTCCCAGCATGCCGGCCTGGTAATGGCCAGGCAGCAGACAGGCGAATTCAAAGCGTCCGCTGCGGTTGAAGGTCCAGATCAGAGTCTGGCTCTGGCCTGGGTCGACATGCGCCATCCACGGCTCGTCATGCTCCATGTCCGGGAACTGGGCCATCATCTCGGCATGTTTGGCCAGTTCCTCGGCGCTCCCCAGCACCAACTCATGTAGCAACTGGCCCTCATTGCGAATGACCAAGCGCAGGGTTTCACCTTCACGGACCTCCAGGTGGTCGGGATAAAAACGCATGCGATCATCCATGCGTATCACCACTTCACGATCAACTGCAGACTCATCTCCAGCGATACCCCAGGCGGTTTGTTCGGGCGGCAACTGCGGTCGCTCGCCATGGTGGGCCGGGCCGTGAGCCAAGACGTTCAGACTGGCCAGACTGATCGCCATGGCCAGACCAGTGCTCAGCAGAGAATTGTGCATATAAGTCTCCTGTTCGGTTCAATGGCCAGCATGGCCGGAAGGTTTACGCACTTGCACATCGACCGCCGGGGCGGCAGTTTCAGCCTTGAAACGTGCAGGCTCCGGGAGCGGCCCGGTCCATTCATAGGCCTGGGTGCCCGCTGGCTGGCGATACCAGCCCGGATCGCGATAATCGTCGGCGGCCAGCCCCTCACGCACCTTGAGCATGGTGAACATGCCGCCCATTTCCACCGAACCATAGGGGCCATCGCCGCTCATCATCGGCAAGGTGTTGTCCGGTAGCGGCATTTCCATTTCGGTCATATCGGCCATACCGCGCTCACCCATGACCATGTAATCCGGAATCAGCCGGCTGATCTGGGTAACCACCTTGCGGTGGTCAACGCCGATCATCGTCGGCACGTCATGCCCCATGGGGTTCATCACGTGGTGACTCTTGTGGCAATGGAACGCCCAGTCGCCCGGCTCATCGGCGATGAACTCGATCTGACGCATCTGCCCGACGGCGATATCGGTGGTCACTTCCGGCCAACGCGCCGACTTTGGCACCGGGCCACCGTCGGTACCGGCTACCTCGAACTCATGACCATGCAGATGGATCGGGTGATTGGTCATGGTCAGGTTGCCGATTCGCACCCGAACCCTGTCACCCTTGCGTGCCACCAACGGGTCAATGCCGGGGAATACCCGGCTGTTGAAGGTCCACAAATTGAAGTCGAGCATTTCCATGATCTTCGGGGTATAGCTGCCCGGCTCGATTTCATAGGCGTTGAGCAAAAAGCAGTAATCCCGGTCAGCCTCGTCGATATCCGGGTGCGGCTGGCGTGGATGAGTAATCCAGAAGCCCATCATGCCCATGGCCATCTGTACCATTTCGTCGGCATGCGGGTGATACATGAAGGTGCCGGGCCGCTTGGCCTCGAATTCGTAAACGAACGTCTTGCCGGCCGGAATCGCTGGCTGGTTGAGGCCGGCAACCCCGTCCATACCATTGGGCAGGCGCTGACCGTGCCAGTGGATACTGGTGTGCTCCGGCAGCTTGTTGGTGACGAAGATCCGCACCCGGTCTCCCTCCACAACCTCAATGGTTGGCCCTGGCGACTGGCCGTTGTAACCCCACAGGTGCGCCTGCATACCGGGCGCCAGTTCACGGACCACCGGCTCGGCTACCAGATGGAACTCTTTGACCCCATTGTTCATCCGCCAAGGCAGCGTCCAGCCATTGAGGGTGACCACTGGGCGGTACGGCCGACCATTAGCCGGTTCAAGCGGTGGCGCGGTATCCGGGCGGGTTTGAATCACAGGTTCCGGCAAACCGGCCAGGGCGACCCGGCTGACGGCCGAGCTGGCGACGGCGGCGGTCAGCGCCCCGGCACCCAGAAAAAAATCACGTCGTGAGACCATATTCAGTGTCCTTTGGCAGGCGTACTAACAGGAGCGGCGGCAAGACCGGGGGCACTGGGGCTGACCGGCCCAAAGTGCACCAGATCCAGCTCGGCCTGGGCCACCCAGAAATCACGCTGGGCCTGGAGATAGCGGTTGACCGTGGCGATCTGCTCACGGGCATCGGCCAACAGATCGAAGACCCCGATGAACATGCCGTTGTAACGCAGCAGCTGTTCTTCGCTGATGCGCTGGCGCAGCGGTACGATTTCGTCACGATAGTGCGCTGCGACATCCCAGGCATTGCGGTAGCTCAGGTAGCTTTCACGCACCTGCGAGCGGGCATTGACCGCCACCTCGGCGGTACGCTGTACGGTCTGCATGTACAACGCCTCGTTGCGGGCCATGCGCGCACCACTCCAGTCAAACAGGGGCAGTTCAACGCTGATCTCGACCCCACGCTGGACCGGGTCCTGGTTCGAGCTGTTATGTTCCAGCCCCAGTTCCAGCACATTGATAAAGCGGGTCGCGCGGCCCAGCTTGAGGTTGTCGGCCATACGCTCGGCTGCCAGCCTGGCCGCCTGCACATCCAGTCGGCTGAACATGGCCTGGCGTTCGATCTGAGGTTGATCGAGTGGGGCAGTTGGCAACTCCGGCATCCGCTCGGGCAAGCTGAACGCCAGCTGTTCACCCCATACGCCGAGCTGGCGGATCAAGGCTTCGCGACTGGCCATCCGTTCCCGCTCGGCCTGCAGCTGGCCCAGCGCTGCCTCGGCATAGAAGCTCTGCTCGCGGGCCTGCTGCAAGGTGTTGTAGTTGCCGACAACAGCCATGCGCCGGGCCAGTTCGGCGGCGGCTTCGGCAGCCTCCATGACCTGCTTGCTATAGGCCAGACTCTGCTCGGCTGCTACCGCCCGATACCAGGCAATGCGGGTCTGGGTCGCCAGCCGGATCACCTCCAGGCTGACCTCCTGCTGCACCTGTTCGGACTGGCCTTCGGCAATCCGTCGAGTCATCGGCAGAGCAATCAACCGGGCCAGGTTCAGATGCAGACCCCGCTCCCATTCCACCTCACTGCCCCGACTAACCCGGCCGATTGAAAACCCGGGATTGGGCACGCGACTGGCCTGAACCCGCTCAGCATCGGCAATGCCCAGATCGAACAGTCGAGCCTGCAAGCCTGGGTTATTCAGCAAAGCCACTTCCACAGCCGCCTCCAGACTCAGCGGCTCGGCCAGCAATTCATCGACCCGCTGACGAATCGCAGGGTCAGCTTGCTCGCTCCTGGCCCAGTGCAGTTGCGCCTGTCCAGTCACCTCGACACTGTTCTGCTCGACCGCCTGCAACGCCTGCTGTGGCGCCAGACTGGCACAGCCAGCCAGCATCAGCAGCCCAACCAGCAGTGACCCCACGCGTAGCGCGGAGCCAGACATGCGTATAGACATGATCTCGACTCCTCAATGGGCGTGATGCTGGTGACTGGGGTGGGGCGCAGGGGCGGCAGCATCCTCAGACTGGGATTGACTCGCCTCCCAGACTTCAGCGGCATAGCTCTGCCAACCGCCAATGCGGCCCACCTCATCATTAGCTTGGCGCCAGTCGCCCGGAGCCTGGGGCTTCCAGCCGTGATACTGACCCAAGGGGGAATGGTAGTTCTGCACCGGGACCGATATATCGGCCCAGGGCTCAGCCTGGGCGAGCGACTGGGCTGAAAGCACAAGCCCGCCGCAGCCTAAGGCTGTGGTCAACAAATAACGAGTGAACATGGTCACCTCTCAATGGTTGAACGCCCGTTCTACGGGCAACAGCTCGGCCACCAACGGGCCGGCACCATCAAAGCAGGTGGTTACGGGGAGGTCGTCGCGGAGTATCGCCGACATGACCGGCGAAGTAGGAGTACAGCAGCGCAGCGGGCGCTGCCGGAGACAGGGACACACCCAGTTCAGAAGGTGAGGTCAAAGCCCCGGTGGCATGGCAACTACCGGCACATAGCGGGCAGTCAAGATGCAGCGCCGGTGGCGCATCATCAGCGTCATGCCCGGAATGCATGCCATGCCCTGCAGCATGAGCAGCCGCATGATCAGCCCGATCCAGGCTTTGTTCATGGGCCTGACTGGCCAGACACAGCGGCAGCAGCGCATTGGCCAGCGCCTGCGTTGGCAGGAGCAGCATCAGCAACCACAACATGATTGTGCGCGTCTGGGGTAACGGCATTGGCCGGTCCGAAATATTGATAATGATCAATTATCCTACACATCACTCAGCCTGACTGCCAGCGCCACAGAGCAAACCCGGATAACCGAAGCGATTGTCGTATACTCGACGGCCGACTCAAGCAGCCCGGTAATGATATGGAACTCTGGCACATCGCCCTGATCGCCCTGGGCGGCTTCGCCGGTGGCGCGATGAACGCCCTGGCCGGTGGCGGCACTTTCTTTTCCTTTCCCGCACTGCTGGCCGCCGGGGTCACTCCGGTCAGCGCCAACGCCACCAACGCGGTGGCTCTTTGGCCCGCCAGTCTGGCCACGGCCTGGGCCCTGCGTCCGGAACTGCGACGCCTGCCCTGGCGCGATTACCTGCGCCCGCTACTGATCGCTGCCGCCGTCGGCGGCTTGCTTGGTGGGCTGCTGTTGCTGCTGACCAGTGATCAGGCCTTCTTTACCCTGATTCCCTGGCTACTGCTGATCGCCACCCTGCTGTTCACCTTCAGTCGTGTCATCGGTCAGGCCGTTGAGCGTCTGGCCCGGCGCCCGCGCGAGCCAGGCCGGCTGGGGCCGGTCGGCTTTATCTGTCAGTGGCTGGTCTCTGTGTACGGCGGTTTCTTTGGTGCCGGCATGGGCATCATGATGATTGCCAGCCTGGCGATTGCCGGGCGCACCCAGGTGGTCGAAATCAACGCGATCAAGAGTCTGATGTCGTCGGTGATCTACAGTGTGGCGGCCCTGACCTTCATCATTGCCGGCGCGGTGCACTGGCCAGCGCTGGCGATTATGCTCGGCGGCACCCTGCTGGGCGGTTACTGCGGCGGGCTGTTCGCCCGCGCCCTGCCGGACGCTTGGCTACGCGCGCTGGTGATTCTGATTGGCTGGGGGCTGACGCTGTTCTACTTCTACGAGGTGTATCATTGATTGACCCTGCCCAGGCCCTTGGGTAATGTTCAGCCGATTCCCGTTCCGCCCCCGACCGAGGTAGCCACATGGCCCGGAAAAAGACCACCATTGATTTCGAGCAGTCGCTGACCGACCTGCAAGCGCTGGTCGAGCGCCTGGAAAGTGGCGAACTGAGCCTGGAAGAGTCCTTGACCGCCTTTGAGCAAGGCGTAGCCCTGACCCGCGACTGCCAGCAGGCACTGACCCAGGCCGAGCAAAAGGTCCAGCAACTGATCGAACGTAATGGCCAGGCCGACACCGTACCTTTTGACGCAGAGCGTGACGACCAACCCGAATGAGCGATTTCAACCAGTATCTGAGCGCCTGCCAGCAACGCATCAACAGCTTCCTGACCGACCAGTTGAACAATGACCAGGCGCGTCTGGAGCGGCTGTTCAGCGCCATGCGTTACAGCGTCACCATCGGCGGCAAACGGGTACGCCCGCTATTGGTCTATGCCGCCTGTGAAGCGCTGAACGGTCAGCCGGCCCAGGCCGATGCAGTAGCTGGCGCGGTTGAGCTGATTCATGCCTACTCACTGATTCATGATGACCTGCCGGCCATGGACGATGACGATCTGCGCCGTGGCCAGCCGACTTGTCACAAAGCCTTTGACGAGGCCACCGCCATTCTCGCCGGTGACGCCCTGCAAGCCCTGGCGTTCGACTGGCTGGCCAGCTTGGGCGAGTATGCCCCAGCCACCCGGCTGCACATGGTGCAGATACTGGCACGCGCCGCCGGCCCACTGGGCATGGTCGGCGGTCAGGCCATTGACCTGGGCGCTGTCGGGGAAAAGCTCGATCTGGCCACCCTGGAAAGCATGCACCGGCACAAGACTGGAGCGTTGATCAGCGCCAGCGTCCAGCTCGGCGCACTGGCCAGCGGCCAAGCCAGCGAACCTCAGCTCAAGGCCCTGGCCCAATATGCCGAGTCCATAGGCCTGGCCTTCCAGGTTCAGGACGACATTCTCGATATCGAAAGCGATACCAGCGTGCTGGGCAAGCGCCAGGGCGCCGATCTGGCCCGCGACAAACCCACCTACCCAGCATTGCTTGGACTGCAGGGCGCCCGCGACCTGGCCAGCCAGCTACGCGATCAGGCCCTGGACAGCCTGAGCGGGTTTGGCACTGGCGCAGAGCGCCTGCGCCAGTTGGCTGACTATATCGTCCAGCGCCGCTTCTGAATCAGCTGTCAGCTCGCCTTCAGCTGCCGACGCCGCAACAACCACCAGGCTGGCGGCAATACCAGCATCGACAGTAACGGTGCGGTTACCATGCCGCCGATCATCGGCGCGGCGATACGACTCATGATCTCACTGCCGGTCCCGGAGCCCAGCAGAATCGGCAATAAACCGATGACCAGGACCAGAACCGTCATGGCCTTGGGCCGAACCCGCTGCAAAGCGCCCTCGTGGATCGCCACCAGCAGCGCGGTTTCCCCGTGCTCGCCCTGTACCAGCCGTTGCTGCCAGGCATTGCGCAGATACAGCAGCATGATCACTCCAAACTCGGCAGCTACTCCGGCCAGAGCAATGAAGCCAACCGCCGAAGCCACGGACAGGTTGTAACCCAGCAGGTACATGAACCAGAGCCCGCCAGTCAGCGCGAACGGCATGGTCACCATGATCAGCAAAGCCTCATCAACCCGGGAAAAGGTCAGATACAGCAGCACGAAGATAATCATCAGGGTGGCAGGCACCACCAGCATCAAGCGCTGATTGGCACGCTGCATGAATTCGAACTGGCCCGAGTAGCTCAGGCTCATGCCGGGGTCCAGCGTAACCTCGGTCGCAATCCGCTGGCGCAAGTCGCGTACCAGCGAGCCCATGTCGCGTCCGCGTGCATCAATATAGACCCAGCCCGAGGGACGTGCATTTTCACTGCGCAGCATCGGTGGACCTTCACTGATACCGATCCGTGCAACACTACCCAGGGTGATCTGCGCACCATCCGGCGTCAGGATCGGGAGTTGTTGGAGGGCTTGTGGCGAGTCACGCCAATCGCGGCCATAACGCAGACTGATTGGGTAGCGAGCCAACCCTTCAACCGTCTCACCGATGTTCATCCCACCCACCGCGCCGGCCACCAGATCCTGCACATCGGCGATATTCAGGCCATAGCGCGCGGCGGCAAAGCGATCAATCTCAACATCCAGATAGCGCCCACCGGTAAGCCGCTCGGCAATCGCCGAGGTGACGCCGGGCACCGTTCTGGCCACCTGTTCGATTTCGCGGGTCAACGCGTCGATGCGAGCCAAATCAGAGCCGGCCAGTTTGATGCCGATCGGGCTTTTGACCCCGGTGGCCAGCATATCGATACGATTGCGGATCGGTGGAATCCAGAGATTGGCCAGCCCCGGTACCTGCACCGCCCGGTCAAGCTCCTCAATAAGCTTTTCCGTGGTCATCCCCGCTCGCCATTCGGAGCGCGGTTTGAGCCTGATGGTCGTCTCGAACATTTCCAACGGCGCCGGGTCGGTAGCAGTGTCAGCCCGCCCAGCCTTGCCAAAGACCCGTTTGACCTCGGGCACAGTCATGATCATCCGATCAGTCTGCTGCAGTAGTTCTGCTGCGCGCTGGGCCGACAAGCCCGGCAGAGCGGTCGGCATGTAGAGCAGATCACCCTCATCCAGCGGCGGCAGGAACTCCCCACCCAGGCGCGACAAGGGCCACAGGCTGGTCAGAAACACCAGTAGAGCAACCAGCAGGGTGGTTTTCGGCCAGCGCAACACCGCCTGCAACCAGGGTCGATACAACCAGATCAGCCCACGATTGAGCGGGTTATGCTGTTCGGGACGAATGCGTCCACGCACGGCATACAGCATCAGCACCGGGATCAGGGTAATCGAGAGCCCTGCCGCGGCGGCCATGGCCCAGGTTTTGGTCCAGGCCAGCGGGCTGAACAGCCGCCCTTCCTGCGCTTGCAGGGTAAATACCGGGATGAACGACAGGGTAATGATCAACAGACTGAAGAACAGTGCCGGGCCCACTTCAGTGGTAGCCTCGAGAATCAGGCGCCGGTGCTCGCCCTGGTCTGGTTCACGTCCGCCGTGGGCCTGTTGCCAGGCTTCGAGCTTTTTGTGCGCATTCTCGATCATCACCACGGCGGCATCGACCATGGCACCAACCGCAATGGCAATCCCGCCGAGCGACATGATGTTGGCGTTGATACCCTGGGCCTGCATGATGATAAAGGCCAGCAGCACCCCCAGCGGCAGGGAAATGATCGCCACTAGCGATGAACGCAGATGCCAGAGGAAGGCCGCGCACACCAGAGCGACAACAAGGAACTCCTCGATCAGCTTGCGGCTGAGATTGGCAATGGCACTGTCGATCAGCTCGGCCCGGTCGTAGGTGGTTACAATCTCCACCCCTTCCGGCAGGCTGGCACCCAGTTCAGCAAGGCGTTGGCGCACCCGGTCGATGGCTGCCCGGGCATTGCCGCCGCTGCGCAGCACCACCACGCCACCCACGACCTCGCCCTGACCATCCAGCTCGGCGATCCCTCTGCGCATCTCCGGCCCCAACTGGATACGCGCCACATCGCCCAGCAAGACTGGAACCCGGGCATTATCCAGACGCAACGGAATCTGCCGGAAGTCCTCCAGCGTCTGCAGATAGCCGCTGGCGCGCACCATGTATTCCGCTTCGGCTAACTCCAGCACACTGCCGCCGGCTTCCTGGTTGGCACGCCCGATGGCCGCCTGCACCTGCTGCTGAGTTACCCCCAGGGTCGCCATGCGCACAGGATCAAGAATGACCTGATACTGTTTGACCATACCGCCAACGGTGGCCACTTCCGCCACTTCCGCCAGGGCCTGCAGCTCAAATTTCAAGAACCAGTCCTGCAGGCTGCGCAGCTCAGCCAGATCATGCCGGCCACTGCGATCCACCAGGGCATACTGGTAGATCCAGCCAACCCCCGTAGCGTCTGGGCCAAGCGCCGGCGCAACCTCTTCCGGCAGCCGCCCCTGAACCTGGTTGAGGTACTCCAGTACCCGTGAGCGGGCCCAATACAGATCAGTGCCATCCTCGAACAGTACGTACAGGAAGCTGTCGCCAAAGAACGAGAAGCCGCGTACCGTGCTGGCCCCAGGCACAGCCATCATGGTCGTGGCCAGCGGATAGGTGATCTGGTTCTCGACGATCTGCGGGGCCTGTCCTGGCCAACTGGTACGAATGATCACCTGAGTGTCAGACAGGTCAGGCAGGGCGTCGATCGGCATCCGCTGCATGGACCAGATACCCCAGGCCAGACCGAACAGGGTGGCCAGCAGCACCAGCAGGCGGTTATCCACAGCCCAGCGAATAATGGCGGCAATCATGGCTGCACCTCACGCTTCTCGATCCGCACGATCGGCAGGCCGTCCGGGTCCTCGCGGACCCAGACCCGTACCGCATCGCCCTCGGCGATATCACTCAGATCCAGGGCCGGATCAACCGCAAACTGCATGCTCATGCCAGCCATACCCAGAGTCTCGAACGGGCCGTGTTCAAGCATCAGCCCGTCCTCGTCAAAGTACAGCACCACCGCATCCGCCGGGTGCAAGACCTCAGCCTCAGCGCTGCCACGGGCGACAATACCCCGCAAACTGGCTTCGGAGTCGATAAGGAACTGGGCGGCGATGACCACCTGCTGCCCTTCCTCAAGTCCATCCAGCACCTCGACTCGCTCACCACTTTCCCGCCCGAGCCGGACCCGTTGTGGTCGAAACCGGCCATCGCCCTCGGCCAGCATGACCAGATCCTCCTGACCACCCCGGATCACCGCACTGGCCGCGACCAGCAACTGCTCGCTGGCAACCCCATCCAGCAACTGCACCCGTGCACTCATGCCTGGGCGTAAACGGGCATCGGCGTTATCCAGCACCGCACGCACCCGCACCACCCGGGCACGCTCATCAGCTTCAGGCAATAGCTGCTCGACCTTGGCTTGCCAGACTTCCCCTGGCCAGGCCGGCAGATGCACCTCAAGCGGTTGCCCGGCCCGCAAGCTGGCGGCCTGCGCCTCTGGCACCGCGGCTTCCAGCCAGATGCGCTCGATCCCGTTGATCCGCGCCACCGTACTGCCGGCTGGCAGGCTCATCCCGGCACGCACCGGCCACTCAGTCAGCACCCCTGCCACGGGGCTGCGCAGCGTCCAGCGCATCTGCACCCGTCCGGTCGTGCGCACGGCCCGCATCAGGTCTTCGGGCATACCGCTCAGACGCAGACGCTGCCAGGCCGCCTCGCTTAGCTGGGCATCCCCAAGCCGCCGTAAGGCCAGATATTCTTCCTGGGCAGCTACCCAGTCCGGCACCAGCAGTTCGGCCAATGGCGCCCCAGCCACCAGCACATCTTCCGGCGCCAGCGCCGCGACCGACTCAACCCAGGCCTCAGCCCGGGTTTGCAGCACGCTGACCTGGCGCTGGTCATAACCCAGTACCGCGCTAGCCTGCAGGACCGGCTCAAGCCGGCCTCGCTCGACTTGGGTCAGGCGCATCCCAAGATTGCGGGTCAGTGAGGGGTCGATACGAATGCTGCTGCCATCATCGCCGGCATCGGCATAACGCGGCACCAGATCCATGTCCATGAACGGAGAGCGACCCGGCGCATCGAAGTGCTGCTGCGGATACATCGGGTCATACCAGTAGAGAATCCGCCGCTCGGACTCGACAGCGGCCGTGGCATGCTCGCCATGCCGTTCGGCAGATGCCAGCACCAAGCCCGGCACCAGCAGAATCAGTAGTTGAACAATCATCAGATGACGACCAGACATGTCAGCGCTCTCCCCAGGTCAGGTGCAGGCGGGTGTGACTGATGGCTCGTGCGGCCTCCAGCTCGACATGCTGCAAACGGGTTTCAATAAGTTCACGACGCGCTTCAATCAGACTGTCCAGCTCCGCACGTCCTCCGCGATAGTCCGCCAGCGCCAGCTCAGCGCGCTGTTCAGCCAACGGCAGCATCTGCTGCGTGCTACGCACTTGGGCCAGTTCAAGCCGCCGGTATTGGCTCAGCTCGACCTCCAGCTCGTTTTCCAGGCGCAACCTAGCGCTGTCACGTTCGCGATCCAACGCCGCCAACTCTGCTTCGCGAGCGGCAATACGAGGCTGTTGCCGCCGACCGGAAAAGAGTGGCAAGCCAACGCTGACCTGAACACTGAACATGTCATCCAGCCCCATGCCACGTCGCTGGTACGCCAACTCCCAACCCCAGTCCGGTCGCCGATCCGCCTCAGCCAGCCGCACGGCCGCCTCGCGCTCACGCGCCAGCGGCCGGTACTGTGCCAGTTCCGGCTGCAGGGCCAGACGCGCCCGATAACCATTGAGGTCGAGCGGCCACTGCGGCCAATTGCCCAGTGTCTGTGCCGGCGCCTGCGCCCCCAGCCAGCGCCGCAACTGCGCACGCCACACCTCCTGTTCGCTCAACAACAGGTCTCGCCGCTGGTCCAACCGAGCCCGTTCCAGAGCCGCCAGGGGTTGTACGGCCAATGGGCCGAGACCGCCCGCCAGGCGTGCGGCGATGGATGCCGCGAGCACATCGTTCTGAGCATAAAACTCGTCAAATAGCGCCAGTTGGCGCTGCAAGGCGTGCAAGCGCAGCCAGGCTTCAGCCACCTCCAGACGGACATTCAGGCGCTCCACTTCATACTCGGCCTGCACTCTTTCCACGGCGGCGCCAGCCAGTTCACGCTGGGCCTGGCGGCGAGCGCTATTGGGCACCTCCTGCATCAAGCCAATCATCTGCATGGTCATGCCGTCGGCGTTGAGACGACCGCGCCGATCGCCTTCGATCGGCACATTCTGCAGACCCAACGCCAGCTTCGGATCCGGTAACTGGCCGGCGGCCTGGGCCTCGCTACGCACGGCCAATTCGTTCAGGCGCCAGGCCTGCAGACTGGGGGCCTGCTGTTCAGCCAGGCTCAGGGCCTGTTCCAGGGTCATGGCCTGCAGCGGCAGGCTCAGACAGAACGCCAGGGCACTGCCAACAAGCAGACTCCGGCGACAAAAAGAGGGATTCAACATGATCGCAACTCTCTGGTGATCGCCGTGACAAGGCACGGCAGAACCTCAACGGTCAAGCCGTTGGTCCGGGGCTCACACAGGAGTCAGTGGCGCGGGGGACGCCAGAGCGGGTAGTTCATGGCCGGGCTGGCGCCGGCATGGGTAGCGGGAACAAGTGTGTTCTTGGGCAGGATGCCGGACAACTGGCCTCCGCCCACCAGGGCAGCGGCACTCAACTGGCAGTCCAGCCCGCTGTCACACAGCAACTCGGCGGTACTGCTCAGCCAGTCAGCAGTGCCCATGTCGGCACAGTCTTCATGCAGGCCGTGCATCATGACCGGCTCATCAACCAGGCACGCCTGGGCCGCAAGCAACGTCGCCGCCAGCGTATTGAACGACAGCAGCAAAGTCACCAGCAGAGCACCCAAGCAAGCACGCAAGGCAGGCATCAGCAGTCCGACCATTCGGGATTGAGTTTCATACGGTAAAGACTAGCATCTTCACCAATCAATGGTTTGATCAAGATCAACGCCAAGGCGCTCACAACACTGGCGCAAACAGATAGGCCGCCCGGGCCGCTACCCGGTACCACAACGACAGCGAATCCAGATCGTCGCGGTGCATCAAGCGGGAGCGAGCAAAGTCCTGCTCGAACATCAGCTCGACCTCGCGGGCAAAAGCCGCATCAATAACCAGCGCGGTGACCTCGAAGTTAAGCCGGAACGAGCGATTGTCCAGATTGACCGTGCCCACCCCGGCGCCGACGTTATCGACCAAAAAGCTCTTGCCGTGCAAAAAGCCGCCCTCATAGCGATAAACCTTGACGCCGGCCTCCAGCAAGGGGCCAAGGAAAGCGTAGGCGGCAAAATACAGCAAGGGATTGTCCGGACGCTGGGGGATAAGAATACGGACATCCACCCCATTGATCGCCGCCAGCTTGAGCATCGACTGGACGCTCTCATCGGGTACGAAATAGGGGCTGGAAATCCAGATCCGCTGATGGGCCGAGTGAATCGCCTGCTGAACCATCAGACTGGCCGTTTCAAAACTGTCCGCCGGACCCGATGGCAGAATCAGCACCGGCGCCGCATGATGACTGGGTATGCTCGGCTCCCAGGGCAAATCGAGAATATCCTCGGTTGCCCAGTGCCAGTCCTCACAGAAAACCAGTTGCAACGCCAGCGCGGCCGGACCCTCGATCAACAAATGGGTATCCCGCCAAGGGCCGAGCCGGGCATGCCCTTGCAAATACTCATCTCCGACATTGAGGCCGCCAACCCAGGCCCGTGCACCGTCGGCGACGACAATCTTGCGGTGGTTGCGAAAGTTCAACTGCAGACGGTTGCCACGTCCTCGGGTCGAGTGAAAGTGATGCACCTGCACCCCGGCCTCACGCAACGCCTGCAGGTAGTCGGCCGGCAACGCATAACTGCCGATTTCATCATAGAGAAAAAACACCTCAACCCCTTGCCGGGCCTTGTCAATCAGGCGGGCCTGCAGGGCCATACCCAGGTCATCGGCGCGCACGATGTAAAACTGCACCAGAAGGTAGCGCTCGGCCGCCTCGATGCCGGCAAACAGACTGGCGAACGTGGCTTCGCCGTCAACCAGCAATGACACCTGATTGGCTTCAAGAAACGGCAGTTTGGCCAACCGCTCAACACCCGCCAGATGTTTATTGTCGTAGGCCAGCGTCGCCCGCTGACTTCGCAACTCGGTCATTTTCGCCATCAAGGCCTGGCTCAGCTCAGAATCCTCATCGCGCCGGGCGTTGACGTACCCCTGAAATTTGGTCCGGCCAAACACCCAGTAGGCCGGGACCGCGACATAAGGCATCGCATTAAGCGAGACAATCCAGGCCACCGCCCCCGGCGCCGTGCGGGTCGACATCATCGCATCCACCGATGAAACCAAGCCCATAATCTGAAACAGCGCCGCAACCATCAGCCAGCGGCGCCAGCGCCGACGTTTGGCTGGTGCTGTCACAAGATTCTCAGCCATCGCTACTCAGTCAGCCAGGCTTGACGGCGCTATAAAGCGCCATGGTGCCGAACAGGGTATTGAAGGTCCTGGCCTGGGTTACCTCGACAAAGCCCGCTGCTTCAAACAGTGGTACCAGCCGGCCGGCCAGGTTGTCCCCGGTATTGGCAAAACCATCAAGCAACTGGATGAACAGGAACAGGCTACGCATCAGCGGGTTTTCGGGCTTGCCCCAGTCCGCGACATGCAACTGGCCGCCCGGCTTGATGATCCGAAACAGCTCCCGCGCAGTGCGCTGTTTTACCTCCCAGCTCAAGTGATGAAAGAACAGACTGGAGAGCACCCGATCAAACCGGGCATCGGCATAGGGCAAGGCCTGGGACATGGCCTGAGCAAAGTCGACACTGATCCCCGCCTTGTCGGCCTTGCGTCTGGCCAAGGTTAGAATCGCCGGGTCGGCATCCACTGCGCTCATGCTGAGCCTCGGATACTGCCGCTTGACCCAGACCGCCAAGGTTCCGGTGCCACAGGCCAGGTCCAGCACCTCCAATCCGGGAGCCAGACCGGCTTGTGCGATCAGCGCCTGTTTGACGCGCTTCTCACGCGTTGTAAGTCCCACCACAGCATCATAAAGTGGCGTCAAGCGATGAAACCCCAAAGCCGGGACAAACGTCGAGTCAGCGCGTTTCATCTACCCTCCTGGCGACACAAGAGCATGTCCTGAGCTTAGCCGAAATCCTCGTCATCGCTTCAGGGCTTGCCCTCCCCACGCCGACCGAGCTGCCAACGCGGCAGGAAGCGGGGCGTACGCGCCGCGTAGTCACGCCATTCATCCCCGAACTGGGCCGCTATTTCCGCTTCTTCAGCCACGGCCAAACGGGCATACATCCAGGCCAGGACCGGGAACATCGCCAAAGTAAGCAGTGTTGGCCACTGCAGCAGGAAGCCCAACATGATCAGCATAAACCCCAGGTACTGGGGGTGGCGAACATGGGCATACAGCCCACTGGTGGCCAACGCCTGCTGCTGTTGAGCGGCATAAAGAGTCCGCCATCCCTGGGCAATCAGGTAGAAGCCCAGGCCAATCAAGAGCAGACTGAGCAGATGAAATGGGCCGAAATGGGGAGCGCTTTGCAACCCGAACAGCATTTCCAGCAAATGCCCGCTGTCATGGGCGAACCAGTCGATCCCCGGATAGCGGCTTTGCAACCAACCCGCCAGGAAGAACAGAGTCAGGGGAAAACCATACATCTCTGCAAACAGCGCGACTAGGAACGCACTGAACGCGCCAAAGGATCGCCAGTCACGCCGCGTTTTCGGCTTGAAGAAACTGAAGGCAAAAAAGATAAAGATTGCCGAGTTGATAATCACCAGCCCCCACAACCCATATCCAGACGCATCAGAGTGCATGTCACTTCTCCCTGGGCTTGTGGGTATCATGACCCGAGTGGCCGTGGCCGCGATGCATGAAAATATGCATCAGCGGACAGGCCAACAGAATCAGCCAAGGCAGCGCACCCAATAGGTGGGCGCGATGTTCCTGCCATAAAAAAAACCCGGCGATCAGTGCAAATCCGGCAAACGCCAGCCAGTAACGCCTGGGACGAGGAAGGCCGGACAGCGCTCCGAGCTCGGACTGCTGACGACTAACAGGCTTATGCTTCATGAACACCTCCGGCCTGCCCGATGCGTGCAAAGCGCCGCTTGAGCAGCAACGAGTTACCGATGACCGACAACGAGCTGGCGGTCATCGCAATCACCCCGATCATTGGGTGCAACAATCCGACCGCGGCCATCGGAATGGCTGCGACGTTGTAGGCACTGGCCCAGATCAGGTTCTGTACGATCTTGTCGAAGGTCGAACGGGACAACTGCATGGCTTCAACCACGCCGGTCAGCTCACCACGCACCAGGGTTACATCGGCGGCCTCGATGGCCACGTCCGCGCCGGCCCCAATGGCAATACCGACATTGGCCTGTTTGAGCGCCGGCGCATCATTGATGCCATCTCCAACCATCGCGACATGGTTACCGTAGCGGGCCTGCAACTGGCGGATGGCATCGACCTTGCCCTCGGGCAGCACACCGGCCTGCACCTCATCGATTCCTACCTCCTCGGCTACCGCCCGGGCGGCACGTTCGTTATCGCCAGTGATCATCACCACATGCAATCCCAGCTTGTGCATGCCCCTGACCGCTTCAGCCGACTCGCCTTTGACGGTATCGGCCACTGCCACCAACCCCAGGGCCCGGCCATCACCGGCCACGATCACCACCGTGCAACCTCGCGCCTCCAGCCGTTGTAGCGACTCATCCAGGCTCTCAAGCGCGGTTATGCCCTGCTCCACGAGCAGCCGACGGTTGCCGATCAGAATCTGTTCGTCCCCGACCCGGCCTGCTACGCCCCGTGCACCAATGGAGCGAAACCCGGTCACCTCAGCGGCCGCCACTCCACGCTCACTGGCGCCATCGACGATGGCCCGGGCAATCGGATGTTCAGAGGCGTTTTCCACACTGGCGGCCAAGTGCAAAAGATGCTGTTCGGAAACCCCTGCCGCCGCCACAACCTCGGTCAGACGAGGCTCACCACGGGTAATGGTGCCGGTCTTGTCCAGCACCATGACCTTGATGTCCTTGAAGGTCTGGATCGCTTCACCGGAGCGAATCAGGATGCCGCGCTCGGCCCCGATCCCGGAACCGACCATCAGTGCAGTCGGCGTAGCCAGGCCAAGCGCACAGGGGCAGGCAATGACCAGCACCGCAACGGCGGCGAGGACGGCCAGCACCGGGCCGTCGGCTTGCGGGTTGACCCAGGGCAGGAATTGGGCACCCCAGTACAGGATCGGCCGCAGAGTTTCGGGAAACAGTAGCCAGGCGGCCAGGCTGAGCAACGAGATCAGCACCACCAGAGGCACAAAACGCCCGGTCATGCGGTCGGCGAACTCCTGGATCGGCACGCGCGAGCCCTGGGCCTGATCTACCAGACGAATCACCTGAGCCAGGAAGGTATCGCGCCCGACCCGGGTAGCCCGGACCCGCAAGCGCCCCTCTTTGTTGATGGTGGCCCCAATTACCGGGCTACCAACTTCCTTGTAGACCGGAACCGACTCGCCAGTGGCAATCGATTCATCGACATGGCTTTCGCCTTCGACCACCTCACCGTCGGTGGGGACTTTGTCGCCCGGCCGGATCACCATGATGTCGCCAGGCTGCAGCTCTCCAACCGGCAGTTCCAGCTCGGCGCCATCGCGCTCGACCCGGGCAGTCTTGGCGCCCAGGGTCAGCAGCCGGCGAATCGCCTGCGAGGCCCGGCCTTTGGCCTTGGCCTCCAGATAACGCCCGAGCAGGTGGAAGGTCATGATGGTCGCCGCCATTTCCATGAACGAGGTCATGGGAAAGATGAACCCCACCAACCCGATGAAGTAGGGCGGCAGGCTACCCAGCGAAATCAGAACATCCATGTTCAGGGTACGGTTGGTCAGCGAGCGCCACGCCGCCTTGTGCGTAGCCGCGCCACCGAACAGAAACACCACCGGAAAGGCCAGCACGGCCACCATGGCCAAATAGCCCGGTACTGGCTGCCAGAACATGTGCGGCACCATCAGCAACATGATCAGGGTGGCGGGAACCCCGGCAATCCACAGCCGCCGACGCGCCTGCGCCAGATATTGCGCCTCAACCTCAGCCGCATCCGCCTCATCGGCCGCAGAGCCTCGGCGCACGGCAGCCACATCATAGCCGGCGCGCTCCACCGCCTGCCGCAGCCGCTGTGAGTCGTCAGTCCCCGAGCGGACACTGACGCTAACGTGGTGGCTGGCTATATTGGTCCTAACCTCAGCAACCCCCTCAAGCCGCTGCAGGGTTTGCCTGACGATCCCGGCACAGTGGTCGCTACCCATGCCAGGTACTGTCAACTCATACTCGCTGATATCACTTTCAATGGTGCTCATGACGGGCACTCCAGACACGGGTAGGGAACACCGACAGGCAGAGCCCAACAGGCCCTGCCATACGCTGTACGGTCAGTGATGCCCGGCGTGCTCGTCGTCTTCTGACGCCTCAGCCGCAGGCTCAACAGCCGTTACCGGGCTGCCGCCACGCTCGCGCACACAATTGACCAACATGTCGCGATGCGCTGCCGCCATCCGGTCATGCAGCGCCCCGACCTGCTCTGGATCAGGACTATCCTGCGCCAGCAAGGCCTGCATCTGGCCCTTGAGCTCCCGCATCTCCTGCATCCGGGCCTGATGCTGTTCCGGCATGCCCGCACCAGCCATCCCGCCTTCCATCGGCATCTCGCCCATCATCATGCAGGGCCCCATACCCTGCTTCATCATCCCGCCGTGCTTGTCGTGCATCTGGTTCATCATGCCCTGGGCCAAGGCCATGAACGACGCGCCCGCCAGCCCGACAGCCAAGCTCAGGCCAACCATATGCTTACGTTGCAAACTCATCATGATCGCGCTCCCCGCAGGCTCACGCCTGCTCAATTACCTATGTGTGAAAATGCCCCGGACGGGGCCAGCCGGTCCCGCTACGCCACTCAAGGCCGCAGGCGCTGGGTCAACAGGTAAAGGGGCCGCTTGACGGCGTGAGGGGATTGGCGCGCAGTTGGCAGTACGGGCATCACCGACCATTGACAGACCGGGTTAGCCACTGGGAAGTAGTGCCCCGCGCCAGGCTCGGTACGTTCGGCACGCGGCAAGAGCGCAGGAGCTAGATGTTCCGTGTCTTGATGGTGGCAGTCTGGCCTCTCATCGCTCAGCCACAGCGCAGCTCCGGACTCGAGCCCGGCGGTCTCGGACAAACGAGGCACATCGGCGTGGGACCCGACATGAGCCAAGGCCATCGGCGACGCCAGCAGCAACATCAACCACAGCAGCACCCTCCCAACCCATGGCGGGCAGGGTGAACGCGTAGTGCTGAAGACATCCAAAGGCATGGACATAGGCGTCTCTCGGCTTAGTACAGATTTACTCTACACCCTTGAACTGTCGGACCCTTGATACAGATCAAGATAGCTGTACATCGCCCAGCCCGCCGATTCTGTCGGGCAGTTGGGCATCGCCAGCCAATCGGTTAAACTGTGCGCTTGATTTCCCGCCATGCCGAGTGGCACCCAGAGCACTGTTTAATGCCTAGCACCTTCCACGAAATACCCCGTGAACGCCCCAGCACGCCCTTGCTGGACAGCATTGACGACACCGCACGCCTGCGTGAGCTGGACGAAGAACTGCTGCCGGTACTGGCCGATGAACTGCGGGCGTTCCTGCTCTGGACAGTGGGCCAGACTGGCGGTCATTTCGGCGCGGGGCTTGGCGTGGTCGAACTCACCGTTGCTCTGCATTATGTCTACCAGACCCCGGAAGACCGGCTGATCTGGGACGTTGGCCATCAGGCCTATCCACACAAGATCCTGACCGGTCGGCGCGAGCAGATGGCGACCCTGCGCCAGAAAGACGGCCTGGCGGCCTTCCCGCGCCGCTGCGAAAGCCCTTACGACACCTTCGGCGTCGGTCACTCCAGTACCTCGATCAGCGCCGGGCTGGGCATGGCCCTTGCCGCCCGCCTTCAAGGGCTCGAGCGCCGCACGGTCGCAGTCATCGGCGATGGCGCACTGACCGCCGGCATGGCCTTCGAGGCGCTCAACCATGCCTCCGACGTCGAGCCCGACATGCTGGTCGTGCTCAACGACAACGACATGTCGATCTCGCGCAATGTCGGAGGCATGTCCAACTACCTGGCCAAGATCCTGTCCAGCAGCACCTACGCGCACATGCGCGAAGGCAGCAAGAAGGTCCTGTCGAAGATTCCCAAGGCCTGGGAGCTGGCGCGACGCACCGAGGAACACGCCAAGGGCATGCTGGTGCCCGGCACCCTGTTTGAGGAACTGGGCTGGAACTACATTGGCCCGATCGATGGCCATGATCTGCCGACCCTGATCACCACCCTGCGCAACATGCGCAGCCTCAAGGGTCCGCAGTTCCTGCATGTGATCACCAAGAAAGGCAAGGGCTTCTCACCGGCCGAAGCCGACCCGATCGGTTACCACGCCATCACCAAGCTCGAGCCCAAACCGGCCAGTAACGGCATGAGCAAGCCAAAGTTCTCCAACGTGTTCGGCCAGTGGCTGTGCGACATGGCCGCCGAGGACTCACGGCTGATTGGCATCACGCCTGCCATGAAGGAAGGCTCGGACCTGATTGCCTTCAGCGAGCGCTTCCCCGAGCGTTACTTCGATGTAGCGATTGCCGAACAGCATGCCGTGACTCTGGCCGCCGGCATGGCCTGTGAAGGCGCCAAGCCGGTGGTAGCGATTTATTCGACCTTCCTGCAACGGGCCTACGATCAGTTGATCCATGATGTCGCAGTGCAGGATCTGGACGTACTGTTCGCCATCGACCGCGCCGGTCTGGTTGGCGAAGACGGCCCCACCCACGCCGGCAGCTTCGACCTGTCATATCTGCGCTGCCTGCCCAACATGCTGGTCATGGCCCCGGCCGACGAGAATGAAACCCGGCAGATGCTGACCACCGGTTATCTGCACAACGGCCCGGCGGCGGTACGTTACCCGCGCGGCACTGGCCCCGGCGTGGCGATCGATCCCGAGCTCAAACCCCTGCCAATCGGCAAGGGCGTTATCACCCGCCAGGGCAGCCGGGTCGCCATTCTGTGCTTTGGCACCCTGCACGCCAACGCGCTGCTGGCCGCCGAATCACTGGATGCCAGCGTCGCCAACATGCGCTTCGTCAAACCGCTGGACGGCGAACTGATCCGCCAACTCGCCAGCAGCCATGAACTGCTGGTTACGGTTGAAGAGAACGCCGTGATGGGTGGCGCCGGCAGTGCCGTCAACGAGTGGCTGCACGCTGAAGGCCTCAACATTCCGGTGCTCAACCTGGGCCTGCCGGACAGTTATGTCGAGCATGCCAAACCTCGGCAAATGCTGGCCGAGTGCGGACTGGACGCCGCCGCTCTGGAACAGCGCATCCGCCAACGCCTGAGCAGCCTGACCAGCGACGACCAGCCATCGGCTGCGCTTGACCCGGTCAGCGCAAAGTCATAGAGTCCCCCCGCTTCCAGAAGTACTGGGTGCCCGGCCTGGCTTGATCAAGCCACCGGGTGAAACGGGAAGTCGGTGCAACCCCGACGCTGCCCCCGCAACGGTAAAGGATCGCAGGCTAACACCTGCAGGGAAACCACAACGCCACTGTGCTTTTACGGCATGGGAAGGCGGTTTCTTCACATCCTGAGCCCGGAGACCGGCCCAGTATTCCAGGGAACGCCCTTATGGCGTTCCCAGGGGAGCTGCTGAAAACGTCAGCGAGGCAGGCAAGACAAGGCCATTTTTAACGCCGTATTGCCAACGCAGCTAGTTTTCAGGGGCTCACCTGCTGAGGTGCCGCGGAGGGCGGCACTGGTCAGCGTGCGGCCGCCCCCGGTGCATTGCGCCGACCGCCCTCCTGACTTCCCGCCCTCCTCAAAAGCCTGACCTTTTGAGGACCGATAATGAAAAAATTTCTGCCCCTGACTCCTGCCCTGCTGGCCGCCAGCATCGTCCAGGCCAATACCGCCATCGACCTGCCGGATACCGTGATCACTGCTTCGCGGATTGAGCAGCCTCGCGAAGCCGCCCTGGCGGCCAACAGCGTGTTTACCCGTACCGATATCGAGCGCCTGCAGGCCCGCAGCGTTCCGGAATTGCTCAGCCGGGTACCGGGCCTGCAGCAGAACAACAATGGCGGGATTCCGGCCTACTTCCTGCGCGGCAGCAACACCGCGCAAACGCTGGTTCTGGTCGACGGTCAGCGCATTGCCTCCACGACCAGCGGCATTGCTCGCCTGGACTACCTGAATATCGATAATATCGAGCGGGTCGAGGTCATTCGTGGCCCACGCTCCTCGCTGTATGGTGCCGACGCCATCGGCGGCGTTATTCAGATCTTCACCCGCCAGGGCGAGCCCGGCCTCAACCCCAGCGTGCGCCTGGGCTTTGGCAGCAACCATACAGTTGAGCGCAACCTGACCCTCAGCGGCGGTGACCAGCAGACCCGCTACATGCTTGGCGCCACCCTGGATGAAAGCCGTGGCTTCGACCGCACCACCGACAAGCAGGGCAATGACCGTGACCGCGACGGCCAACGCAACAAGGCGCTGATGCTGCGTCTGGACCACAGTTTCAATGCTGACTGGCAAGCCGGGCTCAGCCTCAACGACCAGCGTGGCAAGAACGAATTCGACGATGCCTATGAATTGTTCCCCGGCTTCCCCGAAGACCAGTTCCGGGTCAGCAGCTATAACGGCCACCTGCAAGGTCAGTTGACCGAGATCTGGCAAAGCCGCCTGGAGCTCGGCCAAAGCTATGACCGCAACAAGACGGTTGGCTCCGGCAGTCCCTGGAACGATGGCCGCATCGAAACCACCCGGGATTCAGCCAGTTGGCTCAACCACCTGCAACTCAGCCCGGAACAGCGCCTGAGCGTTGGCAGCGACTGGCACCGCGACCGCCTGTCCTCGACCAACGCCTACAGCAAGACGCGCCGGGAGAATCTGGCCGGCTTCATCCAGCACAGCTGGACCCAGCAGAACTTTGCCACCGAATTGGGTGTGCGCCACGACGACAACCAGCACTTCGGCAATCACAACAGCTGGAACGCCGCGCTGGCCGTACCGGCTGGCGACCGCCAGCAATGGATTCTAAGCTACGCCGAAGGCTTCCGCGCCCCCACCTTCAATGACCTGTATGCGCCTCCGGGCTGGGGCGGCAACCCGGACCTTGATCCCGAGCGGTCAAAAAGCTGGGAACTGCAATGGCGCGCCGAAGTGCTCGACAGCCAGCTCGAAGCCTCGCTGTATCGCAACGACATCAAGGACCTGATCAACTGGAATAGCAGCACCTTCCAGATGGACAACATCAACAAGGCCCGCGTCAACGGCTTCGAGGCCGCCATCAGCCGCGACCTGTTCGGCTGGTCGAGCCGCACCGCCATCAGCTTCATCGATCCACGCAACCGGGCCACTGGCAAAACCTTGCAACTGCGCGCCCGCCGACACCTGAGCCTGGATCTGGATCGCAGCTTTGGCGACCTGTCCTTTGGCGGCACCTGGCAGCTGTTCAGCCAGCGCTACACCGATCCGGCCAACAGCGACACCCTGGCCGGTTACGGCACCCTGGACCTGCGCGCCAGTTGGCGAGCCAGCCCGGCGCTGCGCTGGGACCTGAAGCTGAGCAATGTGCTGGACCGCGACTACCACCTGGGCACCTACTCACGTCCCACGGGTTTCTGGCCGGCGCCGTCGATTGACCACCCCTACCGCGAACAGGGTCGCAGCGCCTTGCTGGCCGTGACCTGGACTCCACAGCTGTAACCACCCTGCAACTGACGGCCCGATCTGACTCGGGTCGTCAGTTGGTCGCCTGCGGCTTGCCGCGCCAAGCACCAGTTAAGGCATAATGCGCGCTTGGTTTTCATCGCATCGGATGCCGCATGTTCTTCACCGACGAGCGCCAGCACTTCTTCCGCCCGCTCACCAGCAAATACCGCGAACAGATCGTCGAATGCCTGCGCCTGCTGCATGAGCGGCTGTACAGTGCCCGCGCCGACTATGGCGAATCACCCCGCCGCGAACAGGTCCTGGATATCTTCTGCGAGGCCCTGGAGCGCGCGCCCTTGCTCGATGGCGACGACCAGGACAGCGGCCGGTTCAAGAACAACCGCGAGCAGGCCAACTGGATTCTCAACAGCCTGATCGAGCATGGCTGGCTGGAGCGCCAGGTCGACCAGGCCAGCTTTCAGTCCAGCTACCCGTTCAGCCGCCTGGGCCGGCTGTTCACCCTGCCGCTGGTCGAGGCCGACGGGCGCAGTGTACGCACCCGCCACCGCAATACCCGCAACACCCTCAACGCCCTGAGCGCCTTCGCCGAGCATGGCGAAGTCTACGACCTGCTCGATGCCCATGAATACTCCGAGCGGATCATCGCCGACTTCAGCGACATCATTGCCGAGCTGGAAGAGCGCAAGCGCGAACTGGTACGCGAGGTTGAAGCCCGGCAACTGGTACAGCAGGCCAGCGACCAGTTCTTCGAATTCATGGAGCGACGCTTTCAGCCCGACCTGGCCATTCGCCTGTCGGCCGACAGTGTCGAACGTCACCGCGAGCGCATCCTCGAGCTGCTCGAACGGATTCGGCGCAAACCCAGGGACTGGAAAGCCCATGCCGAACGCGAACTGCGGCGCCTGGCCCCTGACCTGCTGAGCGATGAGCGCAGCTCGGTGCTGTGGCAATTGCTCGATGCGATCGACAGCCGCCTGCGCAATGCCTCGGACATCATGCTGCCAGCCCTGCGCAAGACCTTGCAGAGCTTTACCCAGCGCGCCGACCTGATCATCCGCCAGCTCAGCTACCTGCACAGCCAGCAGCACAGCGACATCGTTGGCCTGTGCCGGGAGTTGTCCAATCTGCCCGAAGCCGAGCAGAGCGCCCGCCTGCAAGCCGCCGGCGAGCTCATGGCCGGCGTCGGTCTGGGCCTGCTCGACCCCGGCCAATTGCGCCTGCGCGAGCGCCGCGAGCGGCCACCAGTGCAAAGCCTGATGAGCGACCCCGGCGCCCCGGATGACGACACCCTGCACGAACTGGCCACCCAGCAGCGCCTGGACAAGGCCTTCAACATCAACGCCAGCGGCCTGCGCGACTACCTGCGCAACGCCCTGGCCGGGCGCCAGCGAATCGACAGTCGTGACCTGCCGATCACCAGCGCCAGCGATCTGCTGGCACTCAGTCACCTGATCGAACTGGCCGGCGCCGAACATGCCGCCCGCGGCCTGCAGGTACGCATCGAGCCCAGTGGCCAGACGATTACCGACGAAACCTATTTCAGCCGCCGCGACGGCTTCATTATCGAACTGGAACACGACGACCATGCGTGAAGCCCTGAACGCCCAACTGGCCGAACGCGGCCTGAGCAGTGAGGAGTTTTCCGAGCTGATGATCCGCCTGCTTGATCGCGGTGTGCTGTGCCGTGACGACAGCAAGCGTGAGGCCGAGCTCTATGACCGCTTCTTGCAGGTACGCGAACTGGTCGAGGATTACCTTGAGATACTGCGCATCCGCCTGCTGCACGAGCCGCGCTTCAACCTGCTGCGGCTGTTCCCACCCGGTGCCGAAGTGCCCGGCCTGGCTGACAGCGACGACGATTTTCGCACCGGCCTGCGCCAGCGCCTGAACCAACAGGAAGTGGCCCTGATCCTGGTGCTGCGCGCCGAATACGACAAGGCCCTGCGCGAAGGTCAGGTCGACGAGCAGGGCCAGGTGCTGCTGACCCTGGAAGCCCTCAACCTCAGCAGCCGCAACCTGCTGGGCAAACCGCTGCCGGAAAGTCTCAGCGAGCGCCAGGCGCTGTTGCGCCGCCTTCGCCAACTGCGACTGATCCGCAGCCCCGGTGACAACAGCAGTGAAGAGGATGCCTGGCTGCTGATCCGCCCCGGCATTCTCAGCCTGGTCACCGACAGCGCCCTGAATCAACTGGCCAGCCCCGAGGCCAACGACCTGGACGAGGACGCGCCCTGATGTATCTGAAACGCTCAATCACCGTGAACTGGGGCAACCTGCCGGTCGAAGAACTGGAGTACGGCCCGGTCAACCTGTTTTCCGGCGGCAACGGCTCGGGCAAGACCACCGCCGCCGATGCCCTGCAAACCCTGATGACCGCCGCCCACGACAACCTGTTCAACTACAACCCCGGGCAGGACGAAACCACCCAGCGTGGGCGCGGCGGCAAGCAGGTGCGGACCCTGGCCTCCTACGTGCTGGGCTGTGACGATGGTGCCTACGCCCGGCCCTGGGATACCGACGGCTACATCGCCGGCGTGTTCCACCCGACCCAAGGCGAAAGCGCCGAGCCCTTTACCGCAGTCATCGGCGTGCGCGCCCACCTCGACAGCGCCGGCAGCAGCCGCCAGGCTCGCCAGAACGAACTGCTGCTGATGATCGTTCCCGGTGAAATGCTGTCGCTGTCGCATCTAGTGCGCGAGGCCGACGACGGCCGCCACGTGGTCCCGGTTACCGAACTCCCGACCCTGTTGCGCCGCCAGTTCGGCAAGGCCGGCGTCGAACTCTACGAGCGCAAAAGCGCCTATCTGGCCCGGCTGTATGGCGCACTGCGCGGGCGCCGTGATGCGGTATCGATACGCGAGGCCAAGAATGCCGCACGCACCTTCGCCAACTTCATGGCCTACAAACCGGTCAAGTCGATCGACCAGTTCGTTGCCGAAGAAGTACTGGAAGCCCGCGACTTTGGCGACACCATCCGGCGGATTCGCGAACTGCTGCGCACCGTGCACGGCATGGAGCAGGAAGCCGGCCGCTTGCGTGATGCCGTGGCCCTGCTCCAGCAGTCACGCGATCAGGCCGACCAGTACCTGGAAGGCTGGCTCGAGCGCACCGGGCTCGACTATGCCGCCGCAGCCCAAACCTGGCGGCAGAATCAGAAACAGTATCTGGCGGCCAAGGACGAACAGCGCCAACTGGCGGCGCGCCTGGCCAGCAATCTCGACGAGCAGCGCCTGACCAACGAGCGCCTGGAGCAGGCCCATCAGGAGCTGGTGCAACTGGAAGCCCGGCGTCAGGGCATCCCGGCCCTGCACAACAAGGACCAACTGGAAAGTCGCCAGCGCCAGCTGCATGAGCAGTTACAGACCGGGGTCGCCCCGCTGCTGCAACAGGCCCGCCAGCGCGACCAGAACGTCGCAGCCCTGCGCAGCCTGCAGCAACTGCTCAGCCAGCACAGCTTGGGCCTGGAACTGCCGCAACTGGCCAGCCGTGGCTGGCGGGAAACCAGCCAGGCGGTACTGGCCGCCGAACAGCAACCAGTGGCCGATCTCAACCAGTTGCTGGCCCGCGACTGGATCGACCTCAGCCCGCTGGATGCCGGCCTGGACGCCATTCGCAGCCAGCAGCACAGCCACAACCTGCTGGCCGAACACCTGTACGCCGAGGGCAGCGACGGCATCAGTCTGCTGCAGAAGGTTGACCGGCTGGGCCAGGAGCGCGCCGCCGCAGTCACCAGCCTGGAGCGCCAGGTCAGCCAGTGCGAACAACAGATCAGCACCCTGCGCGCCAGCCGGGTCAGCTATCCCGGTTATGTCGAAGACGCCCTGCGCGCCATTCGCCAGCAGTGCCCGCAGGCCGACCCGCGGGTCCTGTGCGATTATGTCGAAGTGCTCGACCCGGACTGGCAAATGGCGATCGAAGGCTATATCGGCGGCAGCCGCTTCGCCATTCTGGTCGAACCGGCCTTCGAGGCCGAAGCCATCCGTATCGTCCGCCAGCTCAGCAGCCGCGAACGCAACCGCGCCCGGGTGATTCAGGGCGACAAGGCCCGCCAGGATGCCGAACGGCTCAGCGTACCGGAGGATTCGATCCTCAAGGTCATGCGCTTTGGCCACAAGATTGCTGAGTACTACCTGCGCGCCTCCTATGCCGGAGTACAGCGTGTCGAGCATGCCGATGCGCTACGCCAGACCCGCCGCGGCATCACCCGCGAAGGACTGGGTTCGGGCAACTATGCACTGTTCCGCTGCGATATCGACGACAGCCAACTGGTGTTCGGTGCCGAAGCCCGCGAGCGCAACCTGCGTGCCCAGGAAAGCCAGCTGGAGCAGTTGCACCTGCAACGTCACGCCCTGCGTCAGCAACAGCAGGCACTGCAGCAACTGGCCCAGTTGCTGAACCAGATCAAACCACTGGACTACGCGGCCCGGGCCAGCGCTCTGCTCGATTGCCAGCGCCAGCTCCGCGAACTCGAACAGCAACTGGACAGTCTCGATCTGGGCAACCACGGCGATCTGGACGACCAGCAGTCACGGGTCAGCCAACGCTACCGCGAACTCGAACAACGCCAGCGCGAACTGCTCGAAGAGCATGGCCGGCTGGACGAAAAACACCGCCAGCTCAGCCAGCGGATCAACCAGCTGGCCGACCAGAGCGACACCCTGCTGGAAGCCAAGGACGCTGCCGAACAGCATCTGCTGGAAGCCGCCAGCGGCCTGCCCGGCCTGGATCCGCAGCAGCGCCTGGAGCAGCTCGACGCCATGCTAGAACAGGCCCACAGCCCCTTCGACTTCGTCGCCGACAGCGCCACCCTGACCACTCGTCTGCACCAGCAGGCGATCAGTCTGGAGCGCGCCATCGAGCAGTACAACCAGCAGTCCCAGCCGGCTGACCAGTTGCTGCACGACTGCGCCGACGAACTGCACAGCCTTGGTTTTTTCCGCCATATCGGCGGCCTGCAGCGCCAGCTCGACAACCTCTACAATCGCCTGCGCAACAACGTCCTGCTGGAAAAGCAGAACCAGCTGGCCAGCCTGCGCGACAGCTTCAACACCACCTTCGTCAGCGACCTGTGCCATGAAATCCACCAGGCCATCAACGACGGCCGGCGGATTCTGGAACAACTGAACCTGGAGCTGGAACACCACCAGTTCGGTGCCGACCGCGAGCGCTTCCAGTTCGACTGGGACTGGTTGCCCGAATACAAGGAATACTGGGATTTCTTCCAGGAAGTAATGCAGATGCCCAACCTGGGTGATGGCGCCAGCCTGTTCGACAGCAATCTGTCCGAACGCGCCGCCAGCATCCGCGACCGGCTGCTGTCGCTGCTGCTCGATGGTGACGAGCAGCAGGCCCTGCGCGAGCTGGAGCGGCTCAGCGACTACCGCCGCTACCGCCGCTACGACATTCTCAAGCACCCCCAGGGCAAGCCGGCGATCCGCCTCAGCGAATACGGCACCGGCTCAGGTGGGCAGTTGGAAACCCCGGCCTATATCATTCGCGCCGCCGCCGTGACCAGCGCCTTCCGCTTCAATGAGGGCGACAGCCACCTGCGCATGGTGATCGTCGATGAAGCCTTCATGCACATGGACGAAACCCGCTCACGCGAGGTGATCGGCTACTTGACCGAAACCCTGGGGCTGCAACTGATCTTCATCATGCCGACCAGCAAGGCCGGTCCCTTCCTCGACCTGATCAGCAACCAGTTCGTGTTCAGCAAGGTGCCCAGCCGTCAGCCGGTCGGTGAACTCAACACCCGGGTACTGCTCGACCGGCAACAACTCAACCGCGAAAGGGTGGCCGAGCTGTGGGCCCAGCATCGACGAGTCATCCGCCAGCAGGGGATGCTGGACTTTATGGAAGAACTGGTTTGAGTGACCGCGCTCAGGCTTTCTTGCCTGGGCGCTGGTCCTTGATCAGCAACTGATTGTTCTCGCGCTTGATCGTGAACAGGCCGATGCCCTCAAGCAGCCCGCTGAATTTGCTGTAGCCATAGTTGCGCGGATCGAACTCGGGCATCTGCTTGGCCAACTGACTACCCACCGGCCCCAGGTTAGCCCAGCCCTCATCATCAGAAGCGGCCTCGATGGCCTGACGCAACTGATGACACAGCTTGGTATCCTGACGCAGCTCCTGCGCACTCTTGCGCTTGATCGCCGCTTCTTCGGTTTCCGGGTTGCTGGTAAAGATTTCCGTGTAGATAAACCGGTCGCAGGCCGCCACGAACGGCTTGGGGGTCTTGCGCTCGCCAAAACCGTAAACCACCTTGCCGGATTCGCGCAGGCGTGAGGCCAGACGGGTAAAGTCGCTGTCGCTGGATACAATACAGAAGCCACCAAACTCACCGGTATACAGCAGATCCATGGCGTCGATGATCATCGCGCTGTCGGTGGCGTTCTTGCCACTGGTATAGGCGAACTGCTGGATCGGCTGAATCGAATGCTCCAGCAGCGCCGCCTTCCACTTGCCCAGCGCCGGCGTGGTCCAGTCACCGTAGATGCGCTTGACACTGGCCACTCCAAACTTCGCCACCTCAGCCAGCAACCCCTCGACGATCGCCGGGTTGGCATTGTCCGCATCGATCAACACCGCCAGCCCCACATTGTGCCCATTGCTACCTGCACTCATAACCCGGCTCCTGCCCGTGATGGAAAGGCTCATGCTGGCATGCTTTGGCGGGCTTGAACAGCGGGCGCTATGGCCGGATCGTGTCCGCATGCGGCGCACTGAAACCGCGCTGCTCCTGCCAAACCAACTCACACAGCACCCTCACCCCCTCTACCGCAGCCGGAGTCGGACGTACCAGGGTGTTGCTGTCGAGCACGAACAGCGCCTCATGACGCACCGCCCGCAGGTGCGGAAACTGGCGCCAACGCTGAAGCCAGGGGGCGGCCAGCTTGCGCTCGTCAGCCAGCAGGATAATCACATCCGGGTCGGCGGCAATGACACTTTCCCGACCGATCTGCGGAGCCAGAATAGCCAGGTCGGCGAAGATGTTGCGAGCACCGCAGTGGCGCAGGGCATCGCCCATCAACTGGGCGTCGCTGATGGTATACAGCGGGTCGTCCCAGAGCTGAATGAACACCCGGGGAGAGTCCTCGGTCAGTGGCCGGTGCAACTGCGCCAGTTGCTGGTGGTAGCTATCGACCAGTGCAGCAGCGCGGGCTTCGGTCGCGCTCAGACGCCCCACCGCCAGGGTAACCTCGGCAATCTGCGCCAGGCTTTGCGGGTCAAAGCGCTCGACCCGCAGTCCCAACTGCTCCAGGCGTGCCAGCAACTCCGGCGGATTGCCGCTGGTCCAGGCCAGGACCATATCGGGACGGGTCGCCAGAATACGCTCGACCGGCAGGCTCTGGTGGCTGCCGACCCGGGTTACCGTGGCCAGCTCGGGCGGCAGGTTGCCGTCGTCGAGCACGCCGACCAGGCGCTCGCCAGCGTCGAGTTGTACGATCAGATCAGTGAGAAAAGGGGCGAGGCTGACGATCCGTTCGGCCGCCAGTGCTGGCAGGCTGACCAGCACCAGCAGTGTGGTCAGCAGCCAGCGCAGCATCACTGGTTTGCGGCCTGGACCCAGGCAGCCGGTGGGCGATACAGCAGCATCACGCCCTGGCTGGCCAGCACCAGCAGAATCAGCGGCACCAGTTCACCGGCGCAGACATACTGCAGCATGCCGATCCAGCCTGGCAGCTTGGCATTGAGCAGGCCCAGCAGTTGCTGATGATGCAGCCGCGCCCAGGCCGCTTCCGCTTCGGGCTGCTGCCCCTGACGATCAGCTTCGATCAGTGCCTGCTTGTAATACCGAAAGCGCCGCAGGGTAAGGAACACACTAGCAACCCCGACCACGAACAGCGGGATGGCCGCTTGCTCCCAGGCACCTTGCCAACTGCCAAGGAACCAGACCAGAGCAATCGGCAGGCCCAGCGAAACGACGGTCTGCAAGCGCCAGTTGCGCTGCAGGGCTTTCCAGTGCGGACGCGTATCAAACATCAGTCGGCCTCGGCCTGATGGATGTTGCCCAACATATGCCCAAGCTTGCCGGCCTTGGTCGCCAGGTACTTGCGGTTATGCGGGTTGAGACCAAACTGCAGCGGCAAACGCTCGGCTACCGGCACCCCGAACTCTTCCAGCGCCTTGACCTTACGCGGGTTGTTGGTCAGCAGTTTGAGGGTCTTGATGCCCAGATGCTCGAGCATCGGCTTGCAGATGCTGTAATCGCGCTGGTCGGCGCCAAAGCCAAGCTGCTCGTTGGCTTCGACGGTATCAGCACCGCCATCCTGCAGGTGGTAGGCGCGGATCTTGTTCATCAGGCCAATGCCCCGGCCTTCCTGGCGCAGATACAGCAGCGCCCCACGACCTTCATCGGCAATCGCTTTGAGCGCCGCCTCCAACTGGAAGCCGCAGTCGCAGCGCAGACTGAACAGCGCGTCGCCAGTCAGGCATTCGGAATGCAGCCGGCCGAGGACCGGCTGGCCATCGGCGATCTCGCCCATCGTCAGCACCACATGCTCCTTGCCGGTTTCTTCCTCGAAGAATCCGTGCATGGTGAAGGTGCCCCACGGGGTCGGCAACTTGGACGAAGCAATGAAGGTGACTGCCACACCGGACTCCTGTACAGCCGCTGCACACAAAAAGGGGCAGCCATATTAGCAGGTGCGGAACCTGACCGCGACGGTCAGAAGCCTCTGAATAGTGCCTATGGGACACCTGAAAAACGTAGGCGAGGCAGGCAAGACAAGGCAAAAACAGCCGAAAAAGCGCAGTTTACGTGTGGTAAATGAGCATTTTGAGGCTGTTTTTAACGCAGTATTGCCAACACAGGTAGTTTTTCAGAGGTTCCCTAATAACGGCGCTCGAGCACCAGACTACTGCCCTGATCATCCATCCGCACCCGGCTGAGATAACTCATGCCCAGCAGCACCTCCAGGGGAAAGCCGCCCTCCAGCACCAGTCCCTCGACGCCGGTCAGCTCGATATCGCCGACCTTGACCCGATCCAGCCGCACCCGGTAGCCGTTGGCCTGGCCACTGGCGGTAGCGGCCTGCACCGGGGTGCCGGCAATCCGGTAGTCGATACCCAGACGTCGGGCCTGCACCGAGCTCATGGCCACGCTGGTGGCACCGGTATCAACCAGAAACTGGACACCCTGACCATTGATCGAGCCAGCGATACGGTAGTGCCCGCCATCGCCGCGCGGGATACTGACCCGCTGGCGCTCCGGCTGGGCAAAGCCCTCGGTGTAATCGCGCTCAAGCCGGAACTGACGGGTCTGACCATTGATTCGCAGGGTCGCGCTGTGACTGTCGGCACTGAGCAGCTCGATACCCTGCGGCCCAGGCCGGCCGGCCCGGAGCATATGTCGCTGACCGTCGACGGTGATCACCGCCGCACCGGAAAACAAACCAACCACTCTGACCACCGGCTCGGCAAACGCCAGCGGGGCCAACAGCGCAACAGGCAGAATCAGCAAGCGTTTCATCGGGGCTCCCGAATTGATCGCATCGATGAACTCAGAATAGCGGCAGCAGCGCCCACTCGGCCAGCCACAGGACCGCCAGGGCCATGAACCCGGCGATGATATCGTCCAGCATGATGCCCAGACCGCCGTGCACATGCCGGTCAATCCAGCGAATCGGCCAGGGTTTCCAGATATCGAACAGCCGGAACAGCACAAAACCGGCGAGCAGCCACGCCCAGCCGGGCGGTGCCAGCCACAGGGCGATCCACAGCCCGACAAATTCATCCCAGACGATCCCGCCGTGATCGTGCACACCCAGGTCGCGCGAGGTACGTCCGCACAGCCAGATACCGAGCAGGGTGCTGACGATCAGCACCAGGGTATAGCCTCCAGGCGGTAATTGCTGCCACAGCAGCACAAACGGCAGCGCCGCCAGGGTGCCCCAGGTTCCGGGCGCGCGCGGCATCGCGCCGCTACCAAACCCAAAGGCAAGAAAATGAATAGGGTTGCGCCACACCGATGCCGGGGTGGGTTCTCGGGACTCAGCCATCCTGGGACTCCTTGAAGTGTTGGTAACCGGGTAATGCGCTGACCCGCTCCGGCCCTTGGCCCTGATCGAGCCAGACGCCCTCGCCCGCTGCCACTTCGCCGATTACCCGCAACCACCAGCCGTCAGCCTCCAGCCGGGCTCTGTGCCTGGCAGGCAGACTGAACAGCAAGACGTAGTCATCGCCAGCGCCTAGCATCCAGTTCAGCCGCTGAGGTTCGGGCCAGCAGGCCAGGGCAGCGGAACAGGGCAGATCGGCGGCACGGATATGCACGGCAACGCCGCTGGCGGCAGCCAGATGTCCGGCGTCAGCCAGCAACCCGTCGGAAATGTCCAGCCCGGCACTGGCAACACCGGCCAGTGCCATGCCCAATCCACACTGGGCTCGCGGTCGCCAGAAGCGTTGCAGCAGATAGTCGCGCCCGGCCGGATCAAGTGCTGGCGGGGCCGCCTGGCTCTGCACCAGCGCCAGCCCGGCACCAGCATCGCCCAGCGGGCCACCGACGCACAGCAGATCACCCGCCGCGGCGCCAGCACGGCGCAGCGCCTGGCCGGCGGCAACCTGGCCGAATACGGTGAGTCCAAGATTCAGCGGGCCTCGGGTGGTATCGCCGCCGATCAGGCTGATCCGGTGATCAGCGGCAGCAGCGGCCAAGCCCTCGGCAAAACCGGCCAGCCAGTCCTCGCGGACAGCAGGCAGGGTCAGCGCCAGGGTAAAGGCAAGCGGGGTGGCGGCCATAGCCGCCAGGTCACTGACCGCCACCGCCAGGGCGCGGTAGCCAAGATCGGCAGGCAGGTAGTCGAGCGGGAAATGCACCCCTTCGACCAGGCTGTCGGTGGAGATCACCAACTGCTGGCCGGGGGCAGGCTGCAGCAAGGCGGCGTCATCGCCGATGCTCTGGATGATGGCCGCCTGCGGGCCAGCCTTCTCCAGCGCTGCACTGCGAAAATAACGCCGGATCAGCTCAAACTCACCCAGCGCCATGACAACCGACTCGAGTCAGGGGCATCAACGCCCCTTGCGGGCCGCGTTGACCTCGACACTGCGTAGCCGGGGCGCCAGCTTGTCGAGAATGCCGTTGACGTACTTGTGTCCTTCGGTGGCACCGAAGGTCTTGGCCAGTTCGATGCCCTCGTTGATCACCACCTTGTAGGGCACGTCGATGCGCTTGAGCAGTTCATAGACCCCCAGACGCAGGATCGACAGTTCGATCGGGTCGACCTCGGCCACCGGCCGGTCAAGCACATCGGCCAAGGCTCCGTCGATCTCGTCGAGATGGCGTGGCACGCCAGTCAGCAGTTCGTGGAAATAGGCCCCATCGACCTTGCTGAAATCGTTGTCGGTAAGGAACTGAGCCTCGATGTCGGACACTGGCTGATCGGCCATGTGCCAGGAGTACAGGGCCTGCATGGCCAGGCTGCGCGCCTTGCGCCGAGCCGATGGCTTGGGACCGGCCGCGCGGGCCGGTCGGGGATCATGCTCGCTCACTCAGGCCCCCAGTTGCTTGATGACGCTGACCATCTCGACCACCGACAGTGCCGCTTCAGCGCCCTTGTTGCCGGCCTTGGTGCCGGAACGCTCGATGGCCTGTTCGATGCTGTCGACCGTCAGCACACCAAAAGCCACCGGCACGCCGTATTCCAGCGATACCGAGCCCACGCCCTTGACGCACTCACCGGCGACGTACTCGAAATGCGGCGTACCACCGCGAATTACGGCACCCAGGGTGATGATGCCGTCGAACTGCTTGAGCTCTGCGACCTTCTTGACCATCAGCGGAATTTCGAAGGCGCCGGGCACGCGGATAATAGTGATGTCCTCGTCCTTGACTCCGTGGCGCTTGAGCGTATCGACCGCACCAGCCACCAGGCTTTCCACCACAAAGCTGTTGAAACGGCCAACAACCAGTGCGTAGCGGCCCTGGACGGCGATGAAGTCGCCTTCGATATTACGGATAGCAGTCATGGTCTCTCTCTCTTAAAGAACGGATGGCGCGCAGTGGCGCCATCATCGCGTGCCTTGCCGGCACATGGATTCGGTGCGATCAGTCGCGGGGCAAGTATTCTACTACTTCCAGGTCGAAACCGGATATCGCATTGAATTTCATCGGCGTCGACAGCAGGCGCATCTTGCGTACCCCCAGATCACGCAGGATCTGCGAGCCGGCGCCTACCGTATTGTAGGTGGTAGGCCGGCGCGGTTGCTGCTCACGAGTACCGCCCAACTGGCGAACATGCTCCAGCAGCGCATCACCATCGATGTGGTTGCCCAGCAACAACACCACCCCGGAACCATCCTCGGCGACCTTGCGCATGGCGTCCTGCAGACTCCAGCGTCCCGACTCCTGCACCTGGAACAGATCGCGCAACGGATCGACGTTGTGCACCCGCACCAGCACTGGCTGCTCCGGGCTGATCTCGCCCAGGGTCAGGGCCATGTGCACCAGGCCGTCGGTACTATCACGATAGGCGACCAGGCGGAAGTTGCCCAGTTCACTGTTGATCTCCTGCTCGGCTGCGCGCTGCACAGTGCGCTCATTGAGCAGGCGATAGTGAATCAGGTCGGCGATGGTGCCGATCTTCAGGTTGTGTTCCTTGGCGAACTTTTCCAGCTCAGGCCGCCGGGCCATGCTGCCGTCGTCATTCATGATCTCGCAAATCACCCCAGCCTCGCCGAACCCGCCCATCCGGGCCAGATCGCAGGCCGCTTCGGTGTGGCCAGCCCGCGCCAGCACACCACCGGGCTGAGCCATCAGCGGGAAGATGTGGCCGGGGCTGACGATATCTTCAGCCACGGCATTAGGCGCAGCGGCGGCCTGCACGGTCCGCGCCCGGTCGGCGGCGGAAATGCCGGTGGTAACACCGGTGGCCGCCTCGATTGAAACGGTGAACTTGGTGCCGAAACCGGAGGCGTTGCGCTGGACCATCAGCGGCAGCTTGAGCCGTTCGCAGTGCTCCAGGCTCATCGGCATGCAGATCAGACCACGGGCGAAACGCGCCATGAAGTTGATGTGCTCGGCCTGGCAGGCTTCGGCGGCCATGATCAGGTCGCCCTCATTCTCGCGGTCTTCGTCATCCATCAGGATGACCATCTTGCCGGCGCGAATATCTTCGATGATTTCTTCGATACTGTTGAGTTTCATGCGGCCCTCCCGGGCACCTTGATCAGGACTTCAGATAGCCGTTTTCGGCCAGGAACGCCAGGCTAAGGCCGCCGTCACCGGCACCCGGCTCGGCCGCCTTGTCACCCAGCAGCAGGCGTTCCAGATAGCGGGCAATCACATCGACCTCCAGGTTGACCGGATGCCCGGGGCGGTAGTCGCCCATGATGGTTTCCTGCAACGTATGCGGGACGATGTTGAGGTGAAACACCGCACCGTCCACTGCGTTGACGGTCAGACTGGTGCCGTCGACGGTGATCGAGCCCTTCTCGGCTATGTATTTGGCCAGCGCCGCCGGCGCCTCGATCCGGAAGTGCCAGGAACGGGCATCCTCATGCATCGACAGGACCTTGCCGACGCCGTCGACATGACCGCTGACCAGATGGCCGCCCAGCCGCGAAGCCGGGGTCAGCGCCTTCTCCAGATTGACCCGGCTACCTTCCTTGAGGGTGGTGAATGCGGTACGGCGAATGGTCTCCTGACTGACGTCGGCCCAAAAGCCGTCACCCGGCAATTCCACGGCGGTCAGACACACGCCGTTGACGGCGATGCTGTCGCCCAGTTTGACGTCGGCCATATCCAGTTTCCCGGTTTTCACGTAGACCCGCACATCGCCACCACGTGGCTGCATGCTCTGGATCCGACCCACGGCTTCGATGATGCCAGTGAACATAGGATGCCTCTCGTTGCACGAAGTACGCTGTCAGCCACCGACCACCAGGCCGAGACCGTACACCGCCAGAAAGCCGAAGGCAAAAGCCAACAGCAGCAGCCCGAAGCTGCGAAGGTATGTCATGAAGGTCAGCCCCGGCACCTTGCTCATGGCCACGATACCGGCGGCGGAGCCAATTATAAGCAAGGAACCGCCCACTCCGACAGCATAAGTCAGCCCCATCCACTCGGCGACGCTCATCTTAAGATCGGACTTGAGCAGCGCGGCCGTCAGCGGCACGTTGTCGATCAACGCCGAGAGCAGCCCCATCAGGAAGTTGGCCAGCAGGGTCGGCATCATGCCATAGAGCGCGGTCAGGCCTTCGAGTACGCCGATGAACTGCAGCATGCCAACCAGCAGCAACACGCCGAGGAAGAACAGCAGCGTCTCGAACTCGATGGCCCGGATATATTCGAGAATCGGGTCGTTGTCGATGTCTTCGTTGAAGAACCGGGCCACCAGAAACATGATCGCCAGGCCGGTAAGAAAGCTCAGCACTGGCGGAATCGCCCAGAGCAGGCTGGCGAGGATGGTAAAGACGATGGTCGCCAGGAAAATCCCGGCAATCACCTGATCCACCCCACGGATCGGTCGCAACGCTTCTTTCTCGATCACCGCCTCGCCATTAAGCCCCCAGGATAGCAATCCGGCCAGCAGCATCACTGCCATGAATGCCGGCAGGCTTAGCATCAGCAGATGGGTGATCTCGACCTTGTCAGCCAGGAAGATCATCAGCGTGGTGACATCCCCGGTGATCATCGCCACCCCGCCGGAGTTGACCGCAAACACCACCAGAGTCGCAAAACGCAAGGTCTTGCGCGCTTCCATGTTGAGGCTGAGGATCAACGCCACCGATACCAGGGTCGCGGTGATGTTGTCGGCAATCGAGGAAAATACAAAGCAGAACAGCGCGGTGAGAAACAGCAGCTTGCGCTCGGTAATCCGCCCCGGCAGCACCAGGTATATGAGGTTCTCGATCAACCCCTTCTTGTTCAGGTAGGCAACAAAGGTCATGGTCGCCAGCAGAAACAGCCAGAGCCCGGCGATATCGGCAATATTATGGTTCAGGGCGGCCTGGACCTCGGCCCGGAACGCCGGATCCGGTGCAGCCATAAACATGACCAGCCAGGCCAGCGCACCGAACAGCAACACCACCTTGGCCTTGCTGACGTGAATGACCTCTTCCAGCACAACCCCCGCAAACGCTGCAATCGCCATGACGATCAGCAGCACCTCTACCGCGCTATGCATGTGACGTACTCTTCAGGAAGGAAAAACCGGGCGCGCCGTAATCCGCCAGTCGCGACCGACCGCGCGCAGGTCGGTAATCTCGACATCCATGGCCTCGGCCATATGGGCAAACGGCAACTCAAGCAAGCCGCGGGCCTGGCTGCCCAGCAGCCGCGGTGCCATATAAATCACCAATTCATCGACCAGTTGCGCACGCCAGAAGGCGCCAGCCAGGTGGGCACCGGACTCCACCAGCACCTCGTTGCAGCCACGCCCGGCCAGCTCGGCCAGCAGCGCCGCCAGATCCACATGCTGGTCCTGGCCCGGCAGCGCCAGCAGCTCACTGCCCGCCGCCTGGTATTCGGCCTGACGGTTCGAGGCCTGATAACAGACCACCAGGGTCGGGCCTGGGGTCTGGAACAGCCGGCGCGTCAGCGGGACCCGCAGACGGCCGTCGATCAACACGCGCAGCGGCTGGCGTTCGGCGGCGGCACGGGCCTGGTCTTCCGGCAGGTCCAGCTCGGCGGCGCGCACGTTCAGGGCCGAGTCATCCAGCAACACGCTGTCGGCGCCGCTGATCACTGCGCCACTGCGGGCCCGCAGCCGCTGCACATCGGCGCGTGCAGCCGGGCCGGTAATCCACTGACTTTCGCCACTGGCCATGGCCGTGCGGCCGTCCAGACTCATGGCCAGCTTGAGTCGTACCCAAGGCAAACCACTGCGCATACGTTTGATAAAACCGGGATTGAGCGCTTTGGCCTCGGCCTCCAGCACCCCACAGGTAACGGCGATGCCCGCCGCGCGCAAACGCTCCAGGCCGCGCCCGGCCACTTGCGGATTAGGGTCCTGCATGGCCGCAACCACCCGGCTGACGCCGGCCTTGACCAGCGCATCGGCACAGGGTGGCGTCTTACCGAAATGACTGCAGGGCTCCAGGGTGACATAGGCCGTTGCGCCCCGGGCCTGGGCGCCGGCCTGGGCCAGCGCATTGACCTCGGCGTGCCCTTGGCCGGCACGCACATGCCAGCCCTCGCCGACAATCTGCCCATCGCGCACCAGCACGCAGCCAACCCGCGGATTGGGCTCGGTGGTATACAGGCCGCGCGCCGCCAGTTGCAGGGCGCGAGCCATCATCTGCTGATCGAGCACCGCCATTTCAGGCATTGCCGGGATCCTGATCGCCCCGCGACAGGCGCTCGATTTCCTCACGGAACTGATTGAGATCCTGGAACCGGCGATAGACCGAAGCAAAGCGGATATAGGCGACCTCGTCGAGCTGCTTGAGTTCGTCCATCACCATCTCGCCCACCACCATGGCCTTGATCTCCCGCTCACCGGTAGCCCGCAACCGGTGCTTGATATGGCCGATCGCCGCTTCGATCTGTTCGACGCTGACCGGACGCTTTTCCAGCGCCCGCAGCAGACCAGCCCGGAGCTTTTCCTCATCGAACGGCTGACGCCGGCCATCCTGCTTGATCACCCGAGGCAGCACCAACTCGGCGGTCTCGAAGGTAGTGAAGCGTTCCTGGCAGGCCAGACATTCACGCCGTCGGCGCACCTGATCGCCATCGGCCACAAGCCGGGAATCAATCACCTTGGTGTCATGGGCACCACAGAACGGGCAATGCATAGCTGGGTTCCTAGGGTCTTAAGCGCCGCCCATCTTACTCCCATGCCCGGCATGAATAAACGCCAGCGGCGAAACTCAGCGTTGCGTGGCTAACCAGCTATCACGCAACCGACGCTTGGCAACCTTGCCATTGTCATCGCGCGGCAACTGCTCGACCCATTCAATCACACGCGGCACCTTGTAGCCTGCCAGCCGCTGGCGCAACTGCTCGCGCACCTGATCAGGCGTCGCCCGGCCACTGTCCTGCCCGGCCAGCAGCGCCACCAAGGTCTCGCCATACTCCGCATCCGGCACTCCGAAGACGGCGCAGTCGGCCACACCGGGCATGGTCAGCAGAACATGTTCGATTTCAGCCGGGTAGATATTCACCCCGCCGGAAATCACCATATCCGAGGCACGATCGCAGATGTACAGATAACCGTCATCGTCCAGATAGCCGATATCACCGACCGTCACCAGGTCGTCCAACCCGGCATCAGCCCGGGCCTGCGGATTGTTCAGATAGGTGAAGTCGGTAACCGCTGGCTGGCGTACATAAACCACCCCCGGCACACCCACGGGGCAATCGTGACCATGCTCATCAACGATACGCAGCCGCGTACCGGTGATTGGCCGGCCGACACTGCCGGGCTTGTCCCGGGCCGACTGCGGGTCCTGCAGGGTAATCATGCCGGTTTCGCTGGAAGCGTAGGTCTCATAGATGACTGGCCCCCACCAATCCAGCATCGCGCGCTTGACCTCAGGGGCGCAGGGCGCGCCGGTCGAGGCGACGAAACGTACCGAAGACAGGTCGTAACGCGCACGTACCTCGGCCGGCAAGCGCAACAGACGCACATACATGATCGGCACCAGAAACACCGTATCGATGCGGTGGCGCTCAATCAGCGCCAGGGTCTGCTCGGCATCGAAGCGGGCCATCAGTACCAGGGTTTCGGCCTGCTGCAGAGCCTGCTGGGCAAACGAGCTAGGGGCACTGTGATACAAAGGTGCCGACACCAGTGCCCGGACGCCTGGGCGGATACCCCAGGCCGTCGCTACCAGCTCGGCCATGCGCGCCAGCATCAACTCACGCTCCTCAGGCTGCGGGGCCATACGCTTGACCCCCTTGGGCCGTCCCGTGGTGCCCGAGGTGTAAGCCATGTGCGCACGCGGGGTACGCGGCGGCCCGGCATAAGGGGCCTGCAGCGCCAGCCATTGGCCATAGTCCTGGGCCTCACTGGCAGCAGTTGCCGCGCCCACCACCAGCAACCGGACACCCTCTGGAATCGCCACCTGCACCTCAGCCAGCAAATCGGCCTCGATCAGCAACACCTTGGCCGCGCAGTCGCGCAGGATGAAGCCGACCTCTTCGGCCTTGAAGTGCCAGTTGATCGGGCAATAGAAGCAGCCGGCCGTCTGGCAAGCCTGAATGGCATCGACGAAGGCCGGCCCGTTACGCAGCATCAGCGCCAGCACGTCACCATCTTCCACGCCCAGACGCGCCAGGCCGCCAGCCAGGCGCAGAGCCCGATCATCCAGCTCGGCAGGGGGGTATGACTGTTCGGCAAAAATCAGTTCGGCGGTCATGGCAGGACTCCGGGGGACAATGAATGGATGGCGCTGAAACTGCACCCGACTATAGATACCGCCCAAACAGTCGACAATTACCCATATACCACTCAAACTGATTCCATTATGGAAACAATAACCGATATCAAAACCCTGCAATTTCTGCTCGCCGTTGTCGAAGCGGGCTCGATGAGTGCAGCCGCCCGGCGCCTTGGTACTACCCGGTCCTACATCAGCCGGCGAATCAAGTCTCTGGAACAGCAGATTCAGGCACAGTTGTTCCGACGTACCACCCGCCAGCTCGAACCGACCCAGATCGGCTGGGCGCTGCATGCTCACGCGATACGCATCAGCCGCGAGCTACAGGCGTTGCAGGCCACAGTGGAAGATCTGGGCCAGAGCTTGCGTGGGCATATCCGCGTCAGCATGCCGACAGCCCTTGGCCAGATGGTCATTGGCCCCTGGCTGCTGGAGTTCGGCCAACGCCACCCGGACGTCAGCCTGCAGGTGATTTTCAGCAACCGGATTACCGACTTGATGGCCGAGGAAGTCGACATTGCCATCCGGATCACCAGCTACCCACCGGAGTCGGTAGTGGCGCGCGATCTAGGCCCCATCGATTGGGTATTGTGCGCCGCCCCCGACTACCTGCAACGCCAAGGCCGACCGAACACTCCGGAGCAGTTGAGCCAGCACCCATTTCTCACCGCCCCGCTCAGTGGCAACCGGCTGACTCTGCGCCTGAGCTCACAGACCCAGCGCTTGAACCTGACGGTAACGTCGCGCCTGCAGTCTGCCGAAGTGCTGTTCCTTAAGCGCGCCGCCATCAGCGGGTTGGGTTGCGCCCTGCTCCCGGCCTACGCCGTCAGCGATGCCCTGCATGATCACCGGCTGGACGTGCTGCTCGACCAGTATCAGATCAGGGTCGATGACTGGGGCGACCGGTTGTACCTGATCACCGCCCCAAACCTCTACCCCACACCCGCAGCCCGGGCGCTGATCGAGTTTTTGCGTGAGCGGCTGGGAAGTCTGGACTGGAGTGAGCCCTGGCCGTAAGGTGCGATCCTGACACCAACGCGCCGCTCAAGCCCGATAATGACCATGACCCTGAACCGCCTTGAACTCGCCCTGCATGCCGTCCTGCCCGATGCCCGCCTATGCGCCACGGCGCTGCCCGGTCTGCCGGAGCTGAAACTGTGGCTGCTGGATCCGGCCAATCTGGATCGCGCCTTCGCCAGCGACGAAACCCGCCGCCTGCTCGACAGCCCGCCGTACTGGGGCTTCTGCTGGGGCAGCGGTCTGGCCCTGGCGCGTTGGATTCTCGACAATCCGCAGCAGGTGCGCGGCCAACGAGTCCTGGATTTTGGCGCGGGTTCCGGCGTGGTCGCTCTGGCCTGCGCCCTGGCTGGGGCCCGAACCAGTATTGCCTGCGACCTTGATCAACCGGCACTGTGGGCCAGCGCGCTGAACGCCGAACTGAACGGCGTAGAACTGGAACTGGCCGGCGACTACTTTGCCGTTGCCGACGAGCTGGACCTGATCATTGCCGCCGATGTGCTTTATGACCGCGACAACCACCCGCTGCTTGAACATTTCGCCGAGCGTGCACCACGGGTGCTGATCGCCGACTCACGGGTCCGCCAGCTTGAGCATCCACACTATCGGCGGCTGGCCACACTGGCGGGGCAGACCTGGCCGGATCTGGGCGAGCCGCTGGAATTTCGCCAGGTGGCGCTGTACAGCACGCGCCAACGCCCCTCAGCGGCGGCTTGATTTCCCTACCCCCCGCCCCCACTATCGACCAATACCCCAGCCTTGAACGGATCAGCCCGATGAGTCAGTCGCCCTATATATTCGATGTAACAGAAGCCGATTTTGACCGCTTTGTTCTGGAAAACTCGTTTCACAAGCCAGTGCTGGTCGACTTTTGGGCGGACTGGTGCGCCCCCTGCAAGGCACTGATGCCGGTACTGGCAAAAATTACCGAAAGCCTTGGAGGTGAGCTGCTGCTGGCCAAGGTCAACTGTGACGAACAGGCCGGACTGACCCAGCGCTTCGGGATTCGCAGCCTGCCGACTGTGGTGCTGTTCAAGGATGGCCAGCCGGTAGATGGCTTTGCCGGAGTCCAGCCTGAGAGCGCGATCCGCACCCTGCTTGAGCCCCATGTCGGCACCCCGCCGGAGCCCAGCGACACCGCCGATCCGGCCAGCCAGGCCAGCGAGCTGCTGGAGGCCGGCGATCCGGCAGCCGCAATTGCCCTGTTGCAGCCCCTGATCAGCGAGAAGCCTGACGACCCCTTGCTGATTTTGCTGGCCCGCGCCCTGGCGCTCGATGGCCAACTCGACGAGGCGGGCCAGGTACTGGAGGCGGTCAAGGACCGGGATAGCCACAAGGCGGCGCTGAACGGTGCCCGGGCGCAACTGACCTTCCTGCGTCAGGCCGCCGGCTTCCCGCCCCGCCAGGCACTGGAACAGCGTCTGGCAGCCGCGACCAACGACAGCGAAGCGCTCTACCAACTGGCGGTCAGTGATCTGGCCGCCCAGCGTCACGAAGCCGGCCTGCAAGCCTTGCTGGAGCTGTTCCGCCAGGACCGCGGTTACGCTGACGGCGCGGCGCACAAAACGCTGCTGCAGGTGTTCGATCTGTTGGGCAGCGACCACCCACTGACCCTGCAGTTTCGCCGCAAGCTGTATCAGCTTCTCTATTGATCGGTGACCGGGCTGCGGTTGAAACATACCGCAGCAAAGCTGCTTTTGGTCTTTGCAGGCGTTATAAGATAACATCATGCTTTTCACCGACTGCCAGGAGAACTTCCCGATGCGCCTACTCCCCCTTGTAGCCGGTAGTCTGCTGACTACTCTGGCCTTCAGCCTGCATGCCCACAACCACGATCATCACGGGCATAACGGCCACGATCATGACCATGCACATGAGCACGGCGACAGCCTGGGCGCCCATCAGCACGGGGTAGCCAACCTGAACCTGGTACTCGAAGGCAGCGCCCTGGCCATTGAACTGGAAAGCCCGGCCGACAACCTGGTGGGCTTCGAATACCTGCCCAGCACCGACGCCGACAAAGCCAAGGTGCGTGAGGCCATGGCCAGCCTGCGCCAGGCCGATGCCCTGTTCCAGTTCCCGGCCGCCGCCGGTTGCAGCCTGGATCAGGTGGAACTGCAAAGCCCTCTGTTCAGCGCCGTCGAGCACAGCCACAAGCATGACCACGGCCACGCTCACACGCACAAACATGACCATGATAATGCCCATAACGACATCGAAGCGCACTACCACTTTACCTGCACCAACGTCGCAGCTCTGAACCAGATTGAACTGAAGCTGTTTGAAAGCTTCCCGCGCACCGAGAAACTGCTGCTGCAGGCCATCACGCCGGCAGGCCAGCAAGGTGGCGAGCTGAGCCCGGCTCAGAACCTGATCCGCTTCTGAAATACCCCCGGCGTGCAGACCCGCCCTGCACGCCCTCTTGTCTTGCATTAGCCCAAGCCTGTAGTTTGAACCCCTGCAATCTGCCAACGGCACGCCCATGACCCAGCCTGTTATCCAACTGCACGACATGACCTATGCATGGCCTGGCCAGCCAACCCTGCTGGATATCCATGAGTTCACCCTGCAAGCTGGTGAAAAAGTCTTTCTCAAGGGGCCATCAGGTAGCGGCAAGACCACCCTGCTGGGCCTGCTTGGTGGGGTCTACCTGCCAGCCAGCGGACATATCCGCCTGCTCGGCCAGGATCTGGCCAGACTGTCATCGGTACGCCGCGACCGTTTCCGCGCCGACCACACCGGCTACATATTTCAGATGTTCAACCTGCTGCCCTATTTGTCGTTGGTCGACAATGTCATCCTGCCCTGCCGTTTCTCACGAATCCGCCGCCAGCGCGCGCTGGCACGCCACCCCAGCCTGGAGCAAGCTGCTTGCGAGCTGCTCGCCCACCTCGGTCTGGCTGACCCAGCCCTGTTGCGGCGTCCGGTGACCGAACTGTCGATTGGTCAACAACAACGCGTGGCTTCGGCTCGCGCCCTGATCGGCAGCCCGGAACTGGTAATCGCTGACGAGCCGACCTCGGCGCTGGATGCCGACAGCCGCGAGGCGTTTCTCAAACTGCTGTTCGCCGAATGTCAGGCCGCCGGCAGCAGCCTGCTGTTTGTCAGCCATGATGCCTCACTGGAACGGCTGTTCGACCGAGGCTTGTCGCTGCAACAACTCAATCGGGCCGCCAGCACCCAGGAGGTGATTTGATGCATCTGCTGCGACTGGCCTTGAAGAGCCTGGGTAACCGGCGTTTTTCCGCAATTCTGACGGTGCTGGCCATCGCCCTCAGCGTGACCCTGTTGCTGGCAGTGGAGAAGGTACGTACTGAAGCCCGCGCCAGCTTCGCCAATACCATCAGCGGCACCGACCTGATCGTCGGTGCCCGCTCGGGTTCAGTACAACTGCTGCTGTATTCGGTCTTTCGTATCGGCAGCGCCACCAACAACATCCGCTGGGACAGCTTCGAGCACTTTGCCGAGCACCCCCGGGTCGCCTGGGCCATACCGGTCTCGCTGGGCGACTCGCACCGTGGATTCCCGGTCATGGGTACCAATCACAGCTATTTTGAGCACTTTCGCTATGGTCGCAGCCAGGCCCTGCAGCTGAGCCAGGGTCAGGCCTTCGATGACCTGTACGACGCGGTGCTCGGCGCCGATATCGCCCGCGAACTGAATTACCGCCTGGGTGACGAGATCGTCCTGGCCCATGGCACTGGCGCGGTCAGCTTTGTCGATCACGCAGACAAACCGTTTCGGGTCAGCGGTATTCTCGAACGCACCGGCACACCGGTCGACCGCACCGTGCATATCAGCCTGGAAGGCATGGAAGCCCTGCATGTCGACTGGCAACAGGGCATGCCCGCCCGCGGTTCGGCCCGTATTGATGCCGAACAGGCCCGCGAACTGGAGCTGACGCCCAAGGCCATCACCGCCATGTTGCTGGGCCTGAACAACCGGATCAGTACCTTTGCGGTGCAGCGCGAGATCAATCAGTACCGCGGTGAGCCGCTGCTGGCGATCCTGCCAGGCGTCGCTCTGCAGGAACTCTGGAGCCTGCTCGGGGTCGCAGAAAAGGCCCTGTTCATCGTTTCGGTGTTTGTAGTCCTGACCGGCCTGGTCGGCATGCTGACGGCTATTCTCAGCAGTCTCAACGAGCGTCGACGGGAAATGGCCATACTGCGCTCGGTTGGCGCCAAGCCCCGACACATCTTCGGTCTGCTGCTGCTTGAAGCCGCCAGTCTGGCCTTGAGTGGTATCCTGCTGGGGCTCGGCTTGATGTACCTGGGGCTGTGGATCGGTCAGCCGCTGATCCTTGCCCACTATGGCCTGTTCATCCAGATCACCCCCCCGGGCCTGTATGAATGGCAACTGCTTGGCGCTATCCTGTGCGCCAGCATCCTGATGGGCAGCGTCCCGGCCTGGCGGGCCTACCGCCAATCGCTGGTCGATGGGCTGTCGATACGAACCTGAGGTAAGCAGTATTTATGCGAATTCTGGCTGCACTACTCGCCACCACCCTGCTCAGCGCCAATAGCTGGGCCGTTGAGGAACTGACCTGGGGCGACCTGGTACCGCCCGAGGCCCGCGACATGCTTGGCATGCCGGCACCGGTGCACGACCTGTCGCAACTGGCCGACGCTCTGGGTGACGAATTCTATGGCGACCCGGCGGTGCAGGTGGAGCCGGCGGCGCCGGTAGTACCGGAACTGGATGGTCGCCAGGTGCGCTTGCCCGGCTATGTCGTGCCGCTGGGGATTACCGAGCGCGGGGAAGTTGATGAGTTTCTGCTGGTGCCTTACTTCGGCGCCTGCATCCATGTTCCGCCGCCGCCATCAAACCAGATCGTCTACGTCAAGAGCAGCCAGGGCATTCCCCTGCAGGATCTGTATCAGCCCTTCTGGATCACCGGCCCCATGCAGGTTGAGCACATGGAAAGCGATCTGGCCAATGCCGGCTACCGGATCGCCGGAGCCCAGGTCGAGCCCTATACCTATTGATTGGAGCGTCCAGCCTGCTCAGGACTGGTTGTCAATCCACTCCAGCAAGCGTCGGGCCTCTTCCGCCTGACGCCCGTCACTAACCTCCAGCAGGGCCCGACGCGCCGCCTCCGGCTCACCCAGGGCCTGGCGGGCATAACCCTGCCACAAACGAATCTGCCGCCGCTGCTCGGCATTGGCGTCAGACTCGGCGCGGGCCAGGCTGGCCAGCAACCCGTTCCAGTCTTCACTCTCCATCTGCACCGCTGCCACTCTCAGCCAGTGTGAAGCGCGACCACTGTGTTCAGCCAGGCTGCGCCAGGCCGACTCGGCGCGCTGCCGGTCACGCGCCAGCTGCCATAACTGGGCCAGGCGCTCACGTCGCTCAGCATTGGCCGGCAACAGCCCACGCTCGAACATTTCCTCCAGCAGCCTGGCCGCCTGCCAGGGTGCGCCGGCCTGGGTTTGCAGACCGACCAGGCTATCAAGGTCGGTGGCCGAGAAACGCACCCCGGCCTCATAAGCCAGGCGCAAACTGGCCGCCGCCGCCCGAGGACGGTTGTCCAGGCTTTGCATTGCGGCCAGTTGCCGCCAGTACTCCGCATTGGCAGGCTCACGGCGCAGCATCGGCTTGAGCCAGCGCTCGGCCTGACTGTAACGCTGCAGGCGGTAGTTCATGCCGACCAGCAATTGATACCAGGCGGCATCGATGCCTGGTTCTTCGCGCACAACCCGCTCGGCCAAGGGAATGGCCTTGTCGAATTGACGCAGCTGACTGTAGGCCTGCACTAGCAGGCGCTGACTGTCTCGCGGCAGAGCGCCGCGCGCCTGTTCTACCTCAAGCAACGTCACAGCCTCACGGTAACGCCCGGCCACGGCCAGCAACTGGGCCAGATTACGCCGATCCTGACTGGCGGCTTCGGCCTCCAGCCGGTCGTGTGCTAGAGCTTTGCTCAGCCAGTCGATCGCTTCCTCGTGGCGGTCACGGGCAATCGCCAGATAACCCAGCCGCTGCTCAATCAGCGCCTGCTCCAGGCTGCCGGCCCGCACCTGATTCAGCGCCTGCTGCAGCGTGTCGCGAGCCTGACCGTAGTTACCCTGCTGCTGCGCCTGCTGGGCACTGGTCAGGGCCTGAAACACGGAAGGCTGAACCGTCTGCTGAGCACACACCATCGGGCTTGCCAGGACCAGTAACAGGATCAAGTAACGCATCAGCGACCTCCATCCAAACGGAAGTAGAGCGTTTTGGTGGCTTCGCGCGCCACATTCTGGCCATTCTCCCGTCGCGGGGCGAAACGCCAGCGCATCGCCGCCCGGCGGGCCTCGCGCTCAAACACACCTGGAGGATTGGCATGGGTAACCCGCAAGTTGTCGACCCGACCGTCGGCGGTGATGGTGAAGGCTAGCGTGACCTCCCCTTCAATCCCAGCCGCCAGCGCCCGTTGCGGGTAGTTCGGCGGAATATCGACCAGTGGCGTCACTTCTTCCGACAGGCTTGGCGTGGCGTCCATGGTCGGGGCTGGCGGTGGCGTTGCCACTTCCGCCGCGGCACTGAGGTTCTGCAGGCTTGGCGCACTGCTGATCGCCAGCGGGGTACTGATATTCGGCAGGTCAATGTTGAGATTGACCTGGGTATCGACCTGCGGCTGCGGCGGCCTAGGCGGGGTCGGCGTGACCGGCGGCTGCGGGGTCGGCGGCTCAGGGGCCTGACGCGGCTGGCGCTCGCGACTGTCGCTCTGGGTATCGGAAACGCTGCGCACGAAGCTGACCCGTGCCAGCTCGTCGTCCGGCAGGCTGTTGTCACGCGGCGGCATGATCAGCACCAGCATCAGGGCGAACAGCGCCAGCGCCACCAGCAGCGCGCCAAGGAAACTGACCAACAGGCGCATCAGCGGCTCTCTGCCGTGGCCGCCAGAGCCACGTCCATGACCCCGGCCAGGCGTACCTGATCCATGACCTGAATCACCAGTCCGCTGCGCGAGTCGCGGTCGGCCTGGACCACGACACTGCTGTCCGGCTGGTCCACCCGCAGACGCTCGACTGCTGCGCGCACGGCGCGAATATCGACCCGCTGACGGTCGATCCAGATTTCGCCGTTGGGGCTGACCGCAATCAGGATATTGCCCTTGGGCTGCTCACTGGCGCTCGCCGCCGAAGGGGTTTGCACGGTAATCCCCGATTCCTTGATAAAGGAGCTGGTGACGATGAAAAAGATCAGCATGATGAAGACGATATCCAGCATCGGGGTCAAGTCGATGCCCGCTTCCTCGTCATTGCCGGTGTGCCTGCGCATGCGCATAACTCAATTCCTAATCGTGTCGCAGTCGGTCGGTAAGCCGCTGCAGCGCCCTGCGTGACTGTTGATCCAGCCGCGCCAGGCAAAATAAGCCGCTGATGGCGATCACCATGCCGGCCATGGTCGGCATGGTCGCCCGCGAAACCCCGGACGCCATGGCCCGGGGATTGCCATTGCCACTCAGGGCCATGACATCGAACACCTGGATCATCCCGGTCACGGTGCCCAGCAACCCCAGCAAGGGGCACAGGGCGATCAGTACCCGCACCAGCGGGATAAACCGGTTAAGCCGCTGCTGGGCCTGAGACAGCCAGGCGTTGCGTATATGCCGGGCGGCCAGGCTGGCGCGATCGGCCCGGGCTTGCCAGGCCTGCTGATAGCCCTGGGCCTGGCGGGGAAATACCCAGCCCAGAAACCACAAGCGCTCAAGCATCAACGTCCACAGCAGTACGGTGACCCAGAGAATGGTCCACAGGACCCAGCCACCGCTGTCGAGGAAATCGCGCAGCAGCCACAGTCCGTCAAGCACCGCGGCGCTCCTCGCCACGCTCATCGCCGCCCAGGTGCAGCGCGATCAGGCCGGCACTCTGCTGTTCCAGCAGCTGTACCAGAGCCTTGCTACGCGCCGCCACCAGGCTGTGCATGAACAGCAGCGGAATGGCTACCACCAGGCCCAGTACTGTGGTTACCAGCGCCTGGGAAATACCCCCGGCCATCAGTTTCGGATCACCGGTACCAAACAGGGTGATGGCCTGAAAGGTCGCGATCATCCCGGTCACGGTGCCGAGCAGCCCGAGCAGCGGCGCCACCGCGGCCAACAGTTTGATCAGCCCCTGCCAACGCTCCAGCGCCGGCGTTTCCTTGAGGATGGCTTCATCCAGCTTCAATTCCAGGGTATCGAGCTGTTCCAGCTTCGGTTGCGCACCGATGACCCCAAGTACCCGGCCCAGCGGGTTGCCGGTATCCAGGTTGTCCAGATCAGCAATCTGCCGGTCAACTCGTTGCTGGGTGCGCTGCAGCCAGGCTAGCCGCGCCAGCGCCAGCAGCAGGCCAATCAGACCCAGTGCCAGAATCACATAACCCACCAAGCCTCCCTGCTGAACCCGCTCCCACAGACTCGGGGTCAGTTGCAACTGGTTGATGACATTGCCACGCGTCGGGTCGACCCACAGGTCAGCCAGCCCGGTGCGCGGGCTGTCGAACTTGCTCGCCAAGCCATTGCCATCAGGCTGACGCGCAGCCACCAGCAGTTGCCCTGCTTCGGGTTGATAAATCAGGTAGTCACGCCCCTGCACTGCGATGAAGGGCCCCACTGCCAGCACCGGGCTGAGTTGCTGCTGGCCATCGCGCCCCACAACCGGTGCGTCGAAGCGGCTAACCTTGCCACTGTCTGTCATATCCTGCTGCAGGGTGAACCAGAACTGCTCCAGCGTCTCGACGGTGGGAATCTGCCGGCTCTCGGACAACTGCTGCAGAGTCGCGATCCGTTCAGGGAATTTCAGGTTGAGCAAGGAATCTTGCCACTGACTGAGGGTGTCACCCGCACTCTGGCGGACGACCCCGAACAACTCGCCCAGACTGCCACTGCGCTGGCTCAGCTCAGCCTGCAGTTCGGCCAGCTCAGCCTCCTGCTGATCGAACCGAGCCTTGAGCCGGTCGGCTTCAGCCTGAACCCCGGCCAGCGCCTGCTCGGCCTCGCGCAGCCGGCGTTGCTGCTGGTCGCGTTCAGTAATGAAGCGGGTTTCACGCTCACGCATTGCCGCCTGTTCGCTGCTACGCAGCTCACGGACGTTGCGCAGCAGATCGTCGAGGCTGGCCGGTTGCGCCTGTACCAGCGGCGCCATCAATCCGGCCAGCAGGATAATCAACAGGCGTTTCATGACTCACCTCCCGGCTCGCTGATCGGCGGCAGCGGTAACTTCAGCATCACCGGGGTTTGTTGTTGACGGGCAATGCTCAGTCCCTGTTCCAGCGTCCGGTGATAGCCCGACGGCAGGCTGGTCCAGCGCTGGGCCTGAGGATCCCAATAGCCCTGCTCGCGACCATCCAGACTCTGATAGAACAGCATCAGCCGTCCAAGCCGGAGGAAATCGACCACCCGGGCTTGGCCATTGGCTTCGACAGTGCCACGCCAGGCCTCCAGGGTCCGACCGTAATCACTTTCAATCTGATAGGCTTCGATGGTGCGCCGGTACTTTTCCGCTACGCTGACATCGGCCCGAGCCATCAGCTCCTTGAGCTGAGTCACCCGCTCGGCCCGCTCCTCTGCCAGAAATGGCAGATCCAGAGCGACGAACTGCTCCAGCGAGTCGACCATCCGCTGAATCATCGGCAGCACTTCACGCTGGGTCTCCTCAATGCTGGCCACCTGCAGTTGCAGACTTTCCAGTTCACCTTCCTGGGCGGTCACCATGTCGCGCAGGCGCTCGTTATAGGCCAGCAATTGCTCGCGCTGGGTGACCGCCTGGCGATAGCGCTCCAGCGCCTGCCGGGCAGCATCGTCCATCTGCTCGATCCGCTGCTGGGAAGCCGCCGCCTCGGCGCTCAGCGCCTCGCTCTCGGTCAGCGCCCGCTCACCGGCACTCTGGCCCAGCGCCAGACCCGGCAACAGGGCCAGCATCACCATCCACACCACTTTCATTGGTATCTCCCACCGCGCCGCTCTAGCCGGCGCCTCTTAAAAGAGAAGCATTATCATCTTTGACTGCACAGACTTCAACCACCAATCCAGCCCCGGGACATTTTCCCGGGCGTTCCCCTGCAGACTCCCTGACCACTGTGACAGACGGTCGCAGGCAACCCCATTCAACCTTTGCTCCAGATCAATACCGCCCCATGACCCAGCTACTAAAGTCGCCCTACACGTTATTCAAGGAGAGACTCCATGTCGCATTTCGTTTCCAAATTGACCGCCAGCCTGCTGCTGGCTCCGGCTCTACTCGCTGCTTCTGTCGCCCAGGCTCATCAGGCCGGTGATATCATCGTCCGCGCTGGCGCCATTGTGGTCGACCCGCGCGAGGACAGCTCAGGCATTAAGACCGGCGGCGCCAATCTGGGCGGCAAGGCTACCCTGAACAAGGACACCCAGCTTGGCTTGAACTTTGCCTACATGCTGACCGACCAGTTTGCCGTAGAGCTGCTGGCCGCCACCCCGTTCAAACACGAAGTCGGGGTTGCCGGCTCACCAGCGGGCCTGGATGCCCTTAACGGCAAACTCGGAACCATCAAACACCTGCCGCCGACCCTGAGTGCACTGTGGTATCCGCTGCAGAACAATTCAGCGTTCCAGCCCTATGTTGGTGCTGGGGTCAATTTCACCTGGTTCTTTGATGAGGAAGTAGGCAGCGAGGCCAAGGGCAAGGGTTTCCGCGGCCTGAGCCTGGATAACTCCTGGGGCTGGGCTGCACAGATCGGCGCTGATTACATGCTGACCGAAAATCTGATGGTCAACGCCCAGGTTCGTTATATCGACATCAGCACCACCGGCTACACTCACCTGGATGGCGTCGGCCGCCTGAAAGTCGATGTCGACGTTGACCCGTTTGTCTACATGGTGGGCCTGGGCTACAAGTTTTAAGCCCACCGGGAACGAACAACGGCCGCTACTGCGGCCGTTGGTTTTTGGCTCCCAGGCTCTGCTCCAGTAGCCCGGCCAGTTGACTGCGCCAGGCCCTGGGCTTGATCCCGAAAGTATGCAGAATCCGCTTGCCCGAGAGCGCCGCATTCTGCGGTTCCTTACCGGCCATCGGCTGACTGCTGAAGGGAACCGGCTGAATCAGCGGGTCGTGCTCGATATAACCGGCGGCCAGCAATTCCTGCACCAACGCCTTGGCCAGACTGATCCAGCTACTGACCTCGGCACCACCATAGTGGTAGAGCCCGTACAATGGGGCGTCACAGTCGACCTGTTTGAGCAGCGCCAGTATCACCCGGGCCACATCGGTCACCGGGGTCGGGTTGCCACGCCATTCTTCGGCCAGGGTCACTGGCTGGGCCGAACACAGCTGAGTCAACAAGCGTCCGAGCTGACCTTCAGCCGAACTGTCCAGCACCCAGCTCAAGCGCAGGATCAAATGCCGCTCCCAGGCCAGCAGCCGCTGCTCCAGCTCAGCCTGCATCGCCCCCAGCGGATCAGCCGGTGCGGTCTCATCCTTTTCGCTGTAGGGCGCCGGCTTGAGCCCATCGAAGACCCTGGCGCTGGAGAGCATCAGCAACAGCACGTCATGCTGCTGGCAGGCCGCGAGCAGCGCCGTATCGAAGGCCCGCTGAGCCTGCAACGTGCGGGCATCCTGGACACCCAGTTGAAACTGTTCATGGTAATGGGTCAGATTGACCACGGCGTCCGGCTGCTGCGCCAGCCAACTGTCCAGCGCCTCGGCGCGCCAGCCGCCTTCAGGCTGGCCGACCGCCATGAGCTGGATGTCTTCAGCCGCTGCCAGAGCCGTCAGGGCTTGTCCCAACCTATTGTCAGCCCCCAGCAGCATTACCCGCATGCGCATGCACTTACCTTTATCCGTTCAGATTCGCTGCATTGTGCATTGCTTGCGGCCTGCTCGTCACCCTCAGGTGTAGCTGATCAGTGCCTGGCGCTCTGGGTGATCCAGATGCGGCACATTGTTGAAACTGCTCAAACGCATTGAACGCTGGTTGAAGATGCAGTGAATCAACGCGGTATTGCGGGTTTGCAGGTTGAGTTCGACCATGATTTCTTCCGGCGCCTTGAGCAGTTGCCGTACCAACATGGCAATCGCCCCACCAGAACTGACCGCCAGCACCCGGCGGCCGGCACACTCGCGCATCACATACTCACGGACATACTGCAAACGCTGCTCGAATTGCACCCAGGTTTCCGGCAACTCACCCTGCAGCTCGCCACGCGACCAGAGCAGAATGCCCTGGCGCAGACGCTTGAAGAAGTCCGCCACCGCCGGTTTCTCCGGCAACGCCTGGTCCGGGAATTGAGTAAGATAGGCCTTCAGAATCGCATGAAAATCAAATTCGTTGAGCTCTGTCAGAACCTCGAAGCTGCTACCGCTGAGCCCCATCCCCTGACAGATGCCTTCGGCGGTTTCCCGATGCCGGACCATATCGCCGACCAGAACCCGCTCAAACTGCATGTCCCGCTCGCGAAAATATTCGCCCAGCAGCCGCGCCTGCTGATGTCCTAACTCGGACAACTGATCATAGTTGCTGGAGCCGAAGGAGGCCTGGCCATGGCGTACGAAGTAGATATCTGACATCGGGCAACCCATTTTCACTGAACAAAAGAAAACCCGGCAGACCGGGATAGCATTCTATGCTCGGTCATACCGGGTTTCACCGACAGTTACATATCAGAACGGAATGTCGTCATCAAAGCTGTCGTAATCGGGCGCCGGCTGCTGCTGAGCGGCTGGCTGAGCCTGCGGCTGTTGACGAGCCGGCTGCGCCGGACGTTCCTGCGGTGCACGTTGCCCCATGCCTTCTCCGCCCTGACGGCTATCGAGCAACTGCATCTGACCGCCCATATCGACCACGATCTCGGTGGTGTAGCGCTTGACCCCATCCTTCTCCCATTCGCGGGTCTGCAGACGACCTTCGATATAGAGCTTGGAGCCCTTGCGTACATACTCTCCAACGATTTCCGCCAAACGGCCGAAGAACACCACCCGGTGCCACTCAGTACGCTCCTGCATCTGACCGCTCTGCTTGTCTTTCCAGCTATCGCTGGTGGCCAGGGTGACGTTGGCCACCGCATTGCCGTTGGGCAGGTAGCGCACTTCCGGGTCGCCCCCTACATTACCGATCAGAATTACCTTGTTGACGCCTCTGGCCATGTTTTCTCTCCTGACGTGCCGCCGCCAGCTCAGGCCGGATCAATGACCCGATCCAGAGCCTCACGGTCGAGCACCTGTGTATCGACTTTTAGATATGCTGCGGCCTCTTCGGCCACAACCACCGCTTCAGCTACCCCCGGAACCGCGAGAATTCGCCGGGGTAATGCCTCATCCCGGACCAGCGCCAGGGGCAACGGCAGGCGGTAGCTGGTAACGTACGGTGGCTCGCCCATGGTAACACCAATCACCCACCAGGACAGTGCAAGCAACGCACAACAGACGAACACCCCGGTCAAGCCAAAGGCCCCGAATACCGCGCCACCCAGCACCCCACCCAGCGCCGCGCCAGCGAACTGGCAGGTTGAGTAGACGCCCATGGCGGTACCCTTGCTGCCGGCTGGCGCCAGCTTGCTGAGCAGCGATGGCAAGGTAGCCTCAAGCAGATTGAAGCCAATGAAGAACAGCACGACCGCCGTCACCAGCCAGCCCAGCGAATCAACACTCAGCCAGAACAGCGGCTGGACCAGCGCCAGTAGCATGATTGCCCCCAACACCACCCGTTTCATCTGTCGCTGACGCTCGGCATAGATGATAAACGGCACCATGGCGAAGAACGACACCAGCAAAGCCGCCAGATAGACCCACCAATGCTCCTCAGGCGGCAGCCCGGCCCGTTCCTGCAGAGCCAGCGGTACGGCAATGAATACCGCCATCAATATCGCGTGCAGTACCGCAATGCCGTAGTTCAGTCGCAGCAGCTCAGGGTTGCGCAGGGTCGGCCAAAAGGCCGCGCGCACCACCCCCGCCTCACGGTGACGAAGCGCCTGTTGCGGCGACGGCACCACCCAGAGCACCAGCACCAACCCCAACACGGCCAACCCGGCGGTCACCTGAAACACTGCCGTCAGGCCACCCAGACCAGCGATTACCGGCCCAGCCACCATCGCCACGGCAAAAGAAGTACCGATACTCATGCCGATCATGGCCATGGCCTTGGTCCGGTGTTGCTCGCGCGTCAGGTCAGCCACCAGCGCCATCACCGCAGCGGCGATTGCTCCAGCCCCTTGCAGCACCCGCCCGGCGATCACGCCATAGATAGTTTCCGCCTGGCTGGCCAGTAACCCACCCAGGGCGAACAGCACCAGACCACCAACGATCACCGGCTTGCGCCCAATCCGGTCGGACAGCATGCCAAAGGGAATCTGCAGAAAGGCCTGGGTCAGGCCATAGGCACCAATCGCCATGCCGATCAGCAGCGGTGTCGCCCCGGCCAGTCCCTGACCGTAAGTGGCCAGCACCGGCAGCACCATGAACAGCCCCAGCATGCGAAAGGCGAACACCGCCGCCAGCGACGAGGCCGCCCGGCGTTCGGCAGTGGTCATTGAATCAGCCCTGGGCATGGTGGCTCCGCAATCAGCAAAAGCGCGCATTCTAGCACGCCGACACCGCCCCGCCACGCCACGCCCCGAGCGACCGACGCCGCAAGCCCCATCACTTTGCCGTCCAGTGGCCGAAACCCGTATACTAGTCCGCTTTGCTGGCCGCCCGGTGCATGTGTTGTGGATACCATACTGATTCGTGGGGCACGCACCCACAACCTGAAGAATGTCGACCTTGATCTGCCCCGCGACAAGCTGATCGTGATCACTGGCCTGTCCGGCTCAGGCAAGTCCTCCCTGGCCTTCGACACCCTCTATGCCGAGGGTCAGCGCCGCTACGTCGAGTCGCTGTCGGCCTATGCCCGGCAGTTTCTGTCGATGATGGAAAAGCCCGATGTCGACCATATCGAAGGCCTGTCGCCGGCGATCTCCATCGAGCAGAAATCTACCTCGCACAACCCGCGCTCGACCGTCGGCACTATTACCGAAATCTACGATTATCTGCGCCTGCTGTATGCCCGGGTCGGCATTCCACGCTGCCCGGATCATGACCTGCCGCTGGCGGCCCAGACCGTCAGCCAGATGGTCGACCAGGTGCTGGCCCTGCCCGAAGGCAGCAAGCTGATGCTGCTGGCCCCGGTAATCCGCGAGCGTAAGGGCGAGCACCTGGCAGTGCTCGACGAACTGCGCGCCCAGGGTTTTGTCCGCGCCCGCATCGATGGCCGTGTGCATGATCTGGATGAAGCCCCGGCACTGGACAAACAGCGCAAGCACAGCATCGAAGTGGTGGTCGACCGGTTCAAGGTTCGAGATGATCTGCAACTGCGTCTGGCCGAATCCTTTGAAACCGCTCTGCAACTAGCCGACGGCATCGCCATTATCGCCCCCATGGACGGCGAAGACGGTGACGAAATCACCTTCAGCGCACGCTTTGCCTGCCCCGAGTGCGGGCACTCGATCAGCGAACTGGAACCGCGGCTGTTCTCTTTCAACAATCCGGCCGGTGCCTGCCCCAGCTGCGACGGGCTCGGAGTCAAGCAGTTCTTCGATCAGAAGCGCCTGGTCAATGGCGAGCTGACCCTTGGCGAGGGTGCCATCCGCGGCTGGGATCGGCGCAACGTCTATTATTTCCAGATGCTCGGCTCGTTGGCCGAACATTACGGTATCGACCTGGACACCCCGTTTGGCCAGCTGTCTGAGCAACACCGCAAACTGATCCTCAATGGCACCGGCAGCACTAAGGTCACCTTCCGCTACCTCAATGACCGCGGAGATATCGTGCTGCGCGAACACCCGTTTGAGGGCATCGTTCCCAATCTGGAGCGACGCTACCGGGAAACTGAATCGCAAAGCGTACGCGAAGAGCTGGCCAAGTACCTGAGCACCCAACCCTGTCCAGACTGCCACGGCACCCGACTGCGTCGCGAGGCTCGCCACGTATTCATCGACGAACGCAACCTGCCGGGCATTACCACCCTGCCGGTCGGTGCCGCCGCCGATTACTTCGGCCAGTTGCATCTGGATGGCAGCCGGGGGGAGATCGCCGAGAAGATCCTCAAGGAAATTCGCGAACGCCTGCAGTTTCTGGTCAACGTTGGCCTTGATTACCTGACCTTGGACCGCAGTGCCGACACCCTGTCCGGTGGCGAGGCCCAGCGCATCCGCCTGGCTAGCCAGATCGGCGCCGGCCTGGTCGGTGTCATGTATATCCTCGACGAGCCCTCAATTGGTCTGCATCAACGCGACAACGAACGACTGCTGGCAACCCTGGTGCACCTGCGCGACCTGGGCAACACGGTAATCGTGGTCGAGCACGACGAAGATGCCATCCGCCTGGCCGACTATGTGGTCGACATCGGCCCCGGAGCGGGCGTGCACGGTGGCCAGATCGTTGCCCATGGCACCCCCCAGCAGGTCATGGCGCACCCCGCCTCGCTGACCGGCAAATACCTGTCCGGGCGCAAGAAGATTGCCGTGCCGGCCAAGCGCACTCCACTGCAGAAAGGTCAGTGGCTAAAGCTCAAGGGGGCCTGCGGCAACAACCTGCAGAAGGTCAATCTGGAGATCCCGGTTGGGCTGCTGACCTGCATCACCGGCGTCTCCGGCTCGGGAAAATCAACCCTGATCAACAATACCCTGTTCCCGATCACCGCTACTGCACTGAACGGCGCCACCACCCTAGAGGCTGCCCCCTACGACAGCTTCGACGGCCTGCAACACCTGGACAAGGTAGTCGATATTGACCAGAGCCCGATCGGCCGTACCCCGCGCTCCAATCCGGCCACCTACACCGGCCTGTTCACCCCGATCCGCGAGCTGTTTGCCGGCACCCAGGAAGCCCGCTCTCGCGGTTACAAGGCCGGGCGCTTCTCGTTCAACGTCAAGGGCGGGCGTTGCGAAGCCTGCCAGGGTGACGGTCTGATCAAGGTCGAAATGCATTTTCTGCCAGATATCTACGTCCCCTGCGATGTATGCAAGAGCAAACGCTACAACCGCGAGACCCTGGAGATTCGCTACAAGGGCAAGAGCATCCATGAGGTGCTGGAAATGACCATCGAGGAGGCTCGCGAGTTCTTCGACGCGATTCCGGCGATTGCCCGCAAACTGCAAACCCTGATCGATGTCGGATTGTCCTACATTCGCCTCGGTCAGTCGGCCACCACGCTCTCGGGCGGCGAAGCCCAACGGGTCAAGTTGGCCCGCGAGCTGTCCAAGCGTGATACCGGCAAGACCCTGTACATTCTCGACGAGCCGACTACCGGCCTGCACTTTGCCGACATTCAGCAACTGCTCGACGTCCTGCACCGGCTGCGCGACCACGGCAACACCGTGGTGGTGATCGAACACAACCTGGACGTGATCAAGACCGCCGACTGGCTGGTCGACCTTGGTCCCGAGGGTGGTTCCAAGGGGGGACAGATCATCGCCAGTGGCACCCCGGAACAAGTCGCAGCAATGCCCCAGTCACACACCGGGCGATTCCTCGGCCCGCTGCTGGAGCGTGACCGTACCTGATTCATCCCGCAGATAATTTGCCTCAACGCAGACACGCAAAAGCCGGGCTTGTAGCCCGGCTTTTGCGGCAATGACCACTAAGGTCTTTGCCTGGCGGTTTAGGCCAGATCGAAGCGGTCCAGGTTCATCACCTTGGTCCAGGCCGCCACGAAGTCCTGCACGAACTTCTCTTGACCACCAGCCTGAGCATAAACCTCGGCATAGGCACGCAGGATTGAGTTGGAACCAAACACCAGATCAGCACGAGTTGCGGTGTACTTCTTGGCCCCACTCTTGCGATCCACGCCTTCGTAGATACCACCGTTGGACTTCCAAACGGTAGCCATATCCAGAAGGTTGACGAAGAAGTCATTGCTGAGCACACCCACCCTATCAGTGAAGACCCCGTGCTTGCTGCCGTCCCAGTTCGCTCCCAGCACCCGCATTCCGCCAACCAACACGGTCATTTCAGGGCCGGTCAAGGTCAAAAGCTGAGCCTTGTCCAGCAGCAGAACTTCGTCACTGATATCAACACCGTCACCTTTCCAGTTACGGAAACCATCAGCCACACCCTTTAGGTATTCAAAGGTATCGACTTCGGTCTGCTCCTGGAGCGCATCGACCCGACCGGCGGCGAACGGTACATTGACCGCCACACCCGCAGCCTTGGCTGCCTGCTCGACACCAAGATTGCCGGCGAGCACGATCAGATCAGCCAGCGACAGCTTGGTCGCGGGCTTGATGGCCTCAATCTTGGCCAAAGCAGCAACCGCGACCTTGTTGACCGCCCAACCACGCTGTGGCTGCAGGGCCAGACGCGCGCCGTTGGCACCACCGCGCTTGTCACCACCACGGAAGGTTGCAGCTGAGGCCCAGCCGAGCGAAACCAAGTCGGAAACACTCAACCCTAGCTCAGCGATCTTGGCCTTGGCATCAGCAATATCAGCAGCGGACGGCGCAGCGCCAGCAGGCGGCAACGGATCTTGCCAGATCAGATCTTCCTTCGGCACTTCCGGGCCGAGATAGCGCGCCTTGGGACCCATGTCGCGGTGGGTCAGCTTAAACCAGGCGCGCGCAAAGGCTTCGTTGAAAGCCTGCGGATCATTGAGGAACTTGCGCGAAATTTTTTCGAACTCGGGATCGAAGCGCAGAGTCAGGTCCGTGGTCAACATGGTCGGCTTACGCTTCTTCGACGGATCGAAGGGGTCAGGCATGATCTCTGGTGCGTCTTTGGCCTCCCATTGGATGGCGCCGGCCGGAGACTTGGTCTGAACCCATTCGTACTTGAACAGGTTTTCAAAGAAGTAGTTACTCCACTGGGTCGGGGTCTGTGTCCAGATCACTTCAATACCTGAGGTAATCGCATCCTTACCCACACCACTACCATAGCCACTGGCCCAGCCCAGACCTTGCTGTTCGATCGGTGCCGCTTCCGGATCCGGCCCGATTTTGTCGCCCGGAACCGCACCGTGAGTCTTGCCCAGGGTGTGGCCTCCAGCGATCAGCGCAACGATTTCCTCGTCGTTCATCGCCATGTTGCCAAAGGTGGCGCGAATAAACGGCGCCGCCGAACGCGGATCACCGCTGGCCTCCGGACCTTCAGGGTTAACATAAATCAGACCCATCTCGGTAGCAGACAAGGGACTGTCTTTCAGCGCCTCGGAACGGCGGTGTTTCAGCCACTCCTTCTCGGTCCCCCAGTTGACATCGTTATCCGGCTCCCAGGTGTCTTCACGACCAGCAGCAAAGCCGAAAGTACGAAAGCCCGAGGCCTCCAGGGCAATGTTGCCTGCCAGGATAAACAGGTCGGCCCAACTGATTTTCTGCCCGTACTTCTGTTTTACCGGCCACAATAGACGGCGACTCTTGTCCAGGCTGGCATTATCTGGCCAAGAGCCCAGGGGAGCGAAGCGGTGCTGACCGCGACCGGCGCCGCCACGGCCGTCTACCAGACGATAGGTACCCGCACTGTGCCAAGCCATGCGAATGAACAGGCCACCGTAGCTTCCCCAGTCAGCAGGCCACCACTCTTGCGAGTCGGTCAGGGTCTTCTTGATGTCAGCCTTGAGCGCGGCATAGTCGAGCTTCTTGAACTCTTTGGCGTAGTTAAATTTCTCGCCCAGAGGATTAGATCTTTCCGAATGCTGGTTGAGCAGATCAACGCGCAGCATATTCGGCCACCAGTCAATATTCTGGGTTCCAAGGCCCGCAGGATGGTAAGGGCATTTTGATTCAGTCGACATATGTTCCTTCCTTTAGGTTGATACGCCATTGCTGGTTGGGTATAGAGCCAGAATGGGTAGAAATACCAGTTTTATGCTTGGCTGAGCTCGATTTAGGTCAGCGCCAGGCTTTGCGAGAATCCGACTTAGCGCTCAGTCATGGAAATCGGTTTGAAGGTGAATTGATCACCGAGGGGTATTCAGCTTGAACTGATTTCTTCTTGTGTGGCATATCAGGCTCCTTGCTATGCATAGGTCACGAATGGACACTGGGTAGAACCGGCCGAAACCGGATGCAGCAAGTATTGACCTTGAGCGCTGACTCAGCCAATTCATTTACACAAGCTTGCCAATAGAGAAAAACTTTCAGGAAGGGATTACAGATTAGGCGACAAATCGCAGGCACAAAAAAGCCGGGAAAACCCGGCCTTTTTGCTAAGCAAGGACTGACCTTACTCTTCGCCGGCAGAAGCCAGCTCAGGGCGATCAACCAGCTCGACGTAAGCCATCGGCGCGGCGTCGCCAGGGCGGAAACCGCACTTCAGGATACGCACATAACCGCCGGGACGGTCGGCATAGCGCTTGCCCAGATCGTTGAACAGTTTGCCGACCGCTTCTTTGCTGCGGGTACGGTCAAACGCCAGACGACGGTTGGCAACAGTGTCTTCCTTAGCCAGGGTGATCAGCGGCTCGGCAACGCGACGCAGCTCCTTGGCCTTGGGCAGGGTGGTTTTGATCAATTCATGCTCGAACAGCGACACCGCCATGTTCTGGAACATGGCCTTGCGGTGTGAGCTGGTCCGGCTCAGGTGACGACCACTTTTACGATGACGCATCTCTCAATTCCTCGGTGTCGAGACGATCAGGCCGAAACCTTGTCGTCCTTCTTCAAACTAGCAGGCGGCCAGTTGTCCAGACGCATACCCAGGGACAGACCACGCGAAGCCAGAACGTCCTTGATCTCGGTCAGGGACTTCTTGCCCAGGTTCGGGGTCTTCAGCAGCTCCACTTCGGTACGCTGGATCAGATCGCCAATGTAATAGATGTTTTCAGCCTTCAGACAGTTGGCCGAGCGCACAGTCAGTTCAAGATCGTCCACCGGACGCAACAGGATCGGATCAATCTCGTCTTCCTGCTGCTCAACCACCGGCTCCTGGTCACCCTTGAGATCGACGAAAGCTGCCAACTGCTGCTGCAGAATGGTAGCGGCACGGCGAATGGCCTCTTCCGGGTCCAGAGTACCGTTGGTCTCCAGATCGATAACCAGCTTGTCCAGGTTGGTCCGTTGCTCGACACGCGCACTTTCCACTACATAAGCCACGCGGCGAACCGGGGTGTAAGTAGCGTCAAGTTGCAGACGACCGATCGAACGGCTCTCGTCTTCGTCGGACTGGCGAGCATCCGCCGGCTCGTAGCCACGGCCACGAGCGACAGTCAACTTCATGCTCAGGGAGCCGTTGTCGGACAGGTTGGCGATTACGTGATCGGGGTTAACGATCTCGACATCGTGATCCAGTTGAATGTCCGCGCCAGTAACCGGACCTGGGCCTTTCTTGGAAAGGCTAAGGGTCACTTGGTCACGGCCGTGCATCTTGATTGCCAGACCTTTGAGGTTCAGCAGGATCTCGATGACATCTTCCTGGACGCCCTCGATGGCGCTGTACTCATGCAAAACGCCGTCGATTTCCGCCTCTACCACGGCGCAACCGGGCATGGAGGAGAGCAGGATGCGACGCAGCGCATTGCCCAGGGTATGGCCGAAACCACGCTCCAGCGGCTCAAGAGTAATCTTGGCGCGGGTGGGCGAGGTTTCCTGTACGTCAATGTGACGCGGGGTTAGAAACTCGGTAACCGAACTCTGCATGGGGCACCTATTTACTGTCTGTCGCTTACTTGGAGTAGAGCTCGACGATCAGGTTTTCATTGATGTCGGCGGACAGGTCGCTGCGGCTCGGCAGGCTCTTGAAGACACCTTCCTTCTTGCCAGAATCGACCTCGATCCACTCTACTTGACCGCGCTGGGCAGCCAGTTCGAGCGCACTGCTAACACGCAGCTGGTTTTTGGCCTTCTCGCGAACGGCTACCACGTCACCCGGGGATACCAGGAAGGAAGCGATGTTCACGGTCTTGCCGTTAACGCTGATGGCCTTGTGGGAAACCAGCTGACGCGCTTCGGAGCGGGTAGCACCAAAGCCCATGCGGTAAACCACATTGTCCAGACGACGCTCGAGCAGTTGCAGCAGGTTCTCACCGGTAGCACCCTTCAGGCGGGCAGCTTCCTTGTAATAGTTGCTGAATTGACGCTCCAGAACGCCGTACATACGACGGACCTTCTGTTTTTCACGCAACTGGGTGCCGTACTCAGACAGACGACCACGGCGTTGACCGTGTACGCCCGGAGGGGTTTCCAGTTTGCACTTGGATTCGAGAGCACGCGCACCGCTTTTCAGGAACAGATCTGTACCTTCACGGCGAGACAGCTTGCACTTGGGACCAATATAACGAGCCATTTCCGTCTCTCCTGATTAAACGCGACGCTTCTTCGGCGGGCGGCAGCCGTTGTGCGGGATGGGGGTAACGTCAGTGATGCTGCTGATTTTGTAACCGCAGGCATTCAGCGCACGGACAGCAGACTCACGACCCGGGCCGGGGCCCTTGACGCACACGTCGAGGTTCTTCAGACCATATTCCAGAGCCGCCTGACCAGCACGCTCGGCAGCCACCTGGGCAGCGAACGGGGTGCTCTTGCGCGAGCCACGGAAACCGGAACCACCGGAAGTGGCCCAGCTCAGGGCATTACCCTGGCGATCGGTAATGGTGATGATAGTGTTGTTGAACGACGCGTGGATGTGGGCAACCCCATCAACCACCGTCTTCTTGACTTTCTTACGGACACGAGCAGCAGGCTTAGCCATATCTGTATATTCCTTCGCGATTACTTACGGATCGGCTTGCGCGGACCCTTACGGGTACGAGCATTGGTCTTGGTGCGCTGACCACGGACCGGCAGGCCACGACGGTGACGCAGACCACGGTAGCAACCCAGATCCATCAGACGCTTGACGTTCATGTTGATCGCACGACGCAGATCGCCTTCGACAGTGCTCTTGGCGACTTCGTTACGCAGCAGGTCAACCTGCTCCTCGTTGAGGTCCTTGATTTTCACATCCGGCGCAATGCCGGTGGTGGCACAAATTTCCTGTGCCTTGGTCCGACCGATACCAAAGATATAGGTCAGGGAGATAACAGTGTGTTTGTTATCCGGGATGTTGACGCCTGCAATACGGGCCATCCAAATTTACTCCGTCTGACAGCTACCTGACTCACCCCAAGCAAACCAGGTTGCGCAAAAAAGGGTGCAGTAGGGTAGCGCTAACAAAAACAAAATTCAACCACCCAGCCAATTATCTGGCCGGGTGGCGGTTATCCTGAGACGTAGTCTTCAATCAGCTGTTGAGGCGATTAGCCTTGGCGCTGCTTGTGACGAGGCTCAGCACTGCAAATCACGCGCACGCTACCATTGCGGCGGATGACCTTGCAGTTACGGCAAAGTTTTTTCACAGATGCTGCAACTTTCATAACCGACTCCTAAAACCTGAACGTCAGCGCAGCATGCCGCTGCCGTAGCCCTTCAGGTTCGATTTCTTCAAAAGAGACTCGTACTGCTGAGAAACGAGGTGCGATTGTACTTGGGACATGAAGTCCATAACAACCACTACGACGATCAACAGCGAGGTCCCACCCAGATAGAAGGGCACATTTGCCGATACCACCAGGAACTGCGGCAACAAACAAACCGCAGTCATGTACAAGGCACCGAACATGGTCAGACGAGTCAGAACACCGTCAATGTAACGCGCTGACTGCTCACCGGGGCGAATACCCGGAATGAACGCACCTGATTTCTTCAGGTTTTCAGCGACATCTTTCGGATTGAACATCAACGCTGTATAGAAGAAGCAGAAGAAAATGATCCCTGCACTAAACAGAATGATATTCAGCGGCTGACCCGGAGCAATGGCCTGAGACAGGCTCTGCAGCCAGCCCATACCCTCACCCTGACCGAACCAGGTCCCCAGCGAGGCCGGGAACAACAGGATACTGCTGGCGAAAATCGCCGGAATCACACCCGCCATATTCACCTTCAGCGGCAGATGACTGCTCTGAGCGGCGAACACCTTGCGGCCCTGTTGGCGCTTAGCGTAATTGACGGTGATCCGACGCTGGCCGCGTTCGACGAAAACGACGAAGGCCACCAAGGCAATCGCCAGAAGGGCAATCGCAATCAAGGCGAAAATGTTGATGTCGCCCTGGCGCGCCGCTTCGAACGACTGGCCAATAGCACTTGGCAACCCGGCAACGATACCGGCAAAAATCAGCATCGAGATGCCGTTGCCAACACCGCGCTCGGTGATCTGTTCACCCAGCCACATCATGAACATGGCGCCCGATACGAAGGTCGTGACCGCTACGAAGTAGAAGCCGAACCCGGTATTGAACGCTACGCCCTGACTGGCCAGACCCACAGACATACCAATGGCTTGAATAAAGGCCAGCACCAGAGTCAGATAACGAGTGTATTGACTGATTTTCCGACGCCCGGACTCACCTTCCTTTTTCAACTGCTCCAAGGTTGGACTGACCGCCGTCATCAACTGCATGATAATTGACGCAGAGATGTACGGCATGATGCCCAGGGCGAAGATACTCATTCGCTCCAGGGCACCACCAGAGAACATGTTGAACAGGCTAAGAATGGTCCCCTCGTTCTGTCTGAACAGATCGGCCAGACGATCAGGGTTGATACCCGGCACCGGGATATGCGCCCCGATACGGTAAACAATGATCGCCAGGAACAGGAAGCGCAAACGCCCCCATAGTTCACTCAGGCCGCCTTGATTCATTCCAGAGAGAGCGCCTTGCTTAGCCATTTAGTCCTCGATCTTGCCGCCAGCCGCGATGATCGCTGCACGTGCACCCTTAGTAGCCATCAGGCCTTTCAGGGTGACGGCCTTGGTGATTTCTCCGGAGAGAACCACTTTGGCACGCGAATACTTGTTGCCGATGATGTTGGCATCCTTGAGCGCCTGCAGGTCAACCACCTCAACGTCCAGCTTGTTCAGCTCACTGGTACGGATCTCGGCGGTCACCATGGCAATCTTGGAAACAAAACCAAACTTCGGCAGACGACGATGCAACGGCTGTTGACCACCCTCGAAGCCCGGGGCGACGGTCCCGCCGGAGCGAGAAGTCAGACCCTTGTGGCCGCGACCGGCAGTCTTGCCCAGGCCGCTACCGATACCGCGGCCGACGCGATGCTTCTCGCGACGGGCGCCCGGTGCGGAACGCAGATCATTCAGTTTCATGTCTTAACCCTCTACCCGAACCATGTAGGAGACCTTGTTGATCATCCCACGGACAGCCGGAGTATCTTCGACTTCAACAGTGTGACCGATACGGCGCAGGCCCAGGCCCTTTACACAGGCGATGTGCTTGGGCAGACGACCGGCAACGCTCTTGGTCAGCGTTACTTTGATTTTTTCGTTAGCCATCTGAGCTTACCCCGCGATGTCTTCGACGGTCTTGCCGCGTTTGGCCGCTACAGACTCGGGAGACTGCATCGACTTCAGACCCTTGTAGGTAGCCTGAACGACGTTAACCGGGTTGGTGGAACCGTAGCACTTGGCCAGAACGTTATGCACGCCCGCAGCTTCCAGCACGGCACGCATTGCGCCACCAGCGATGACACCAGTACCTTCGGAGGCCGGCTGCATGAACACCTTGGAGGCGCCATGAGCAGCTTTGACCGGGTACTGCAGAGTGGTCCCGTTCAGGTCCACCTGAATCATGTTGCGACGAGCGGCTTCCATGGCTTTCTGGATAGCGGCAGGCACTTCACGCGCCTTGCCACGACCGAAGCCAACACGGCCCTTGCCATCACCTACCACAGTCAGTGCGGTGAAGGCGAAGATACGGCCACCTTTTACTACTTTGGCAACGCGGTTAACCTGAACCAGCTTCTCAATGTAACCTTCGTCGCGCTTTTGGTCGAAATTAGCCATAGCTTTTACCCTTAGAATTCCAGCCCGCCTTCACGAGCAGCGTCGGCCAACGCCTTGACGCGGCCATGATACTTGAAGCCGGAACGGTCGAAAGCGACCTGAGTAACGCCGGCAGCTTTGGCGCGCTCGGCGACCAGTTGACCAACCTTCTTGGCGGCTTCGATGTTGCCGGTGTTGCCACCACGCAGGCTGGCGTCCAGGGTGGAGGCACTGGCCAGAACCTTGGAACCATCGGCAGCGATCACCTGTGCGTAAATGTGCTGCGAAGAGCGGTGCACGCACAGACGTACGGCTTCCAGCTCACGCATTTTCAGACGCGAACGGCGAGCGCGACGGAGACGAATAACTTTTTTATCGCTCATTTGCTATGCCCTACTTCTTCTTGGCTTCTTTACGACGCACGACCTCATCGGCGTAGCGTACACCCTTGCCCTTATAAGGCTCAGGACGACGGAAATCACGAATTTCCGCGGCTACTTGACCGACCAGTTGCTTGTCGATGCCTTTGATGATGATGTCAGTCTGGCTCGGGGTTTCAACGGAAACACCCTCGGGCAACTGATAGTCGATCGGGTGCGAGTAACCCAGAGCCAGAGACAGAACCTGCCCTTTGGCCTGAGCCTTGTAACCTACACCGACCAGCTGCAGCTTGCGCTCAAAGCCCTGGCTGACGCCGATAACCATGTTGTTGACCAGGGCGCGGGTGGTACCGGCCATGGCCATGTTCGGGCTACCCGGACGAGCAGCTACGCGCAACTCACCATCTTCCTGAACGACTTCAACGGTGGAGTGCAGATTCAGCTGCAGGGTACCTTTGGCGCCCTTGACTGACAGCTCCTGGCCGTTGACCTTGATTTCTACACCCTGCGGCAATTTGACAGGGTTCTTAGCGACGCGAGACATCGTAACCCCCTATCAGAATACGGTGCAGAGTACTTCGCCGCCGATACCGGCAGCGCGAGCAGCGCGATCAGTCATTACACCCTTGTTGGTGGAGACGATCGAGACACCCAGTCCACCCCTGACCTTCGGCAGCTGGTCAACGGCTTTGTACTGGCGCAGGCCGGGACGGCTCACACGCTTCAGCTCTTCAATTACCGGCTTGCCCTCGAAGTACTTGAGCTCGATCGAGAGCACAGGCTTGGCATCACCTGAAACTTCATAACCGGCAACATAGCCTTCTTCTTTAAGTACTTTGGCGACAGCCACCTTCAGCTTTGCCGAAGGCATGCTGACACTGGACTTTTCAGCCATCTGGGCATTACGGATACGGGTCAGCATATCTGCCAACGGGTCCTGCATACTCATGGGCTTTCTGCTCCTGAAACTGAGTAATAAAGGTCTGGATTACCAGCTGGCCTTGACCAGACCGGGAACATCACCGCGCATGGCTGCTTCACGCAGCTTGATGCGGCTCAGACCGAACTTGCGATATACACCGTGCGGACGACCAGTGATACGGCAGCGGTTACGCTGACGGACCGGGCTGGCATCGCGCGGCAATTTTTGCAGGGCTACCTGGGCATTCCAACGCTCTTCGGCAGAGGCGTTGACATTACCGATGGTAGCCTTGAGCTCAGCACGCTTCTTGGCGTACTTAGCAACCAGACGAGCGCGCTTGGCCTCGCGGTTTTTCATGCTGATTTTGGCCATGACCTGACTCCTAGTTGCGGAACGGGAAGCTGAACGCACGCAGCAGCGCACGACCTTCATCGTCGGTCCGCGCGGTGGTGGTCAGGGTAATGTCCAGACCACGCAGGGCATCGATCTTGTCGTAATCGATTTCCGGGAAAATGATCTGTTCCTTGACGCCCATGCTGTAGTTACCGCGACCGTCGAACGACTTGGCGTTCAGACCACGGAAGTCACGTACACGCGGCAGCGAAATCGACAGCAGACGGTCGAGAAATTCGTACATCTGCTCACGACGCAGGGTCACCTTGACGCCGATCGGCCAGCCATCACGGATCTTGAAACCCGCGATCGACTTGCGCGAATAGGTCACGATGCCCTTGCGACCGGTGATCTTTTCCAGATCGGCCAGTGCGTTCTCGATGACTTTCTTGTCACCGACGGCCTCACCAAGACCCATGTTCAGGGTGATCTTGGTGATCTTCGGCACTTCCATCACGTTCTTCAGGCCGAGCTCTTCTTTCAGCTTGGGAACGAGGTTAGTGCGGTAATGCTCTTTCAATCTTGCCATGGTAAGCACCTAGATTCTCAAGCGTCGACCGCTTTTTGGGTCGACTTGAAAATACGAACCTTCTTACCGTCTTCGACCTTGAAGCCGACGCGATCGGCCTTGCTGGTCTCAGGGTTGAAGATAGCCACGTTGGAGACGTGGATAGGCGCCTCCTTTTCAACAATGCCGCCCTGACGACCAGCCATCGGATTAGGCTTGGTGTGGCGCTTGACAATGTTGACGCCAGCGATCAACAGGCGGGCATCAGCCAGGACCTTGAGGACCTTGCCACGCTTGCCTTTGTCTTTGCCGGCGATGACGATTACGTCGTCGTCACGTTTGATCTTTTGCATGACCGGGCTCCTTACAGCACTTCGGGCGCGAGGGAAACGATCTTCATGAACTTCTCGTTACGAAGTTCACGCGTCACTGGCCCAAAGATGCGGGTACCGATCGGCTCATTCTTGTTGTTGAGCAGAACGGCAGCGTTGCCATCGAAACGGATCAGCGAACCGTCAGTACGGCGTACGCCGTGACGGGTACGCACGATGACCGCGTTGAGCACCTGGCCTTTCTTTACCTTACCGCGCGGAATCGCTTCCTTGACGGTAACTTTGATGATGTCGCCAATGCCGGCGTAGCGGCGGTGAGAACCGCCCAGAACCTTGATACACATCACTCGACGTGCACCACTGTTGTCAGCCACATCCAGCATGGATTGAGTCTGAATCATAACTTTCTCCGACCCTTAAATAATCCGCTATACCGCGCGGGGCTTATACCTGCGCCGCGCGCTCGTCAACCTGCACCAGGGTCCAGCTCTTGGTTTTAGCCAAGGGGCGGGTTTCCCGGATGGTGACCAGGTCGCCGATGCGGCATTCGTTGTTTTCGTCGTGCGCATGCAGCTTGGTAGAGCGCTTTACGTACTTGCCGTAAAGGGGATGCTTTACCTGACGCTCAACGAGCACAGTGACGGTCTTGTCCATCTTGTCGCTGACCACACGGCCAGTAACGGTACGTACTGTTTTGTTCTCGGCCATGATCAGTTACCACCTTTCTGATTGAGCACGGTCTTCACACGGGCGATATCACGCTTGACCTGCTTGAGCAGGTGCCTCTGACCCAGTTGACCGGTAGCCTTCTGCATGCGCAGATTGAACTGGTCACGCAGCAGGGTGAGCAGCTGCTCGTTGAGCTGCTCGGCTGATTTTTCACGAAGTTCTGTCGCTTTCATCACATCACCGTCCGCTTAACAAAGGTGGTAGCGAGAGGCAGCTTGGCTGCGGCCAGGGCAAATGCCTCGCGCGCCAGCTCTTCGGAAACACCTTCAATCTCGTACAGGACTTTGCCCGGCTGAATCTGGGCTACCCAGTACTCGACGTTACCTTTACCTTTACCCATCCGCACTTCCAGCGGCTTCTTGGAGATCGGCTTGTCGGGGAATACCCGGATCCAGATCTTGCCACCACGCTTGACGTGACGGGTCAAGGCACGACGGGCCGCCTCGATCTGACGAGCAGTCAGACGACCACGGCTGACGGACTTGAGGGCGAACTCGCCAAAGCTCACCTTACTACCGCGATGCGCCAGGCCACGGTTGTGACCGGTCATTTGCTTGCGGAACTTCGTACGCTTCGGTTGCAACATGTGCGTACCCCTTACTTAGCAGCTTTTTTCTTGGGAGCGGCAGCTTTGGTTTCTTCCGGCAGACCACCAATGATCTCGCCCTTGAAGATCCAAACCTTGACGCCAATCACACCGTAAGTGGTGTGGGCTTCAGCTGTCGCGTAATCAATGTCGGCGCGCAGGGTGTGCAGCGGCACACGACCTTCGCGATACCATTCGGTGCGGGCGATTTCGGCGCCGCCCAAACGGCCGCTGACCTGAATCTTGATACCCTTGGCACCGATACGCATGGCGTTCTGAACCGCACGCTTCATGGCGCGACGGAACATCACGCGACGCTCCAGCTGCTGAGCAACGCTCTGGGCCACCAGGGCACCGTCGAGCTCCGGCTTGCGGATCTCTTCGATGTTGATGTGCACCGGCACGCCCATCTGCTGAGTCAGTTCCTGACGCAGCTTCTCGACGTCCTCACCCTTCTTGCCAATCACGATGCCCGGACGAGCGGTGTGAATGGTGATACGGGCGGTTTGGGCCGGACGCTGGATATCCACGCGGCTGACCGAAGCGCTTTTCAGTTTGTCCTGAATGTACGCACGTACTTTCAGGTCGGTGTTCAGATAGTCGGCATAGTTGCGACCATCTGCGTACCACACCGAAGTGTGTTCTTTAACGATACCGAGGCGAATGCCTACCGGATGTACTTTCTGACCCATGTGATCGACTCCTACTTGTCAGCAACCTTGACCGTGATATGGCAAGACCGCTTTACGATGCGATCAGCACGGCCTTTGGCACGCGGCATGATGCGCTTCAGGGAGCGACCTTCATTGACAAACACGGTGGAGACCTTCAGGTCATCCACGTCTGCGCCATCATTGTGCTCGGCGTTGGCAATTGCCGACTCCAGCACTTTCTTGATGACATCAGCGGCCTTCTTGTTGCTGAAGCTCAGCAGGTTCAGGGCCTCATCCACCTTTTTCCCGCGGATCTGGTCGGCGACCAAGCGAGCTTTCTGGGCAGAGAGTCGGGCGCCCTTGAGAGTAGCGGCTACTTCCATCTTCCTAACCCCTTAGCGCTTGGCTTTCTTGTCTGCCGCGTGACCACGATAGGTACGCGTAGCAGAGAATTCGCCCAACTTGTGGCCGACCATGTCTTCGGTAACGATGACCGGTACATGCTGACGACCGTTATGTACGGCGATGGTCAGACCAACCATCTGCGGCAGAATCATCGAACGGCGCGACCAGGTCTTGATCGGCTTACGCTCATTCTTTTCAACTGCCACTTCGATCTTCTTCAACAGGTGAAGATCGATAAAAGGACCTTTCTTCAGAGAACGCGGCACTGTCGTATCCCCTCTAATTACTTGCTGCGACGACGGACAATCATCTTGTCAGTGCGCTTGTTGGACCGAGTCTTGGCACCCTTGGTCGGGAAGCCCCACGGCGACACCGGATGACGACCACCAGAAGTACGCCCTTCACCACCACCATGCGGGTGATCAACCGGGTTCATGGCAACACCACGAACGGTCGGACGGATACCACGCCAGCGTTTGGCGCCAGCCTTGCCGAGAGAGCGCAGGCTGTGCTCACCGTTGGACACTTCGCCCAGGGTGGCGCGGCACTCACCCAGCACCTTGCGCATCTCGCCAGAGCGCAGACGCACGGTGACATAGGCACCTTCACGAGCAACCAGCTGAACGGAGGCACCGGCGCTGCGAGCAACCTGAGCACCCTTGCCGGGCTTCAGTTCGATCGCGTGAATGGTGCTACCGACCGGAATGTTGCGCAGCGGCAGAGTGTTACCCGGCTTGATCGGTGCATCGGCACCGGAGATCACCTGATCACCAGCACTCACGCCCTTGGGCGCGATGATGTAACGACGCTCGCCATCGGCATATTTCAGCAGAGCAATATGAGCGGTACGGTTCGGATCGTATTCGATACGCTCAACGACGGCCGGAATGCCATCCTTGTTGCGACGAAAATCGACCAAACGGTAGTGCTGCTTGTGGCCGCCCCCGCGGTGACGCGTGGTGATGCGACCATTGTTGTTACGACCACCAGACTTGCCTTGCTTCTCGACCAGAGGAGCATAAGGCGCGCCCTTGTGCAGGTCAGAGTTGACGACCTTGACGACGAAGCGGCGGCCAGCGGAAGTAGGTTTACATTTAACGATAGCCATGATGTATCCCCTTATTCAGCGCTGGCGAAGTCGATGTCTTGACCGGCTTCCAGGCTGATATAGGCCTTCTTCCAGTCATTACGCTTGCCCAGGCCGCGCATGGTACGCTTGGTCTTGCCCTTGACGTTCAGGGTCGAGACGCTCTTGACCTTAACGTTGAACAACTGCTCAACGGCCTTCTTGATTTCCAGCTTGGTGGCAGTGGTGTCCACCTTGAACACAAACTGGTTCTTGCTGTCAGCCAGCACAGTCGCCTTTTCAGACACATGCGGGCCCAGCAGTACTTTGAAAATGCGCTCCTGGTTCATCCCAGCATCTCCTCGAACTTCTTGACGGCAGGCACGGTAATCAGCACCTTGTCGTAGGCGATCAGGCTGACCGGGTCCGAACCCTGTACATCACGTACATCGACGTGCGGCAGGTTGCGCGCTGCCAGGTACAGGTTTTCGTCAACGCTGTCGGTCACGATCAGCACGTTGTCCAGGTTCAGATCCTTCAGCTTGCCGATCAGGCCTTTGGTCTTGGGTGCGTCGACAGCAAAGCTCTCAACCACAACCAGACGCTCCTGACGGACCAGCTCGGACAGGATCGAACGCAGGGCACCGCGGTACATCTTGCGGTTCAACTTCTGTTCGAAGTCACGCGGACGCGCGGCGAAAGTGGTACCGCCCCCACGCCAGATCGGGCTGCGGATGGTACCGGCACGGGCGCGACCAGTGCCTTTCTGGCGCCAGGGCTTTTTGCCACCGCCAGAAACGTCGGAACGGGTCTTCTGCTGCTTGGTGCCCTGACGGCCGCCAGCCATGTAGGCGACGACTGCCTGGTGAACCAGGGTTTCGTTAAACTCGGCGGCAAAGGTCAGATCGGAAACGTCGATCGCACTTGCGCCAGCTACATTCAAATTCATGGTAACTCCCCCTTAACCCTTGGCCTTGACTGCCGGGCGAACAACAACGTCGCTACCGGTAGCACCAGGTACCGCGCCCTTGATGAGCAGCAGGTTACGTTCGGCGTCAACGCGCACGACTTCCAGGGTCTGCACGGTCACTTGCTCAGCACCCATGTGACCAGACATTTTTTTGCCCTTGAAGACGCGACCCGGAGTTTGGCACTGGCCAATCGAACCCGGTACACGGTGGGAAACGGAGTTACCGTGGGTAGCATCCTGACCGCGGAAGTTCCAGCGCTTGATGGTACCGGCGAAGCCCTTACCCTTGGATTGCCCGGTAACGTCTACTTTCTGGCCCGCTTCAAAAATGCTAACGGTAATTTCTGCGCCGGCTTCAAACTCCTGACCTGCTTCCAGGCGGAATTCGCATACGCGGCGACCTGCCGCAGTATTGGCCTTGGCAAAATGCCCTGCCATCGGCTTGGTCACGCGAGTAGCGCGACGCTCACCAACGGTCACCTGCACGGCCTGATAGCCGTCGGTATCCTGGGACTTAACCTGAGTGACACGGTTCGGCTCTACTTCAATCACCGTAACCGGAATGGAAACACCATCTTCAGTGAAAACGCGGGTCATACCGCATTTCCGGCCGACTACACCAATAGTCATGTTGTAAACCTCATGAGTGCACGGGGCTATTTACCCGCTATGGCCGCCCATTTCAGGGCGTTACACGACTGATAGCCCCCGTCGTGTGGGGCTTCAGCCGAGGCTGATCTGGACCTCTACACCTGCTGCCAGGTCCAGCTTCATCAGCGCATCAACAGTTTTGTCGGTGGGCTGAACGATATCCAGCACCCGCTTGTGGGTACGGATTTCATATTGATCCCGCGCATCTTTATTGACGTGCGGAGAAATCAATACGGTAAAACGCTCTTTGCGAGTCGGCAAAGGAATCGGACCACGCACCTGAGCCCCAGTACGCTTCGCGGTATCCACGATTTCCTGGGTAGATTGATCAATCAGGCGATGGTCAAAAGCCTTCAACCGAATACGGATTTGTTGGTTCTGCATTTGACCAGAAACTCCAAGTAACGGTTCTTCTGAGCACACCCGCACAACGGGCAGGCCCATCCAAGGGAGGCGCAATTCTACTGATGCAACCACCCACTGTCAACTCAAATACAAAAGCCCCCGAAGAACGGGGGCTTTTGCTGACGCTTCAGATCATTACTCGATGATCTTGGCAACCA
>NZ_QJSA01000015.1:0-108544 GCF_003586265.1 Pseudomonas jilinensis | reverse complement strand
AATTCGCGATGGCGTGAAAGCTACCAGCTAACACGACAGCGCTAAAGAATTGCTTGACGACCATAGAGCGTTGGAACCACCTGATCCCATTCCGAACTCAGCAGTGAAACGACGCATCGCCGATGGTAGTGTGGGGCTTCCCCATGTGAGAGTAGGTCATCGTCAAGCTCCTATACCGAAACCCCGGTCTGCATGCAGATCGGGGTTTCTTCTTTGGGCCAAGAAAACTGGCTGGCTCTTAGCCTCTGAACAATGCGACTGCTGCCTGCAAGCCCTGCTCTCCCCTTAATCTTCATAATTCGCTGGTCGCCTTGTTCTTGCGCAGACTAGAACAAAAGCCAGGGGATTTATCTGTGCGTGAGCAAAGCCGTATGGTGTTTCGTTCGATCTTCCGCATCAAAGTCGCGGACCGTGACACTGGGCGATTGATTGGTTATGTCGGGGACATTTCCGAAGGGGGCTTCAAGCTGCTCAGCGATGAGCCCATGGCGCTGGATGTGCCGGTAGCACTGCAGATTCGCCTACGCGACGAGGAGGGGAAGATGCAGATGTTGGATGTTGAGGTCATCTGTTTGTGGTGCCAGGAGAATATCCGGACCGGCTATCATGAGTCCGGGTGCTCGCTGCACCAGCCATCCGAGGAGTTTGCTCGCCTGGTCGCGGGGATGCGAGCCAAGCGAGCGAGTAAATCCCCGGGCTGATCAGCCCAGGGTACCGAGGATATTGACGCCGACCCGCTCGGGGATTTCATTCTGAGACAGTACGTGCAGTCCTGGGCTGAACACCTTGGCATAACGGGCCAGCAGGGGGCGGAGCTGGGGCATGACGACCAGGATCGGTGGGTGGCCTTCCTTGCGCAGTTTTTCCTTCACCACCGGCATACTGTTCTGCAACTGGTTGAGCAGATTGGGTTCGACGGGAATGCTGTCGAGGCTGACCGGGCCGGCCTGCTGGGCTGCGCTCAAGGCGCTCATCAGCGTATTCTCCAAGCCATTGTCGAGGATGAATACGGCCAGCTCGCTACGATCGCCGGCGATGCTTGAAACGATGCTGCGACGCAGCGCGTAGCGTACATCCGAAGCAATCAGTAGCGGGTCCTTGGTACTTTCACTGCTCTCAAGCATAGCGGTGGCTATGCTGACGATATCGCGTAGCGAGACTTGCTCCTGCAACAGTTGCCGATAAACCCGGTGTTGCTGAGTATGATTGAGCTGGGCCTTGAGACTTTCGGCCAGCTTGGGGGCCTGGAGCGCCAGACGCTGCATCAGCTGTTCGACATCATCATGCTTGAAGATTTCCGGCAGCTGTTCGCGCACGATCTTGTTCAGGTGGGTGGCGATCACGCTGGAGCAGTCAATGACCTGATAGCCGAGGTTGAGTGCCCGGGGCTTGTCCTCGGGATTGATCCAGACTACCTGCATGCCATAGGCCGGGTCGATGCCGATAATGCCATCCAGCTCGCCATAGGTTTCTGGTGAGGGTATCGCCATCAGCCGATCGGCATGCAGTTCAGCCGACTCGACCTTGTCGCCATTAATGTGGATCTGATACTGCGAGGCTTTGAGCCGCAAACTGTCGCGGATCTGTACTTCCGGCAGGAGAAAGCCAAGCGATTCGGAGAGGGTCTGGCGTACCCCGCGTACCCGTTGCGGCAGTGGCGCGCCGGTTTCAGGGCTGACCAGGTTGACCAGTTTGTACCCTAGGGCGATGGAGATCCGCTCGACCAGAGGAATGTCGCTCCACTCCAACGTCTGAAGCCGTTCGCGTTCCATGGCCTGGCTGAGCGCTTCGGCCTGCTCAACACCGCTGGCTTCATCAACTGGTTGGAAGCGAGATACGCACCAGCCGATGAACCCGAGCAAGGCGGCAAATCCCAGGAACGCCATGTGTGGCATGCCGGGGACCAAAGCAAGCACGAACAGGATGCCGGCCACGGTGTAGATCAGGGTTGGCGAGGCCAGCATCTGCTTGCGTACTTGCGAAGTGATGGCTGCTGACTCGTTGATGCGGGTGACGATGATGGCTGCGGCGGTTGATAGCAGTAGTGCGGGAATCTGGGCGACCAGACCATCACCAATGGTCAGCAGGGCATACTGCTGGAATGCATCGCCTGCAGACAGATCGTAGATGAACAGGCCGATGGCGAAGCCGCCAAACAAGTTGATCAGCAGAATCAGAATGCCAGCGATGGCATCACCGCGAACGAATTTGGCGGCTCCATCCATGGCGCCGTAGAAGTCGGCTTCCTTGGCGACTTCCTGGCGCCGCTGCTTGGCTTCCTCCTGGGTAACCAGCCCGGCGTTGAGGTCGGCGTCGATAGCCATCTGCTTGCCGGGCAGGGCATCGAGGGTAAACCGCGCGGTGACCTCGGATATTCGCTCGCCACCCTTGGTGACCACCATGAAGTTGATGATCATCAGGATCACGAAAACAATCAGGCCGACGATGAAGTTGCCGCCGATGACCACCTCACCGAAAGCTTGGATCACCTTGCCAGCGGCATCACTGCCGTTGTGACCTTCCAACAGCACGACCCGGGTTGAGGCGACGTTGAGCGTCAGGCGCAGCAGGGTGGTGATCAGAATTACCGTGGGAAACAGGGAGAAGTCCAGCGGCCGCTTGGCCGAGACGCTGACCATCAGCACCAGCACGGCCATGGAGATGTTGAAGGTGAACAGGATATCCAGCAGCAGCGGCGGCAGCGGCAGAATGATCATTGCCAGAATCGACAGAATGACCAGGGGTATACCGATCTGGCCGGAGGTCAGGATGGGCATCAGTTGCTGATAAGGCTTCATGGCTGGTCGGGTCTCAACGGATCAGTGATTCGGGAATCGGCAACTGGCTGGCCAGCTCCGGTTTGCTGCGGCGCCCCTGGCGCCAGGCCTTGAGCTGCAATACATAGGTCAGTACGTGGGCCACCGCGGTATAGAGCGGCATGGGTATCTGCTGATTGACCTGGGTGCTGTAGTAGACCGCGCGCGCCAGCGGCGGCGCCTCGACTACTTCCAGGTCATGGGCGTTGGCCATCTTGCGGATATACAGGGCGGTTTCATCAACGCCCTTGGCCAGCACGTAGGGAGCTTCGGCCTTGTCCAGATCGTAGCGCAGGGCAACGGCATAGTGCTGTGGGTTGACGATCACCACGTCGGCATCCTTGATGACCCGGCTGATCTGGCGTTGCAGCAACTGGCGTTGCAATTGCTTGATTCGGGCCTTGATCTCTGGCCTGCCTTCCTGATTCTTGTGCTCTTCCTTTACCTCCTGTTTGGTCATGCGCATCTTCTTGGTAAAGAAGAATTTCTGCAGGGGGATGTCGATCAGGGAGAACAGGATGAACACCACAATCAACATCATCGCCAGATAGAATGCCAAGGTCATGGCGCCACTGATCGCGGTATGGATGTCCACGCGCTGCAAGGCCATGAACTTGGGAGCGGTAGCCAGCACCAGGATGACTGCGGTGGCGCACAGCACTACGACCTTGAGGATCGACTTGAGTAGTTCGGTCCAGTTCTGAGCGGAAAAGATCCGCCCGAGCCCTGTGATCGGATTGAGCTTGCTGAGCTTGGGCATGAAGTTCTTGGATGAGAACACCCAGCCGCCGGGGATCAGTGACAGCACTATGACCAGTAGGGTGGTTATCAGCAGGGGCAACATCAGCTTGATGAACACCAACAGGTTGTGGCCGAGAATCAGGCTGAGATCATCCAGGCTTATTTCGCTCTGGTGAAAGTTGATGTACGACAGTCGGAACAGGTCCTGCAGGCCTTCGTAGAACAGCCCGAAGCTGAACTTCAGCACCAGCAGGGTGATCAGCAGCGAAACGGTGGTTGCCAGATCCTTGGAGCGGGCAACCTGACCTTCGCGCTTGCTGTTCTTGAGTTTGTGCGCGGTGGGCTGCTCGGTTTTTTCCTGACTGCTGGCGTTCTGCTCGGACATGGTTACTCCAGCAACACTATGCCGAGGTTGTCGAGCAGTTGCCGGGTTAGCAGCAGATAGCTTTCCGACATGTTCGGCAAGGTGAAGAAGATCGCCATCCAGCCGGTGAGAATGGCAATTGGGAAGCCTAGGGCGAACAGATTCATCGCCGGTGAAATGCGGTTGAGCAGGCCGAAGCTGAACAGGATCAGAGTCATGCAGAACACCATCGGCAGGGCGATCAGCACGGCGGCGGACAGAACCCAACTGATGGCGTACAGGGTGCTGGCCATGCCGGTAAAGTGCAGGCCGCTGCCGATCGGCCAGTAGACGAAGCTCTGGTACAGGATGCTGACGGTGACCAGGTGGCCATCAATGGCAAAGTACAGAAACACCAGCAGGGTGAAGTACAGTTGGTAGAGGATTGATGAAGACGAGACGCCGTTCTGTGGGTCGTTGTAGCGCGCCATGCTCATACCCATCTGGGTCGAGATTATTTCCCCGACCAGGCTGTAGACGGTGAATACAAGCTGTAGCGACAGCCCGAGCATCAGGCCGAAGGCAATCTGTTCCAGGGTTGCCAGCAGCCCGGCCAGCGACAGCGGGTCAAGCAGCGGTGGGGTGGGCAGGGCGCCACCCAGCGCCAGGGTTAGAGCCAGGGCCAGCAGAATGCGCACAGGCAATGACAGGGCCTTGTGGCTGAACATGGGCGCCAGGGTGAACACGGCAAGGATGCGGCAGAACGGCCACCAGTAACTTTGTACCAGCAGCAGGTAGCGATTGGCGTCAAACAGCGCTTCAGTGGCGGACATGGGTTCAGCCGACCAGATGGCCGGCCTGCTGGAAGGTTTCGATGAACAGTTCGCTGAGTGTGCGCAAGATCCAGTGCCCGGCGAACACCAGCATGCCCAGGGTGATCAGCAGGCGTGGCAGAAAGCTCAGCATCTGCTCATTGATCTGGGTCGCGGCCTGGAAAATACTGACGATCAGGCCGCCGATCAGGCTGGGAATCACCAGGATGCAGACGACCAAGCCGATGATGTAAACCGCGTGGGCGATCAGCGCGACGGCATTTTCCGGTGTCAGCATGGTGGCCTCAATAGGGTTGTACGCTGGTGGTCAGCGTGCCGATCATCAGGCTCCAGCCATCGACCAGCACGAAAATCATCAGCTTGAACGGCAGTGAGATCATCATCGGTGAGAGCATCATCATGCCCATGGCCATCAGTACGCTGGCCACCACCAGATCGATCACCAGGAATGGGACAAAGATCATGAAGCCGAGCTGAAAGGCCGTCTTCAGTTCGCTGAGCACAAAAGCCGGCAGCAGCAGGGTGAAGTCGATACTTTCCAGATCCTCGGGAATTTCCTCGTCGACCAGCGAGACGATGGTGTAGAGCGCGGTTTCATTGGTTTGCGCCAGCATGAACCGGCTGAGAATGGTCCTGGCTTCACCCAGGCCCTGCTCCAGGCTGATTTCATCGGCCTGGAACGGTTCATAGGCGTTGCTGTACATGTCCTGCCAAACTGGGCGCATGACCAACAGGGTCATGCACAGTGCAATGCCGATCAATACGTTGTTGGGCGGGCTTTGCTGCAGGCCGATGGCCTGGCGCAGAATCGCCAGCACGATGATGAAGCGGGTAAAGCAGGTCATCAGCATCAGCATGGCTGGCAGAAAGCCGAGCAGGGTCATGATGATCAGAATTTGCAGCTTGACGCTGAGTTCCTGGCCGTCCTCGGTCTCGTTCAGCGAGAACAGCGAAATCTCGCCTCCCGCCGCCTGGGCCAGGGCCGGGCTCAGGCCCAGCAACAGTGGCAGGATAGTCAGGGTCAGACGGCGTAGCAGGCTCATGCGGTCAGGTCTTTCAAGCCGGTGCCGCTGAGTTCGAGGATGCGCAGGCCATAGCTGCCATTGACCACCACGACTTCGGCCTTGGCGAACTGTGCGCCGTTGACCTTCACGTCCAGTGGCTCGCCCGCCAGCTTGTCGAGTGCAATCACGCTGCTGGCATCGACGTCCATCAGGTCCTTGAGCGGCAACTGAACGGAGGCGACCTCCAGAGTGACCTGTACCGGAATCTTGCCGAAGAAGCTCAAATCCTGTTGCGGTAGTCGTGGGCTGGCCTCGCTGAGACTGGCGGCGACGGGTTCATCGTCAAGTTGCAGGTCGCCATCGTTGATCAGGTTGTCGAGTTCTTGGTCGCTGAGTTGTTCGTTCATGGGCTCTTCACGCTTTCTAGAGAGGTAAGACAAAGGGCGCCGTCATCTTCGAAGATGGCCCCGCGAAACAGTTTTTGCTGGTTGATACGGACATCGCAGCGCTCATGCATGCGGATCATGAGAATGTCATCCGGTTGCAGTGCCAGCACGTCGGCTAAGGACATCTGTACTGAGGCCAGCACACATTCCAGGCGTACTGGCAGGCGCTTGATGTTGTTCAGCGGATCGCCTGCCGGCTGGCTGCTGCCAGGCAGGGCCATCTTGCTGGTCAACAGGTCGGCCAACTGATTGTCCAGATAGATGAATAGCGATGCGGTGGTCGAGGTCAGGTGGCTGGTCAGCGAGAACTCGACCAGGTACTCCCACAGCGGCTGGTCATAGGCGTTGTCATGAGCCTCAAGCTGACCGAGGCTGGTGCCAGCCATGATCACCCGACCGAAAATCTCGGCGATATCCCGACCCAGGCGATCACGCATACGCTGCTCTGAGGTGCTGATTGGTGTGGCCTCGTGGCTTGGCAGGGTAGTGCCGCCGTAATAGCACTCCAACGCCTCAGCCAGCAGCGGGCGAGAAATCGAGAAGCCGATCTTGCCCAGTTCGGAGCGGAACAGGCAGTCAGGTTCGCTAGCGATCTGTTCGCTGACACTGACACCTTGTAGTTCCAGATTGATGCGGAAGTTGCGCAGGAAGTAGTCGCCGATCAGGCGCGGGTATTTGTTGGCGGCTTCGCTGATGTACTGCGGCACCTTGTGATAGTGGCGCCCCAGCTTGTGAGGTTTCAATTTGACCAGGGCATCGGCCGGCACGCCATGGTGGACTTTCGAATTACCAATCATGTGTGAACTGCTTTCCCAGGTAGTAACTGTTGCCTCGTTGAGCGCGGCCGAGTGCATTTAAGGCAGGCCCGGCTGGCCGATTGTCCATGACGCCGGTGATGTGCGCAGGCGCGCTGCGTCGACCATGGCGGATGGACTGGCAGTCTAGGGGGGGTAAGGGCTGGGGATTAAATCAATAGATATCAAATTACATCAGCAGGCGCTGATATGCGCTTTTGATATCTATTTAGAGAAAGTAATTCACGGATTGAGTATGGGCGTTGCTAATGTCCGTGCGCATTGGTCGCCACAGAACATAACAAGGCGACTGACGGATGAAATTATTTCAGTCCTGTGAAAAGAAAACTGTTAACTGCGTCGCAAAAAAAACGACAGGTGATACACGGTGAAGCATCTCAGTCAGGCAATGAACTACAGCGAGTCGCAAGGCGGCGCCGATCTGGTCGTGACCGGAGGGGTGGTGATTGCCGGCGTTGAGGATCAGGACCATGACGTCTCCCTGTCCCGAGGTCTGCGGGCAGCCGGCTGTCAGGTGCATCGCGTTGCCAGTCTGGAGCAGTTGGATGAGCGCCGCCTCAGTGGTGCTGGTTTGCTGCTGGTACTGGTCAGTGGGCTTGAGCCGAGCGGACTGTATGACCAGGTCGCACGCCTGACCCGTCGCTGGCCGGGTTTGAGTGTAGTGCCGATTGTTGAATACCAGGACCAGGAAAAGGCGGCGACGCTGCTGGAGTTGGGTTGCATTGACTATCTGCTCAGCCCGTTCAGTGATCAGCAGTTGTTTCAACTGCTGCACCGGGTCCGTCAGGCCGAGCTGGCCCAAGAAGACTTTGTCTCTTGTTCACACGCCGGGCGTCGGCTGCTGGCGATGGCTCAGCGGGTAGCCATGACCCGAGCGCCAATCATGATCAGCGGTGAAACCGGGACCGGCAAGGAAATGATGGCGCGCTATATCCATCGTTTCTCAAGCAGTGCCGAGGCTCCCTTTGTTGCAGTCAACTGTGCGGCGATTCCGGAAGCCATGCTGGAGTCGATCCTGTTTGGTCATGAGCGTGGAGCCTTTACCGGTGCGGTCAGCGCCCAGCCGGGCAAATTCGAGCAGGCCAATGGCGGCACGCTGTTGCTGGACGAGATCGGGGAGTTGCCACTGGCGCTGCAGGCCAAGCTGCTCAGAGTGCTACAGGAGCAGCGGGTTGAGCGTCTGGGCGGTCAGCGGGAAATCCATCTGGACGTGCGTATCATCGCGGCCACCAACCGTGATCTGCAGGCCGAGGTTGAGGCCGGACGGTTCCGTGCTGATTTGATGTTCCGCCTGGATGTACTGCCGCTGCAATTGATGCCGCTGCGTGAGCGCAAGGAAGATGTGATCCCCTTGGCGCGCCAGTTCATTCGTAAGTATGCCCCCCATGAAGCACATCAGGAACTGCTCACCCAGGCAGCCTGTCAGGCGCTGATGCAGCATGACTGGCCGGGTAATGTCCGGGAGCTGGAAAACACCCTGCAGCGAGCGCTGGTTCTGCGCAATGGGCTTTTCATCCAGCCCTGTGATCTGGGTCTGGCTGTCCAGGAGCTGTCCGGCACTGAAGCCCGGCAATTGGCTCCGGTCAGTGAGACCGGCAAGGCCGCGCTCAAGGCCAGCGGCAAATGGGCCGAGTATCAGCATGTGATTGACACCATCCGCCAGTGCGGCGGGCACAAGGCCAAGGCTGCCGAGCGTCTGGGGATGACCCCGCGCGCTTTGCGCTACCGGTTGAACGCCATGCGTGAGCAGGGCGTGCAGATTCCCGTGTAAGGAGAAAGGGCAGGATGAATTCGATTACCCAGGTACAGCAGCAGATGCTCGAGCGCATGAGCCAGATGCAGGCGGCGTCTTCGGGCGCGGTGGTGCGTGCAGCGCTGGACAAGCCGCCGGTTGGCGGGGTGGGGCAGGCCTTTACGGATGTGCTGCGCACGATTGATAGCGAGCAGCATCTGGCCAGTCAAGCGCTGGCCGATGTCGATAGTGGCAAGAGCAAGGATCTGGTCGGGGCGATGATCCAGAGTCAGAAAGCCAGTCTGTCGTTCGCAGCGCTGGTGCAGGTGCGCAATAAGATGAGCAGCGCCTTCGATGAAATCATGAGAATGCCGGTTTAACCAGGCGCGAGTACACAGCCGTGTTGCAGACCATCAAAAGCAGACTGCCCGTGAGCGGGTTCAAGCTCGACCCACGGATGACCCTATTCGGCATGGCCCTGGCCGCCGGCCTGGTGGCTATCGGGATCGCACTGTATCTCTGGCGCGAGCCAGCCTCCTATCGACCACTGTACGGCGCTGGAGAAAGTTATCCGGCGGCTGAGGTCATGCAGGTCCTCGAGGCCGAGGGTATTCGCTACCGCCTGCATGGGCAGAGCGGCCAGGTGCTGGTGCGTGAAGATCATCTGGCCCGGGCGCGCCTGCAACTTTCGGCCCGGGGGGTCAGTGTCGCGGTGCCGCCGGGCTATGAACTGTTTGATCGGGACGAGCCGCTGGGCACCAGCCAGTTTGTTCAGGATGTGCGGCTCAAGCGCAGTCTGGAAGGTGAATTGGCGCGCACGGTCATGAGCCTCAAAGGGGTCGAGCAGGCCCGGGTGCATCTGGCCCGTGAAGAGAATCGTTCGTTTGTGGTGGGGCGCCGTCTGCCGGCCAAAGCCTCGGTAATGCTGCAGTTGGCTCCAGGCACCCGGCTGCAACCGGATCAGGTCAGTGCGATCGTCAATCTGGTTGCCAACAGTGTGCCGCAGCTCGAGGTGGCCGATGTCAGTGTGGTCGATCAGCACGGTACCCTGCTGTCGCGCGGTTTGGATGACTGGGGTGGGCCGGCGCGCAACTGGCAGGTGGTCGAGGACTATCAGCACAAGGCGGTAGGCAATATCGAGCAGGTGCTGGCTCCGGTACTGGGCGCGGGCAACTTCCGGATCAGCGTGGCAGCCGATGTTGACTTCAGCCAGCGCGAAGAAACCGTACAGACCTATGGCGAAGCGCCGCGAGTGCGTAACGAGCAGCTGCGCAGTGAAAGCGCGATCGATCAGTTGGCGCTAGGGGTACCAGGTTCGCTGAGCAATCTGCCGTTGCAGTTGCCTGCGCCGGCGGTGGATGCCGGTGAGGACGGTGCGCAAGGCAATGATGGCAACCAGGCCGCTACCTCGCTGCGCCAGGAGTCCAATCGTCAGCTCGATTACGACCAGTCGGTAACTCATGTCAAGCATGCACCCTTTGCCTTGCGCCAACAGAGCATTGCCGTGGTGTTGAATGCGGCCAGCGCTCCCGAGGGCGGCTGGAACGAACAGGCCCGGGCTGAGCTGGAAGCGATGATTCGCAGCGCCGCCGGGTTCAATGCCGCCCGCGGTGATCAACTGACGCTGAGCGTGCTGCCCTTCAGTACGGTCGAGCCGCTGTCGGCAGAGCCGGCCTGGTGGGAGAGCGAACAGGTGCACGCACTGGCGCGCCTCGGTCTCTTAGGGTTCCTGGCCCTGTTGATCCTGTTGTTGGTGGTACGCCCGGCAATGCGTATTGTCAGCCGTCCGGAGCAGCCGGTGCTCACTGAGGAATTGGTCGAGCTTGAGCCGCCCGCACCTGAGCGCGCCTTGCCGTTGCAGCAAGAGCGTCCGGGCCTGAGCATCCTCAGCGAGTTGAGCCCGCTGTCGGAGATTCGCCTGCCGGCACCCAATTCAGGTCTTGAACTACAGATTGAGCACTTGCAGATGTTGGCGCGCAATGATCCTGAGCGGGTTTCTGAGGTGCTCAAGCACTGGATCGGTCGCAATGATCGTGACCTGTCGTCTACCTGAGGGGCCTGGCAATGAAGGAATCCAATGTGCGTAATGTTCGGCAGCTCAGCTCCCTGGAGCAGGCCGCGATCCTGATGCTGAGCATGGATGATGCGACTTCGGCAGGCGTGCTCAAGCACTTCTCCCGTGAGGAGATCATCAGTATCAGCCAGGCCATGGCCCGGCTGAGCAACGTCAAGCAGCCTATGGTCTCGGAAGTGGTTGGGCGGTTCTTCGAGGATTACCGCGAGCAGAGCAGCATCAAGGGTGCCTCACGCGGCTATCTCAGTGGCATGCTCGGCAAGGCGCTGGGCAGCGATATTACCCGCAGCCTGCTGGACAGCATCTATGGCGAGGAAATTCGCGCCAAGATGGCCAAGATGGAGTGGATCGATCCCAAACAGTTTGCCGCCTTGATCGCCAAGGAGCATGCCCAGATGCAGGCCGTTTTCCTGGCCTTCCTGCCGCCGGCGATGGCCGCAGAGGTGCTCGAACAGATGCCGGCCGAGCGTCAGGATGAACTGCTGTATCGGATTGCCAATCTGAGCGAGGTCAACAGTGACGTGATTCGCGAGCTGGAGCAGTTGATCGAGCGCAGTATCAGCGTGTTGACCAACCAGGGCTCGCAAGTGCGCGGGATCAAGCAGGCTGCCGACATTATGAATCGCTTCAAGGGCAACCGCGAACAGATGTTCGAGTTGTTGCGGGCGCACAGCGATGAACTGGTCAACCGGATTGAGGATGAAATGTACGACTTCTTCATCCTCTCGCGGCAGACCGAAGAAGTGCTGCAGTTGCTGCTTGAGGCCGTACCTATGGAAGAGTGGGTAGTGGCGCTCAAGGGGGCCGAGCCGGAGCTGGTGCGAGCGATTCAGAATGCCATGCCCAAGCGCCAGCGCCAGCAGATGGAGTCGATCAGCCGGCGTCAGGGGCCGGTGCCCATGAGCCGGGTCGAGCAGGTACGCAAGGACATCATGGCGGTGGTGCGGGAAATGGCCGGCAATGGTGAGCTGCAATTGCAATTGTTCCGTGAGCAGACCATCGAGTAACCGGAGGCAGCATGACAGTCAGGGTGATCAAGGCCAGTGGCCGGGCGTGGCGGGTCTTCCGTTTTCCGCCGCTGTGTTCTGGACCAAGGGCGCTGATCGGTGAGGTTGGTGGCGGAGGCCAGGCCAGTGTCCAGCAGGCGGTCAGCGACGGCTTTCGCGAGGGCATGGAAAAGGGCTATCAGGAAGGTTTGCAGCAAGGTCTGGAAGCCGGGCGCAGGCAGGGCTTTGACGAAGGGTGCGAGCAGGGCCGTCAACGTGGCCTGGAGGAAGGGCGACATCAGGGCCTGCAGGTATTCGAACAGGCCAGTGCGCCGCTGGCACGGATGCGTGGTGAGTTGCGCGGGTATCTGGACCAGTATGAGCTCAAACGTCGTCAGGAACTGCTCGAACTGGTGCGCAAGGTGGCCCGTCAGGTGATTCGCTGTGAGCTGACGATCAACCCGACGCAACTGCTGGCGCTGGCTGAAGAAGCGCTGACCAGTTTGCCGGGCGATGTGACCGATGTGCGGATTCTGCTTAACCCGGAAGAATATGCGCGCATCCGTGATATTGCCCCGGAGCGGGCCGAGGAGTGGCGTCTGGTTCCGGATGAACGACTGGCGTTGGGTGAGTGTCGGGTCGTGACCGAGCAGGCCGAGGCGGATATCGGCTGCCAACAGCGCCTGGACTCTTGTATGGAAGCGCTGGCTGGGCACCTGCAGGTCAATGAGTCATGAGCGTGCGCGAGGCGTTCAGTCTGGACGAGGCGCTGCGCTCGCTTGAAGGCGTGCAGTTGGCCAAGGTCAGTGGGCGTCTGGTGCGGGTGTCCGGGCTGCTGCTGGAAAGCCTGGGCTGCCGGCGCATGACCGGCCAGCGCTGCTATGTCGAGCAGGCCGACGGCAGCATGCTCGAAGCCCAGGTGGTGGGCTTCAATCGTGACATCACCTACCTGATGCCGTTCAAGAAGCCGGTCGGGCTGACGGCCGGCTCGCGGGTTTTTCCGGCCCGTGAAGAAGGCTTGTTGCACATTGATGAGTCCTGGCTGGGCCGGGTGGTCAATGGCCTGGGCGAGCCCCTGGATGAGCAGGGAAAACTGTCTGGACGTGACCCCTTGCCGGCCGAGCTGCCCAGTGTCAATCCGCTGCGCCGTCGTCCGGTATGCGAGCCGCTGGATGTCGGCGTGCGCGCGATCAATGCCCTGCTGACCCTGGGCAAGGGCCAGCGGGTTGGCCTGTTTGCCGGTAGTGGCGTGGGCAAGAGCGTGTTGCTTGGCATGATCACCCGGCAGACCAAGGCCGATGTGGTCGTGGTCGGGCTGATTGGCGAGCGTGGCCGCGAGGTGCAGGAGTTTCTGCTGCACTCACTGGGGCCTGAAGGCCTGAAAAAGGCCGTGGTGGTGGTCGCTCCGGCCAACGAGTCGCCGCTGATGCGGCTCAAGGCTACCGAGCTGTGTCACAGCATCGCCGCCTATTTCCGCGACCAGGGTCAGGATGTGCTGCTGCTGGTCGACTCCCTGACCCGCTATGCCATGGCCCAGCGCGAAATCGCCCTGGCGCTGGGCGAGCCGCCGGCAACCAAGGGGTACCCGCCGTCGGTATTTGGCCTGCTGCCCGAGTTGGTGGAAAGCGCCGGCAACGGTGCCAGCACTACCGGCAGCCTCAGCGCCCTGTATACCGTGCTGGCCGAGGGTGATGACCACCAGGACCCTATCGTTGACTGTGCCCGGGCGATTCTCGACGGGCATATTGTATTGTCGCGGCGGCTGGCTGATGTTGGCCATTACCCGGCTATCGATATTGCCGCCTCGGTCAGTCGTTGCATGAGTCAAGTCAGTGCGCCGGAGCATCAGGGCGCGGCACGCCAACTCAAGGAGCTGTACAGCAGCTTTGAAAAGATTCGTGAGTTGATTCCGCTGGGTGGCTACAGCCCAGGCATGGACGCCAAGACCGACCGGGCGGTGCAGCTGGCGCCGCACATCGAGCGCTTTTTGCGTCAGGAGGTTGGGGTGGGAGCCGAACTGGAAGACTGCGTTGCTACCTTGCTCAAGCTGGTCAAGAGGCCGTCATGAAGGAACAGATAAACACCCTGTCGCGGTTGGCGTTGCTGCGCGGCAACAAGGTGCAGGAGCTGATGGGGCGGGTCAACTACCAGCAGAACCTGTGCCAGCGCTATCGCAACAATATCGAGGGGCTCAGTCGCCTGTGCGGCTATACCGCACCGATGACCACTCCGCTGCAGCGTGACAATCAGCAGCGCTACAAGTTGACGCTGCATCGGATGATCGAGTTGCAGCGCCGCGAACTGGCGGTGGCGGAGCAGGCGCTGAACCGGATTCGAGGCGAGTTGACCAGCGCCATGCGTAATGAAAAGGTCATTAGTCAGGTGCTGGACGGCAAGCTGCGCGAATGGCAGCATCTGCTGGCCAGTCAGGAGCAGAAGATACAGGACGGTCTGGCGGCTCAGGCTTGGTGGCGAGCCCAAGCACTATAGGAAAAAAGATTTAAGCGCAGGTCGCAGTCGGTCGCCATAAGTCTGTAACCCGCTCATTTTTGGATGTCAGCATGGATATTTCTCGGCCCAGCAGCAACGGTTTCCGTCCGGTGACCGAACTTTCCACCGGTACTCCCGGCGAGCGCCCGCAGGCGACTAATAGTGCCCCCAGCTTACCGCCCGCCGAGCTGCCACTTGAAGCTTTGCAGGCGGCGCTGCAAGCCTTGCCATCGGTCGATCTTGATCGGGTGGCGGCGGTGCGTCAGGCGCTGAGCGAAGGGCGCCTGGATACCAGTGCCGAAGGTTTGGCGGCTGACATGCTGGCCTACCATCGGGGCAGCGATCAGTGAGTTCGCGCGAGCGCCTGCTGGCTGCGCTCGATGAGGACCTGCAGCGCGATCAGGCTGACTATCAGCGCCTGCTGGATCTGACCGAAGCACTGCATGCGCACCTGCTGCAGCGTGACGCGCAGCAGATCGAGCGTCTCAATCAGGACATCAGCAGTCTCTCAGCGGCGGCGGCCCATCGCGCCGCGCGACGCAGCCGCATTCTGGCGGCATTTTCCCTGCACGCCGATGCCGATGGCATGCAGCGCCTGTTCGCCGGTTGCCCGCCAGCCCAGCGTCAGCGCCTGAGTGCCGGCTGGGAGGCGCTTGGTCATCTGGCGCAGGCCTGTCAGCGTCAGAACGAACGCAATGGCCGCCTGCTGGCCATGCAGCACGATATCCTCAATCAACTGCTGGGTCAGTCTGCCCAGTCCAGTCTCTATTCCCCCCAGTACTACTGAGTAATTCCTTGAGCCTTTGGGCTTGTTGATCGTCGCTCAGGCTTAAGCGGTGCAGCTCAGCTGTCGCCTGTGTTGTTTGTCACGCTGTGCGGTTTTCCCTGATCCGCGTTGATTCTTGCCGAGGGGAAGGAGCATTTCCGCTGACTGTATAAGGTCGCTCAAGCGGAAGACGTTTTTCACCTGTTATCTGGCTTAAAGCCATTTAAATCAATGGCTTGATGTCTTGGCATTGTTATTGCTTGAAGGCTGTCAAAGGATACCCGACGATGAATATCGACTCTGATTACGCAAGATCCATGGCTGAACAACTGGCCAGCTACGATGTGCAGCCCGGCCTGGCCAGGGTGCGGCGCAACGAAGCCAATTACCGTGCTCAGCTGGACGCAGTGACCAAGCTGGAAAGTGCCTTGCGCACGTTCCGCAGTGCTGTGACTGGGCTCAAAAGCGGCGGCAAGACCATGCTGGTCAACTCGGCGAGTTTCAGTCAGGAAGGCTACGCCACGGCCAACGTCAAGGCCAATGCCGTGCCGGGCAACTACCAGTTCTTTGTCGAGCAACTGGCCAGTCAGCACCAGATTGCTCTGCAGGGGTTGCAGGACGGTGATATCGAGGCAACCGGTAGTCTGCAGATCGATCTTGGCGGGGAAAGTTTCAGCATTGACCTGAGCGCGGCCGACAGCAGCGGTGATGGCGTGGTGAGCTTTGCCGAACTGTCGGCGGCGATCAATGGCGCCTCGGACAATGCCGGTGTGCAGGCCACGCTGGTGCGCAGCAATGGTGAGGTCAGCCTGGTACTGACCAGCGAAAACAGCGGCGCCTCCAACGCAATCGGCCTGAGCTTGAGCGGGGCTGGGCCGGGTAGTGCGAACTTCGCCGATGCGGTGGCCAACCCGCTGGAGCTGTCGGCTGCGCGGGATGCCCGAGTACGTTTGGGCGGCGAGACTGGCTTGCTGCTGACCAGTTCCAGCAACACATTTGATGAACTGATCGATGGAGTCAGCCTGACCTTCAATCGTACTCACAGCGCAGGGGATACCCCGCTGACGGTCGAGGTTGGTCAGGATAGTGAGGCGACTCAGGCTCAGGTCAAGACCTTTATCGATGCCTATAACAGCCTGGTGGCCAGTCTTAAGGGCCTGACCGCCAGTGGCGGCGAGAACAGCACGCGTGGCCCGCTGGCTGGCGATTCCAGTGTGCGGGCGATCCAGGAAATGCTGAACCGGACGCTGCGTAACGAGTTTGATGGCATGCGGCTGATGGACTTTGGCATCAGCGCTGATCGCAATGGTCGCCTGAGCCTGGACTCCAGCCGTTTCGACGCAGCGGTGGCGGCCAACCCTGAGGGTTTGAACAAGCTGTTCAGTGGCAAGGACAACCTGATCGACAGTCTCGACAAGAGCCTGCACCTGTATACCAACGTCACCACTGGCGTGCTGAAGAACCGCAAGGAAAGCATCAACCTGATGCTGCGCCGCACCGATCAGCAGATGTCGATGCTGGAACAGCAGTACGACCGTTACTACAACCGCTATTTGAAGCAGTACACCAACATGATGCAGATGATGGCGGCGATGCAGCAAACCCAGGGTATGTTTTGATGAACGATTACTACCTCAATGACAGCTACCAGCAATACCGCTCGGTAGATCTGGAAGCCAAGGCTGCAGCGGCCTCGCCCTATGAGCTGGTGCTGGTTCTGTTCGATGGCCTGCTCGATGAGCTGGCCCGGGCTCGCGGTCATATCGAAGGCCGGCGCTACCAGCAAAAGGGAGTGTCACTGGAAAAGTGCATGAGCATCCTCAACGGCCTTAACAGCGCTCTGGATTTCGACAACGGCGGTGAGGTTGTGGCAGGCCTGGCCCGGTTGTACGACTACTGCATCTACCGACTTTCCGATGTCAGCGTCAGCCTGTCGCTCGAAGGCATGGACGAGGTGATCGAGCTGGTCGGCATTCTGCGTGAAGGCTGGGAAGGTGTGAATGGCACCCGTCAGCCCTGAGAGCCAGCGCATTGCCCGGGTCTACGGCCAGTTGCGTCAAGCTCTTGAGGCGGCGGACTGGGAGGCGGTCGCCGAGGCCGATCTGGCCGTGCGTGAACTGTTGCAGAGCTTGCCGGATGAGGCCGAGCTGGAGCCGGCCAGTGGTCAACTGCGCCAACGCCTGCAACGCCTGCACGCCCATGGCGTCAAGGCTTGTGCGGCTGAATGCGAGCGCCTGCGTCAGGTTTTGCAGCGCCATATTGAATACGGGGAGGGCCGCTCGGCCTACCTGCAGACCGAGAGCCTGGGGGGAGACGGATTGTGATGGAACTGATCGGTAACAGCCATGGCGCCCGGGCCGAGTCTGTCGAGGCTGTACGCGAGGCGCTACTGAGCGTAGTGAGCCTCGCGACAGGTGAGCAGGCTGAGGTGCCAACTGCAGACATGCAGACGCTGCTAGCGTTGCTGGCCGAGGCGACAATTGATCAGACGCAGCCAGAGGCTGTTGTGGCGCCAGTTGAGCGCGAGCCGCTGGATAGTCATGGGGCTACACAGGGGCTGCACTCGGCGCCGCCGAGTCTGGAGCAGCTCGAAGGTTGGCTACAGCAGCAACAGGAGCTGCAGGGTCTGCAACTGGGCGCGCGTGAATCGCTGCCCGGGGTGCCCGAATCGGACGTTGTCGATCTGCCGCTGGCTGTACAGCTAAGGGCGCGACAGGCTGCTGAACATGAGCCGGCTGGGCGTCAGCCTGATCTGCGGGTGCAGACGCCGCAGCCACAGCCACAGCCACAGCCACAGCCACAGCCACAGCTGCAAACGTTGATGCCGCCGGCTCAAGAAACGGGTCTGGATGAGCAGGTGCGTGTGTTTGAGCCAAGGGCCGAAGTCTCAGGCCCGGCGCTGAAAATGCCAATGCTGGCGGAGGCGTTAGGGTTGGCACTGGCACCTGAGAGCAGCTCGCTGCGCAGTGGCGAGCCGGCCCTGCTGAGTCCGGCCATTCAGCCTCAGGTGGGCCCCGTGATCAATCCGGGCCTGGCGGTCGAGGTGCGGCCTGTCGCAGCCGAGGCACGCTGGGGTGAGCAGATGCTGGCAGCTCTGCGCGAACAGGTGGAAATGCAGGTGCAGCAGCGTTCGCAGCAGGCAACCATCCGCCTGGACCCGCCAGAGCTGGGCAGTCTGGACATCCAGATTCAGCACGAGCAGGGCAAGCTCAGTGTGCAGATCAATGCCGCCCAGGCGGATGTCGCGCGCCTGCTGAATTTGCTCAGTGAGCGCCTGCGCAACGAACTGATGGGGCTGCACTTCACCCAGGTTGAGGTGCAGGTTGGTGCCGACGCTGAGCAGGGCCGTCAAGGTCGCCAGCAACTGCCAGAGCAAGAGCTGGTGCGCCAAGCCCAAGAGCTGCCAAACGAGACGGCAGGTCGCCATGGCAGTGGCCAACCGGATGATGTGTTGATCAGTGTCTGAGCCTGCGGGCTCCGACGGTTTCCCAATCGCAAGCGAGTATGAATCATGGCGTTGCCACGCATTATCCTGATTGTTCTGATCATCAATACCCTTGTACTGCTGGGCAGTGTGGGGCTGAACCTGCATCTGCTGAACAACATTTCGGCGGCTGGGCCTGTCGGACTTTTCCAGGCAGCCGAGCCGCCAAAAGAAAGTCTTACCCGGGAGTTCCAGTTCTTTCCGATCGAAAAGGTGATCGTCAATCTGCGTGGGCAGAACCGCGAGCATTATTTCGTGCTTGATCTGGTGTTGCAGGCCGAACTGGAAGTTGATCAGCGGCGCCTGGAGCAGATCGATCCGATTGTGCGCAACTCGGTAGTGGCTCATTTGTCCGGTCTGGATTTTCAGGAGTTGCGCGCCATGTCGATCGGTGAACTGCAAGGGCGTCTGGAGTCGGTGCTGGTCGCCGATCTGGCCGCACGCAATCTAAGCCAGCCGTTCGCCCATGTGCTGGTCAGCAAGATGATCGTCCAGTAACAGGTGCCCAGATGAACGCCAACTGTGCCATCGATCACGATTACGGTTCGCCCCAGGGAGCGCCGGTGCTGCTGTCGGCGGCCGAGGAGCAGCGTTGGGTGCGTCAGTACCTGCCGCTGGTGCGGCGTATCGTCAACCAGTTGTCGTTGCAGGCCAATCAGGTGCTTGATCGCGAGGACATGGAGCAGATCGGGCTGATGGGACTGCTCGAAGGTCTGCGCCGATACGGGGTCCCCGACGAGCACTTTGGGCGCTTTGCCGCCTTGCGTATTCGCGGCGCCATCCTCGATGAGCTGCGGCGTCAGGACTGGCGGCCGCGCCAGGTACGCCAGCAGGTGCACAAGGTTCGTGATGCGATTCGGGCCTTGGGCCGGAGCCTGGGACGCGAACCCAGCGAGGAGGAAATCCTCATACATACCGGGCTCGATCAGCAGGGCTATCTCGACTTTCTCCAGGCTGATGCCACCGAGGCCGTGGAAAGCCTCGACGACTTGTTGCAGAAGGGGCTGGAGCCAGGCGCGGAACAGGGTAATGGCTTTGAGGAGCGTTTGCTCCAGCAGCGCCTGTTGAGCCAGGCGCTGAGCCGCCTGACCGAGCGCGAGCGGCTGATTCTGACCCTTTATTACCAGCAGGAACTGAGTCTCAAGGAAATCGCCCTGGTCCTCGATCTGAGCGATGCCCGGGTCTGTCAACTGAGCAAGCAGGCCCTGAGCAAAGCCTGCGCCTTTCTAACCGCACATGCAGAGTCCTGAACCATCATGCTGAAAGTACTTGGATCCTTCATCATCATTGCCGGTGTTCTGGGTGGCTATGCCATGGCCAACGGTGACATGGCCATGCTCTGGCAGCCGGCAGAAATGGTCATCATCCTCGGCGCCGGGATCGGCAGCCTGATCGTTGGCAACCCCAAAGAAGTACTGGGCGAAATGCTGACCCAGGCCAAGGGGGTGTTCATTTATCGGCGCCGGGGTGAAGAGTTTCAGCGACAGTTGCTGATGCTGCTCTATGAATTGCTGGAAACGGTCGAGGTCGGTGGGCTTAAGGCGCTGGACCAGCACATCGAAGAGCCGGAGGAAAGCGAGCTGTTCAACAAGTACCCGTTGATCAGTCAGGAGCGCAACCTGATGGCCTTCATCGCTGACAACTTCCGGTTGATGGCCATGGGCAAGATCAGCGCCCATGAGCTCGAAGGCTTCCTTGAGCAGGAGCTGGATGCCATGGAGGGCGCCTTGATGCAGCCCTCGCGCTCGCTGCACAAGACCGGCGAGGCGATGCCGGGGTTCGGCATTCTGGCGGCGATCATGGGGATCGTCATTACCATGGGCCATATCGATGGCTCGGTGGCCGAGATCGGTAACCATGTGGCGGCGGCGCTGGTAGGAACCTTCTTTGGGATCTTTCTGTGCTACTGCCTGATGGGGCCGCTGAGCAATGCCATGGGCTTGCGGATCAAGACCGAACTGTCGGCGCTGGAGTGTGTGCGTACCACCCTGGTTGCGCATCTGGCCGGCAAGCCGACATTGCTGGCGGTGGATGCCGGGCGCAAGTTGATCGAGCAGGACGTCAAGCCGGCGTTCAAGGAGCTGGAAGTCTGGGTCAACGACTTTGAAGAGCAAAGGGACGCGGCATGAAAAAGCGCGGCGCGAACCATGACGAGATAACCATCGTCAAGCGCAAGGCCAAAAAGGATCACGACGACGAACATAGCGGTGCCTGGAAGGTTGCCTTCGCCGACTTCACTATGGCCATGATGGCGCTGTTCATGGTGCTTTGGCTGGTTCAGGCGATGAAAAATGAGGAAGCGGCCAAGCACAGCAGTGAAGCGCTGGCCAGCCCGGTCTGGGAAGGCGGTGCCGGTATTTTTGACGGCACCAGCCCGCTGTTGATCGAGAGCCTGGGTGACAGTGCGACGGTCTCCATCGGTGATGAGCCGCCAGCACCAGCGCGCTCACGCCAGCTTGAGCTGGATAGCCAGGAACATCTGGGGCTGGCCGGGGTTGAAGAGCTGCAGAGTCTGGCTGAACTGATGCGCGAGATGGCCGAGGCGGTCAACGCCGAGGCCAATCTGGAGGTAGAGGTGGTGCCCCAAGGCTTGCGGATTCTGGTCAAGGACGACCAGCAGCGCTTCATGTTCCAGCGCGGCAGCGCCGTACTCAATCCGCACTTTCACGCCTTGCTCGGGCGTCTGGCTGCCGTGTTGGGGCGGGTCGACAACAAGCTGATCATCAGCGGTCATACCGATGCCACGCCTTATCGTGGTGGTGCTGGCTACAACAACTGGAACCTGTCTGGCGATCGGGCCCTGCGAGCCCGCAATGTGCTGGTCGAGGCCGGTCTGCCGGGGGCGCATATTCTGCAGGTTACCGCCCAGGCCGACGGCATGTTGCTACGCCCGGATGAGCCGGAAAGTGGCGCCAACCGGCGTATTGAGCTATTGCTGCTGACTATCCAGGCTGAAACCCTGTATCAGGAGTTGTTCGGCGAGCGTACTGCGCGGGTCGATTACTCTGAACAGGGTGCCGAGTACCGTGAAGGTACGGAGTCGCTCTAAATAGTACGCAGCCGCTATCAACCTCCACCCGCGTCATGGCGCGTAGCTGCCCACAGGGCCGTATGGATCACCACGGCACTACGTGCCTCGTGATGACGATTTGAGTGGTGTGGTGGCATCGGCACAGCGGGATGGTTGCCACTGTCTCGTCATGGCGAGGAGCGCAGCGACGTGGCCATCCATGAGGGCGTATGGGGTGCTGCGCGAGGGCTTACCTAGCTCAAGGCTGGCACCAGCGTAGCTGGCCGATATCGAGCTGCTCAAATTGCCCGCGGTGAACCATCAGGGCACTGGCGTTTCCCCCATGCTCGCAGAGCACCCGGTAATAACTTCCGTGTAAATCCAGGGTCAGTAGCCTCGGGCTGGTGTGGTCCTGCGGCAGGCGCTGGGCCAGTGTGCTGGCCAAAGGTTCGAGCGCATCCAGACTGGCATGGTCGATGGCAAACAGACGAATCTGTATCGGACCATGTTGCAGTTCGCGAATGCTCAGCTCCTGGGCCTGAATCTGCTGCGCACTATGGGGCCACAAGTTGAATATCAGACCGATAAGCGCCAGGCCGAGCAGGGCGCCGGCAAGCCAGTAACGCTGGGGGCGGCGCGGTGTGATGGCTGAGGACTGCGTTGGTCCTGGTGCCAACTCCGATCCTGGCTTCGGTGGTTGGGGCGGTGCTGGCGCGATAGTTGATTGCTGAATGATGTATTGCGGGTTGAACTGGTACCCTCGGCGCGGCAGGGTCTGGATGATTTCGCGGCCCTTTTCGTCACAAAACAGTTGGCGCAGCGAGTAAATCTGCTGATTCAGACTGCCCTGGCCGACGACCCGATCCGGCCAGGCATAGGCCATCAACTCCTCACGGGTGACTACCTCTCCCGGTACCTTGAGCAGGCGTTCGAGCAGTCGACTACCGGCGTAGCCAAGCTCGATCCTTTCTTCCGGTACTTCTGGCTGGCGAATCACTACCTGGAACAACGATGGGCAGAAGCACACGCAGCGACCTTCGCGCCCGGTGCGCAGCAACAGCTGGCCCAGCGGGGTGACTGGCTCTTGTGACGCCGACGATGTCTGTGGTGCATTCATGGGCAGGATTAGCTGGCCCTCAAGCTCTTGATTTGGCAGATACTTTGTTTATTGGCCGGCATTGTGGCGTCAGCCGGGGGCGGGATGCAAGCCCATGCGCGAGCCATTGTGCGAGCGGCTGGCCAGAGGGTCAGACCTGGGCAGACGCCAGAGCGGCTGTTGACAGGTATAGCGGAAATTTATGACCAAGGGAATACGACAACGCCCCCGACCAGGCGGGGGCGTTGCTGGCAACTGCTGTCGCGGCTGATTAGCCCAGCAGCGACATGACCATGCCCGGCATCTGGCCGGCCTGGCGCAGCATGGAGATGCCCGACTGCATCAGCATGCTGTTCTTGGTCATGTTGGCGCTTTCGCGAGCGAAGTCGGCATCCATGATCCGGCCCTTGGCCATCTCGGTGTTGTCGCGCATGTTGGCCAGGTTGTTGGCGGTGTGGTTCAGGCGGTTGATGTTGGCGCCGAAGTCAGAACGCATGGCGGTTACGCTATCCAGTGCGGTCTCCATCAATGTGATAGCGGCGCCGGCATTGGCTGCGTTGTCGAGGGTCCCGGCTTTGGCAGCGGTCCACTCGGTGTTGAGGGTGGTCAGGGCGGCGCTGACATCAACAGCCATGGTTTCGGCAGCACTGGCGCCAATCTGCAGGTTGACTGCTGCGGTGAACTTGCCGCCGCCAGCAAACAGGGCTTCGCCTGCGTATTTTGTGTTGCCAAGGATGTTGTCTACTTCCGCCGCCAGGGCATCGAACTCGGACTTCAGGGCGGTGCGGTCATCAGCGCTGTTGGTATCGTTCGCTGCCTGGGTGGCCAGATCCTTCATGCGCTGCATGATGTCAGTCATTTCCTGGAACGCACCTTCGGCGGTCTGCAGCAGGGAGACGCCGTCCTGGGTGTTACGCATGGCGACGTCCATACCGCGCGACTGGGCGTTCAGGCGAGTGGCGATCTGCAGGCCGGCGGCATCGTCGGCGGCCGAGTTGATGCGGAAGCCAGTGCTCAGGCGCTGCTGGTTGGTGCCCAGGGAGCTGTTGGTCTTGTTCAGGCTGGTCTGGGTGATCAGCGCCGAGTAGTTGGTATGAATGGACAGGGCCATGTTGGTCATCCTTTTCTGCAAAGTGAGAGTTGGAAGCTGGCTGAAATATCGCCCGCTATGAGGGGAAGACGACCGTGATGGGTGGCTAATTAAATTGTTTTGAAAACTGCTTGGGTTGGCCGACTGCAGCGTGGTTGCGAAGGGTTTCAGCATCGCGCGGGCGCGCGACGCTCCCCAGGGGCGGGCGCTGTCTTGGTGTGTTGGGCGGAGTGTTGGGGGTGGCTCTGGGGGTGTCGCGCTCCTGCGCGACACAGGGTTGGCCGGCTACGTCGGGGTTGCGGATGTTTCAGCATCGCGCAGGCCGGGGGGCTACCAGGTACTGGTCACCAGTGCCGGGCCCAGCACCTGGGCCTGAATTACCTTGTCGCTGCTGAGGTTGCGGACCCGGATGATGTCGCCGGGCTGGCCGTCGGCCAGGGCTTCGCCCAGGGTTGAGGCTTCAATGCCGTGCTGGCGGGCTAGGATGCGTACCTGCTGGCCACGACGTACTGCGGCGGCTTCGCTGAGCAAGCTGGGGTTGAGTACCTGATCGGTGCGCAGGCGACGACGGGCGCTCAAACCGATCACTTCATCCTCCCTGACCATGAAACCGCGCTGGGCGCGGGAGATGTTGATGCGCTGCCACTTCAGGTGTCCGGCTTCCAGGGGCTGACCGCGATCCACCGTAGTGGCGGTGACCAGCACCGGCAGGAACAGGTTCTGCTGGGTACTGACCAGCAAGCTCCAGCCGGGGCTGTCCGGGCAGCGGACTTCCAGGCGCAGGCGTTCGAGTGGGCTCGGCTGGCCGCTGGTCTGGGTCACGCGCACGGGCTGGGAGCAGGGGGGGAAGCCGCTGCTGTCGGTCAGCGGCGTAATGTTGAGGTTGTGGTTGAGATCCTGCCAACCCTGGCGCTGGGCTTCCAGTTCGATCAGTGCTTCCAGGTACTGGCTGACCGCCTGCTCGATCTGCTCGCTGGCGCTGTTGGCCAGGGCTGATGTGATCGGCAGCAGGAGGAGCGCCAGGCAGGCGGAAAGGGTTTTTCCCCACCGTTGTCCGCCGGTTTGGCAAAGCGGAAAAAAGGCGGCTTTGTGGGGCTTGCTACTCATTAAAACAACCTTTTATTTCAATTGCTTAACTGTTCATTTTGATGTCGGCATGGTTCCTGCATTGTGCGCATGGAAGTGTGCCGTCACGACTTTTGAACAGGGCCCGACAGTGAGTATACAGATCGACAAGGCATTGGGGGTGCATGTCCAGGCGCTGGAGCTGCGGATGCAGCGCAGCGAGATTCTGGCGGCCAACCTGGCCAACGAAAGCACGCCGGGATTTCAGGCCCGGGATATCGATTTCGCTTCCGCCATGCGTCGCCTTGAGCAGGGTGCGGGCATGTCTCTGAACGCTGGACTGTCAGCCCAGGAGCTGAAGTACCGGGTGCCGCACCAGGCCTCGCAGGATGGCAATACCGTGGAGCTGGGCGTCGAGCAGGCCGAGTTTTCCCGTAACGCCATGGATTTCCAGACCAGCCTGACCTTCCTGACCATGAAATTCAGCGGGCTGAAAAAAGCCATAGAAGGACAGTAAGCATGTCGTTCGATTCGATTTATCGCATTGCCGGCTCGGCCATGAATGCCCAGACCGTGCGACTCAATACCGTGGCCAGCAACCTGGCTAACGCCGAGTCGGCGGCCAGCAGTGAAGATGCCGTCTACAAGGCGCGCAAGCCGGTGTTCGCCGCCGTCTACGAGAACGGCGAACTGACCCGACCGGTCGGCATGGGCGGCGCCCATGTGCAGGTGCTGGATGTGGTGACCACCGGGCGTGATCCGCAGCGCCGCTATGAGCCGGGCAACCCGTTAGCCAATGCCGAGGGTTATGTCTATTACCCCGACGTCAACAGTATCGAGGAAATGACCGACATGATGTCGGCCTCGCGCAGCTTCGAGACCAGTGTCGAGGTGTTGAACCGGATCAAGAGCATGCAGCAGGGCCTGCTGCGACTGGGGGAAGTCTGATGACTACGGTTAATACGCAATATGGCTCGGGCAGCAGTTCGGCAGCCGGCAATGAGTCACCGCGCCAGGCGGTCAATCTCAGTGATGCGGAGCAGATGGAGAACACCTTCATCACCCTGATGACCGCCCAGATCCAGAACCAGGATCCGACCAATCCGCTCGATGGTACCGAGTTCCTTAATCAGTTCTCGGCCATGTCCCAGGTCAAGAGTCTGGAGAACATGGCGGCGCTGAGCCGCAACAACCTGATCCTGATGGACAACCTGCAAACCCTGACTGCAGCCGGTCTGGTCGGGCAGGAGGTCAAGGTGCAGGTCGAGCGGCTGCAACTGAGCGATCAGGTGGTCAGTGGCCGGATCAACCAGCAGCACGCTTCGGGCCAGACCCTGGTGCGCTTGACCGATGGCACTGGCCAGACCCATGAGATCCGCCTGGGCGGGCAGGCTGCCGGCGCGGTCAACTTCGAGATTGATCCGCAGGCCCTGGGGCTCAGCCCCGGCCATTATCTGATCGAGGTCGAGACCGATACCGGCGAGTATCCACAGGTTGAAGTGGCTGGCACGGTGGCTCAGGTACGGGTCAGCGATGAAGGGCCGGTACTGGAAATCGCCGGAGTCGGCAGCGTGCCGTTCTATTTGATCACCGAGTTTGGTCGGCAGCCGCTGACCGGGCTGATGTAATCCTTTGCAAGCACCTTTTTCGGGAGGCAGTACCCCATGAGTTTCAATATCGCCCTGTCTGGCCTGAACGCCGTCACCGAACAGCTCGGGACCATCAGCCACAACATTGCCAACGCCGGCACCACCGGCTTTAAATCCTCGCGTGCCGACTTCGGCAGCGTCTATGCCGAGTCGCAGGCACTGGGGGTCGAGGTGCTGGGCAAGACCCAGAGCATTTCCCAGAACGGTACGCTGGTGGCTACCGGGCGGACCCTGGATCTGGGGATTTCCGGCGGCGGATTCTTCGTCACTCGCAGCACCAGCGGCGAGCAGATGTTTACCCGTGCCGGGGTATTCAATACCGACAACCAGAATTATGTGGTCAGCGCCACCGGCAGCCGGTTGCAGGGCTATCCGGTCGATGCCGCTGGCAACCTGCAGATGGGCGGGATCGGTGATATCCAGTTGCAGACCACCAACCTGCCGGCGCGGGCCACCGACAGTCTGAACTTCGTCGCCAACCTCAACGCCAACCAGGATGTACCGGCGCTGGCGCCGTTCGACCCGGACAACGCCGACACTTTCAACTCAACCTACACCACCAAGATCTACGACTCGCTGGGCCGTGAGCACACCCTGACCCAGTATTTCGTCAAGACCGCGGACAATACCTGGGAAGCCCATTACTACGCCGATGGCGCCGCTGTTGCTGGCCCGCAGGCGATCACCTTTGGTACCGATGGCGCCCTGACCGGGCCGGTCGGCACCGTCGCGGTCGGTTTCCCGGTGCCGGGTGCCAACCCGATCGCCATTGAGGTCGACTACAGCGGCACCAGTCAGTACGGCTCCGATTTCGTGGTGACCAGCAACCGGGCCACCGGTTACAGCGCCGGTGAGCAGACCGGGCTGGCGGTCGAGAAGGACGGCCGGATCTACGCCACCTATAGCAACGGCCAGCGCATGTTGCAGGGCCAGTTGGTGCTGGCCAACTTCGTCAATCCGCAGGGGCTGAAGAATGAGAGCGGCACCCAGTGGAGCGCCAGCGACGAGTCTGGCGATCCGTTGATCGGTATTCCTGGCGTCGGCCAGAACGGCCAGATCGCCTCCGGCTCGCTGGAAAACTCCAACGTCGATCTGACCCAGCAACTGGTCGGGCTGATGGAAAGTCAGCGCAACTACCAGGCCAACTCCAAGGTGTTGAGTACCGACAAGGAACTCACCCAGGTGCTGTTCAACGCGATCTGAGGCTGAGTCATGGACCGTTTGGGTTATACCGCAATGACCGCCGCCAGCCGCAGCATGCTGTCGCTGCAGGTGCAGGCCAACAACCTGGCCAACGTCAACACCCCGGGTTTTCGGGCTGACCTGGAGGCCGCGCAGGCTGTTGCAGTGCAAGGCTATGGCTATGACAGCCGGCATCTGGCGGTGGTCAGAAACTCCGGTGTCGATCTGCGCCCGGGCACGTTGATGGCGACCGGTCGACCGCTGGACGTGGCGATTCAGGGCCATGGCCTGATCGCCGTGGAAGCCGCCGACGGCAGCGAGGCCTATACCCGCCATGGCAGCTTGCAGGTCGACGCCGAGATGCGCCTGACCGTCAATGGCCGGCCGGTGCTGGGCGAGGACGGGCCGATCGTGCTGCCCGAATACGACAGTATCAACATCGGCAGCGACGGGGTGATTTCGGTCATGCCGCGTGGCGACTTCCTGACCCTGGAAGCGGGGCGGATCAAGCTGGTCGATCTGCCGGCCGAAGCCCTGAGCAAGCGGCTCGATGGGCTGCTCGCCAGCCAGGACGGCCAGCCGGCAGAACTGAATGATGGCGTGGTGCTGGTCTCCGGTCATCTGGAGTCGAGCAACGTGTCGGCGATTGAGCAACTGGTATCGACCATGAGCCTGAACCGGCTGTTCGAGACCCAGGTAAAAATGATGAAAGCCGCCGACGATCTGTCAACGGTCGGCAACCGCATGATGCGCGGCAGCTGAGGGGAGAGATGAAATGAGTTCAGCATTGTGGGTGAGCAAAACCGGTCTGGCCGCGCAGGACAAGGCGCTGTCAGCGGTGGCCAACAACCTGGCCAACGTCAACACCAACGGCTTCAAGAGCGATCGGGTGGTGTTCGAGGATCTGTTCTACACCATCGAAAAGCAGCCTGGGGCCCAGGCTGATCAGGTCAACACCGTGCCCTCGGGAATCCAGCTTGGCAGTGGCGTGCGGGTAGCTGGGACCCAGAAGGTGTTTACCGAAGGCAGCATGCAGACCACCGGTCAGCCGATGGATCTGGCGATTGTCGGTAACGGTTTCTTTCAGGTCGAATCGCCGGCCGGCGAGGTGTTCTACACCGAAAATGGTCAGTTCCAGCTCAATGCCGAGGGCCTGATGGTCAATGCACAGGGCCTGCCGCTGGTGCCGGCGATCGAAGTGCCGGCCGGTAGCAGCCGCTTTACCGTCAGCAGCGATGGCATTGTCACCGCGGTGCTGGCCGGAGAGGCGCTGCCGGTTGAGCTGGGGCAGATTACCCTGGCCAACTTCGCCAATCCGGCGGGTCTTGAGGCGCTGGGCGGCAACCTGTATCGCGAGACTATCGCCAGCGGTGAGCCGGTCGAGGGCGAGCCGGGGGCCGATGGCCTGGGTCAGCTCAAACAGGGCGTGCTGGAAGGCTCGAATGTCCAGGTGGTCGAGGCCATGGTGTCGATGATCGCGATCCAGCGCGCCTACGAAGCCAATGCCAAGGTACTGGATGCGGCCTCGGGCATGCAGCAGTTCCTCAATCAGACGGTATAAGCCGATGAAGCGCGCTCTTTGTCTGCTGGGGTTGCTGCTGCTGGGTGGCTGTCAGAGTTACGGCGGGTTGTATGCCGACGACGCCGAACTCTATGCCCCGGCCGAGCCCGACTACATCCTGCCCGAAGCCCAGGCGGGTGGGCTGTTCCGTAGCGGCTACAGCGGCTCGCTGGTCGGCGATCGGCGTGCCACCCGGGTCGGCGACATCATCACCGTGGTGCTGGAAGAGTCGACCCAGTCGAGCAAGAGCGCCGGCACCAGCTTCGGCAAGTCCACCAGCATGGGGGTCGGGGTGCCGACCCTGTTCGGGCGTGATATCGACCGGCTGGAAAGCTCGGCCTCAGCCGAGCGCGACTTCAGCGGCTCGGCGCGTAGCTCGCAGCAGAACACTCTGCGCGGCTCGATCGCGGTGACTGTGCATCAGGTGCTGCCGGGCGGCACTCTGGTGGTCAAGGGTGAGAAAGCCCTGCGCCTGAACCAGGGTGACGAGGTCATTCGGCTGACCGGGCTGGTGCGCGCCGACGATATCAACCGCTTCAATCAGGTGTCGTCGCAGAATATCGCCAATGCGCGTATTTCCTACGCCGGACGTGGGGTGCTGGCCGACAGCAACAGCCCCGGCTGGTTGACCCGGTTCTTCACCAGTCCTTTGTTCCCTCTTTGATCCGGAGCTGCTGATGCGTGTCGTTATCACCCTGTTGATACTGTTGGCGAGCCTGCTGGCCGCACCGGTCCGGGCTCAGGTCGCGCTGATGGATCTGGTGGATGTCGAGGGTATTCGTGGCAACCAGTTGATCGGCTACGGCCTGGTGGTCGGCCTGGACGGTACCGGTGACCGTAGTCAGGTGCGTTTTACCGGCCAGTCGGTGGCCAACCTGCTGCAGGAATTCGGCGTCAGCCTGCCGCAGAACGTCAACCCGAACCTGAAAAATGCTGCGGCGGTGATGGTGACTGCCGAGGTGCCGCCCTCCTTCAGTCCGGGCCAGAGCATCGATGTCACCGTATCGTCGCTGGGCGATGCCAAGAGTCTGCGCGGCGGCTTGCTGCTGATGACCCCGCTGCGCGGTATCGATGGTGAGGTTTACGCCCTGGCTCAGGGCGATCTGGTGGTAGGCGGGCTGAATGCCTCTGGTGCCAGTGGCTCGAGCGTGGCGGTCAATAGCGCCAATACCGGGCTGATTCCCAATGGGGCGACCGTCGAGCGCATGATTCCGAGTGACTTCGCCGAGCGCCCCGAGGTGATGCTCAATGTTCGCCAGCCCAGTTTCCAGACCGTGACCCGGATTGTTGAGCGTATCGACGACATTTTCGGCCCTGGAACCGCCAAGGCCCTGAACGCCACCAAGGTTTCGGTCCGGGCTCCGGTGTCCAGCACCCAGCGCATGAGTTTCATGGCCATGCTGGAAGGGTTGCAGATCGAGCAGGGCCGGACCCGGCCCAAGGTGGTGTTCAACAGCCGCACCGGTACCGTGGTGGTCGGCGAAGGCGTGCGGGTCCGGGCTGCAGCCGTGGCCCACGGCACCCTGACCGTGACCATCAGCGAGAACCCGGAAGTCAGCCAGCCTGGGCCCTTCTCCGGCGGTGAGACCGCGGTTGTGCCGCGTACCGGCATTGAGGTGGCGCAGCAGGTTAAGCCTATGTTCGAGTGGCCCGAGGGTGCCAGCCTGCAAAGCATCATCAGTACCGTCAACAGCCTGGGCGCGACCCCGGATGATGTGATGAGCATCCTCCAGTCGCTGGAACGGGCCGGGGCCCTGAACGCCGAATTGATCGTAATGTGACCATGAATATTCTATCGCTAACCCATCCGCAGCAACGCCTGAGCGCCCACGGTGGCGCAGTCGACGCCCGTCGCCAGCAACTGGAGGCCGCCGCCGAGCAGTTCGAGGCCATGTTCCTGCAACAGATCCTCAAGCAGATGCGCAAGGCCGGGGACGTGCTCAGTGCCGATAACCCGATGCGTAGCCGCGACCTCGACACGCTGCGCGATTTCTACGATGAAACCCTGGCCGACAGCCTGGCCACCCGGCGCCAGACCGGCATCAGTGATCTGCTGGTGCAGCAACTGGCGGGTGATCAGGACGCCAGTGACCAGGCCCAGCGACTGGCGGCCATGGACCAGCAGCCGCTGCCGCGCAGCACGGCCAGTGCCAGCAGTTTTCAGCCGTTGGCCGATACCTGGCGACGTGGGGTCGGGCAGCTGGAACGGGTCTGGGAGCGGGGCAGTGTAGCGTTCCAGCGCCTGGTCGACAGTGTGGTCAAGCACGAGTCTGGTGGGCGGGTCGATGCGGTATCGCCGGTCGGTGCGCTGGGATTGATGCAATTGATGCCTGATACCGCGCGGGAAATGGCCGGCGAGCTGGGGGTGCCCTACAACCAGGCCCGGCTGCTGCAGGATGGTGACTACAACAAGCGCCTGGGCAGTGCCTACCTGAACAAGATGCTGGATCGCTATAGCGGCAGCGAAGTGCTGGCGCTGGCGGCCTATAACGCCGGGCCTGGTCGGGTTGATCAGTGGCTGCAACGTTTTGGCGACCCGCGTCAGCCCTCTGTCAGTGAGGCTGAGTGGGTTGAGCGGATTCCGTTTGCCGAGACCCGCAATTACACCCGCAACATTTTGCGCGATATCCGCCAGAGCACCGCCCAGGAAAGCTTGCCGCCCAGTCTGCGGCCATCGCTGAGTCGGGTCGGCAGCGAGTCCGCGAGTGAGACATTTAAGCCGCAGCCGGCGACGGTCGCCTTGGATGATCAAGGGCAACGCAGCACTGGCGAGCTGGCGCTGCGCTCGCCCGCCTTTGCCCCGACGATCCGGCCTGCCACCAAGGAGCCTGCCGCATGAGCCTGAGCCAGATTGCCTACACCGGTCTGCACGCGACCCAGTTGGCTCTGACCGCGACCGGTCAGAATATTGCCAACGTGCATACTCCGGGTTTCAGCCGGCTGACTTCGGTAATGAGCTCGCTGTCCGGCCAGGCCGGACTGACCGCCGGTGGCGGGGTGCAGGTCACCAGTATCCGGCGTATGACCAGCGAGTTTCAGAATCAGCAGTTGTGGCGGGCCAATACCGAAATGCACGCCCATACCAGTGCCCAGCAGTATCTTGGCGCGCTGGAAAGCCTGATGAGTGGCGATGGCTCCAGTATCAGCATCGGCCTTGACCAGTTCTTCGCCGCGCTCAGCGAGCTGACCGTCAGCCCCGAGTCGCCGGCCCTGCGTCAGCAGGCGATCAGCGAGGCTGGCAACCTGGCTCAGCGCTTCAATGGCCTGAATGGCAATATCGACGCCCAGTTGCGTGCACTGCATGAGCAACGTCAGAGCATGAGCGTGGAGGTCAACGGGCTGCTCGGCAATATCGCCGAACTCAACCGGCAGATCGTCGCTACCGAGTCGGTGGGTGGCGACAGCAAAGCACTGCGCGACCACCGGGAAATTCTGGTCAAGGAGCTCAGCCAGTTCGCCGGTATCCGGGTCAACGAAGTCGATGATGGTTCGCTGACCGTATCGCTGAGCAACGGCCAGCCATTGGTAGCCGGCAGTACCGCCGGCCGGCTTGAGGTCAATCAGTTACCCAGCGGCGAGCAGCAACTGGCTCTGAGCTTTGCCACCTCCAGTTTTCCGCTGACCCAGGACAGCCTGGGTGGTGCGTTGGGTGGCCTGTACAAGGTCGAATACCAATCGCTGCGCCCGACCCAGCAGGCCCTGCATGGCATGGCCAGCGAGTTGAGCCAGGCAGTCAATGCGGTGCTGGCTGGTGGTTATGATCTGCAGGGCAACCCGGGGCAGCCGCTGTTCAGTTACGACCCCACCAGCATCACCGCAATGCTGACCGTCAACCCTCTCAGTGCTTCGGAGCTGGCGCTGTCAGGTGAGCCTGGCGAGGTGGGTAACAACCAGGCGTTGCTGGCCTTGCTGGAGCTGCGTCAGGCACCGATCACGCTCAATGGTAATCAGGTCACCCTCAACGATGCCTATGCCGGGCTGCTCGGCCAGGTGGCCAGCGACAGTCGGCAGAACCAGGCCGACCTGCGTTCGGCGACCGCTGTGCTGGAGCAGGCCCAGGCCCAGCGTGACAGCATCAGCGCGGTCAACCTGGATGAGGAGGCGGTCAACCTGATGAGTTACATGCAGGCCTATCAGGCCAACATGAAGGTGATTACCACGGCCAGCCAACTGTTCGACGACCTGTTGGCCGCGTTCTGACAACAACGATAAATCCGGAGTGACAAGGCCGCATGAGCATGCGCATCACCAACGCCCAGATTACCGCCATGATGCAGGGCTCAATGAATGCCAATTCGGCACAGTTGGGCAAGCTGATGCAGCAGATGGCGACCGGCCAGCGGCTATTGCAGCCTTCCGATGACCCGGTAGCCAGCGTGCGCCTGCTGCGCATCCAGCGCGAGGAGGCCAGTCTGGCCCAGTACCGGAGCAACATCGGCACTTTGTCCGGCAGCCTGGCGACCCAGGAGACCAATCTCACGGCGGCCTCCGATACCATGCTCAGCCTGCGCGACCTGTTGCTGTGGGCGGCCAACGACACCAATGGCGATGACGACCTGCGAGCGATCGCCGGGGAAATGGCCAACATCGAGCAGACGCTCGTGAGCTTTCTGAATGTGCGTGACGAGGAAGGTCGCTTCCTGTTTTCCGGCACTCTCAGCAATAACCCGGCGGTGACCTTCGATCCGCTCACTGGCAGCTATCAGGCCAGCGGCAATGACAAGCATCGCCAGGCCGCGGTGGCCAACGGCGTGCTGATTGACGAAAACGTTACCGTGATGGAAATCTTCGGCACTGACCTGGATTTCCTCAATCGTCTGCATGAACTGGTCGGCATGCTGCAGGACCCGCTGCTGGACGCCTCTGATCCGCTGCTCAAGCAGCAGTTGACCGACACTCTGAACGAGTTGGACCGTACTCATGTCAACCTGCTGGGGCAGGTCTCCGAACTGGGTGGGCGGCAAAATACCCTGACTCTGCTAGATGACAGCAATACTGAGGTGTCGTTGGTCAATCAGAAGATCGAGGGCGAGCTGTCGCAGCTCGATTACGCTGGCGCGAGTATTGATCTGAACCAGTACATGCTGGCCCTGCAGGCAACGCAGCAGACCTATTTGAAGCTGAATCAGCTAACCTTGTTCAGTCTGCTGTAAGAGGCTGGTACGCATGAAGATCGACAAGCAATTACCTGTAGTGACCCCGGTTGACCCGCAGGGGCGGCGTCAGACGGTGGTCAGGGAGCGCCCGCTGGAGCCCAGCCGGCAACCGGCGGTGGTTGCCGAGCAGCCGGCTGCACGGGCGCGCAAGAACAGCCGCAGCTCCGGCTACGGCCTGCAACTGAATCGCCAGCTCAGCGCCATGCAGTCAGCCGACAGCTATCTGGCCGATCTGACTGGCCGGCTCGACCAGTTGAAACTGTCGCTGAGCCGGCAACTGACCAGCAGCAAGGGTGAAGAGCGCCAGGTGCTGCGCCAGGCAATCGACAATCTCAACCGTCTGCTTGAGCGTCGCTCCGAGCGCTCGGCTGGTAGTCTGGACGCCAATTTACGCCTGAGCCTGAACGAGCCGGCCCGCAGTCGTTTCAGTCTGCCCGGGCTGGAGTCGCTTGAGGCACTGCAAGTGGCCGGGCGAGAAACCCTGATCATCAAGGCCGGGCGCCAGCAGTCCGAGCCCCGGGTGGTGGCTCTTGAGGAAGGGCTAAATGCCGAACAGCTCCTGCGCCGCTTCAATAATGCCCTGATGCCAGTGGGTATCCGCGCCGAACTGAACGCCGAGGGTGACCTGCGCTTCAGTAGCCGTGAAGCGGACTGGAAGCGACTCCAGGGTGGGATCCAGGTACAGGGGGAAGGCCGGCTGTTCGAGGCCGGACAGTTTACCCAGCTGCACCCCCGCGAAGAGCGCTTGTTGAGCCTGGATGGCAATAGTCAGCTGGACAACTTTCAGTCCCAGCGGCAGATGCTCGATGAGGTGGTCCAGGCTCTGGATCGGATTGCCCTGCTGCGTGACCAGTTGGCTCAGCGACAGCAGGAAATTCGCGAGTTCCTGGCTCAGCAGAGCGATCAGGATGAACAGGAGTGGGCCCAGGAGTACGCCCGTTCGGTTTTCGGCCTGATGCACAAGGCCGCCTCCAGCTACGCAGCGGTGACCCAGGCGGTGGTTGCCCAGGCTAACCTGAACCGCTTTGCCGTGGTCAGCCTGCTGTCTTGAGCGCCTGGCGCGGTACCTTCGGGGGAACCTGACGGTAGCGCCGATGGTCCATGGAATCCGGGCCCAATGGCAAACAAAGATGCCCTACGGCGCTGATATTCCTGGTGAAAGACAATGGCTGACTCTACAGATAAAAACGAATACCCTGGACACAAGGCGTCTGCCGGTACATCCTTCGAGGCTAAATTGTCGACTCGGCGCAATCAGGTCTGGCCGGAGGTATCCATGGTGTATGTACAGCGCGACGCGGAAGGCCTGCTGTTGCGTGTTGAAAGTGAACCGTTCGAAGGGATGACCGACACCCTGGCGGTCGAAAGCGAGGAGCTGGAAAGCTGGCTCAAGACCCGCGAAGAAGTACATTCCCGGCTGGCCAGCCTGAAGCAGACCGACCTTGACCTGATTCGGGTACTTGAGGATGTGGTCATCGTGCTGGTCGAACGTGGTGTGATCAGTTTTACCGACCTGCCCGAAGCGGCCCGTAACAAGCTGGATGAGCGGGCGCTGGCGCGTGCCGAGCTGGAAGGGCTTAGTAGCGAGATCAACGAGCGGCTCGGTAAACCACAAAAGCACTGAGCGTTGCTGCGCAACAAATACTTATGTCTTAGTGTTTGGAGTAATAAGCAAATCCGTATAACAAGCTTATTGTTCTAAAGGCCGGGCTTGGGTAGTCTGAATCTCCTTTAAGAAACATCCTGAACAAGCTTGTAGGAGTGCCCTGCGGGCGCGAAGCGGACGAGCATCTGCCATCGCACCTGCGGGGCGTTCTTACCTGAACTTTCAGCCGGAGGCTGTCATGTTGAACAAACCCCGTTGGATTATCCGTGTGGCCGGTGCCCTGGCGCTGACGGCCGGCTTGACGGCCGGTCCGGCTCAGGCTGCCGACCAGGAACTGCTGAACTCGTCCTACGACATCGCCCGCGAACTGTTTTCAGCCTATAACGAACTGTTTGCCGAGCACTGGCAGGCCGAAACCGGCAAGTCGGTCGAAATCAAGCAATCGCATGGTGGCTCCTCACGCCAGGCTCAGGCGATCATCCAGGGCCTGCGTGCCGATGTGGTGACCTACAACCAGGTGACCGATGTCGATATGCTGCATGAGCGTGGCAAGCTGATCCCGGCCGACTGGCGTGACCGACTACCCAATGCCAGCTCGCCCTACTATTCGACCATGGCGTTCCTGGTGCGCCAGGGCAACCCGAAGAATATCCATAACTGGGACGATCTGGCCCGGGCTGACGTCAGCTCGGTGCTGCCTAATCCCAAGACCTCGGGCAATGGCCGTTATACCTATCTGGCGGCACTCGGCTATGCGCAAAAAGCTCACGGTGATGATCAACAGGCGATTGATAACTACCTGCGCACCTTTCTCGGCAATGTTGCGGTGTACGACACCGGTGGTCGCGGCGCCACCACCACCTTCGTCGAGCGTGGTATCGGTGACGTCCTGCTGACCTTCGAGTCCGAGGTCAACAACATCATTGCCGAGTACCCGGATGGCGGTTATCAAGTGGTGGTACCCAAGGTCAGCTTCCTGGCTGAGTTTCCGGTCGCCTGGATTGACCGTAATGTCCAGCGCAACGGCACTGAAGAACTGGCCAAGGCTTACCTGGAATACCTCTATAGCGAACCGGCCCAACGCCTGATTGCCGGGTTCAATTACCGGGTGCATGATGAAAAGGTCCAGGCCGAGTTCGCCGAGCGCTTCCCCGAGCTGGAACTGCTGCCGATCGAGGCCATTACCGGTGACTGGGAAACCGCCATGCGTGAGCATTTTGCCAACGGGGCCAAACTTGACCAGTTGCAGCGCCGTTAAGCGGGGTCTTGCATGAGTTCAGCGCCCCGCGGCGTTTCCTCGTTGTTCTCCAGTAATCCCGGCAAGCGCGTCTTGCCGGGATTTGCCTTGAGTATGGGGATCTCGCTGCTGTTTATCAGCCTGGTTCTGCTGCTGCCGGTTACCGGTCTGATCGTCGAAAGTGCCGGCATGAGCTGGGCCGAGTATTGGGCGGTGATCAGTGACGAACGGGTCGTGGCCTCCTACCGGGTGACCCTGTGGGCGGCGCTGATCGCCTCGCTGGTCAATGGTTTGATCGGGCTGTTGCTGGCCTGGGTACTGGTGCGCTACGAGTTCCCCGGCAAGCGCCTGGTTGATGCGATCATGGATCTGCCTTTCGCCCTGCCCACCGCGGTGGCCGGTATCACCCTGGCCGCGCTGTTTGCCGAAAACGGCTGGTACGGCCAGCTGTTTGCGTTGTTCGGCATCAAAGTGGCCTTTACTCCGATCGGTATCATTATCGCCATGTCTTTCACCAGCCTGCCGTTCGTGGTCAGAACTGTGCAGCCGGTGCTGGAGGATCTGCCGACCGAGGACGAAGAAGCGGCGGTGAGCATGGGCGCCTCGGACTGGACGGTGTTTCGGCGCATTCTGTTTCCGGCCCTGTGGCCGGCGCTGATGACCGGTATCGCGTTGTCGTTTACCCGCAGTCTGGGCGAGTTCGGCGCGATCATCTTTATCGCCGGCAACATGCCCTACATCAGTGAAGTCACCAGTCTGATGATCTTCATCCGGTTGCAGGAGTTTGATCATGCCGCCGCCAGCGCGATTGCCTCGGTGGTGCTGCTGGCCTCGCTGCTCCTGCTGCTGGCGATCAACCTGTGGCAGGCGCGTTACCTGCGCCGCCTGCATGGACGCTGAGGGCTGCAGATGAAAAAACTCGGTGGTATGCGGGTTGGTGACCAGCCCTGGGTCAAATGGAGCCTGATCGGCCTGGCCGTCAGCCTGACCGTGTTGTTGCTGGTGATGCCGCTGGTGATCATTTTCGTTCAGGCCTTTTCCGGTGGCGTGCAGACCTACTGGGCCAACCTGACTGACCAGTACACCCTGCGCGCCATCAGTCTGACGCTGTTCGTCGCGGCGCTGACGGTGCCGATCAATCTGGTGTTCGGGGTGTTTCTGGCCTGGCTGGTGACGCGCTTCGAGTTTCCTGGGCGCAAGCTGCTGATTACCCTGATCGACATTCCCTTCGCGGTATCGCCGGTGGTGGCTGGCCTGCTTTATCTGCTGTTGTACGGCAGCAATGGCTGGCTCGGTGGCTGGCTGATGGAGCGCGATGTGCAGTTGATGTTCGCCTGGCCGGGCATTGTCATGGTCACGGTGTTCGTCACTTGTCCGTTCGTGGCCCGCGAGCTGATCCCCCTGATGCAGCAGCAGGGGCGTGAGGAAGAAGAGGCCGGGGTGGTGCTGGGCGCCAGTGGCTGGCAGCTGTTTCGCCGGGTAACGCTGCCGAATATCCAGTGGGCGCTGCTCTACGGGGTGGTATTGACCAATGCCCGGGCGGTCGGCGAGTTCGGTGCGGTGTCGGTGGTGTCCGGCAATATCCGCGGCGAAACCAATACCTTGCCGCTGCATGTCGAGCTGCTGTACCAGGATTACAACGCGGTCGGGGCTTTTACCAGCGCCTCGCTGCTGGCCGGGATCGCGCTGCTGACCCTGCTGGTCAAGAGTTTCGTCGAATGGCGCCAGGCCCGCCAGCATGAACAACAGGATCTTCGCTAATGAGTATTTCCCTCGAACGGATCAACAAGTCGTTCGGCAATTTCCAGGCGCTCAACGACATCTCGCTGGAGATCGGTGACGGCCAGCTGGTGGGGCTGCTGGGGCCCTCCGGTTCGGGCAAGACCACTCTGCTGCGGATCATTGCCGGGCTGGAGAGTGCCGACGGTGGCCGCATTCTGTTTCAGGGCGAGGATGTCACCGGCCAGCATGTGCGTGAGCGGCGCGTCGGCTTCGTGTTTCAGCACTATGCGCTGTTCCGCCACATGACGGTGGCCCAGAACATTGCCTTTGGTCTGGATGTGCTGCCGCGCAAGCAGCGCCCGGCGGCGGCCGAGATTCGCCGGCGGGTTGGTGAGCTGCTGGAAATGGTACAACTGGCGCATCTGGCTGAGCGCTATCCGTCGCAACTGTCGGGCGGGCAAAAGCAGCGCATCGCCCTGGCCCGGGCACTGGCCATGCAACCGCGCATTCTGCTGCTGGACGAGCCGTTCGGGGCGCTGGATGCCAAGGTGCGCAAGGATCTGCGGCGCTGGCTACGCAACCTGCACGATGAACTGAATTTCACCAGCGTGTTCGTCACCCACGATCAGGAGGAAGCGCTGGAGCTGTCCGATCAGGTGGTGGTGATGAGTGCCGGGCGTATCGAACAGGTCGATCGGCCGCAGGCACTCTATGCGAAGCCGGACAGTCGCTTCGTGTTCGATTTTCTGGGGCATGTGAATGTGTTCGCCGGGGCGTTGGATGGGCGCGAAGTGCGCCAGGGCGAAGGCTGGGTGCGTCTGCCGGAGCCGGCTGGCGCCGGGGGCGAGGTGCAGTTGTATCTGCGCCCGCATGAGGTGCGCCTGCAGTTGCATGCGGTTGAGCATGCCCACCTGCCGTTACAGGTCGAGGCGATCAATCTGATTGGTGCCGAGGTGCGTCTGGAACTCAGACCGTGCGGTTGGCAGGCCGATGAGTTGTGGGAGATCGGCATTACCCACGCCGAATACAATGGCTGGCAGCCACAGCGTGGCGACCGCTGCTATGCGGTGCCGGATGTAGGCCATCTGTTTGAGGCCCGGGGCGGCCAGCCGCGCACGCTGTACTGGGGCTGATCAGAGCCGGAAGCCTTCGGCGATATGCTCGGCCAGGCATTCGGTGATGGGTGAACGGGTCTGTGGATTGCGCAGCAGCACGATGCTGGCCGAGGGCATGTCGGGCAATCCTTCCTCTTTGCCAACGATCCGCATATGGGCGGGTATCAGGCTCTGCAACTGCGCGGTCAAGGCCAGACCGGCGCCAACCACGGCCATGATCGCCGATAGGCTGGGGCTGGTGTAGGCCACCCGGTAGTCACGGCCCATGGTATCGAGGGCGTTGCAGGCCCATTCGCGGCAGAAGCAGTCAGCGTTGAACATGGCCAGCGGCAAGACGTCGCTGCGGTGCAGGTCAAAGCCGGCGGCCTGAGCCCAGACGATCTGCTCCTGACGCAGCAACTGGCCAATTTCCTGGCCCGGCTGGCGGGTGACGATGGTCAGGTCCAGATCCTTGCGCTGCAGCAACTGGAACGAGGGTTCGCAGTGCATTTCCACCTGGACCATGGGGTAGGCCTGGGCGAAGCGCGACAGCACTTCAGGCAGAAAGCGCATGACGTAGTCGTCCGGAGTGCCGACCCGGACGCTGCCGACCATGTGTGGCGCGCGCAGACTGTTGAGCACTTCGCCCTGCAATTTGAGAATTCTACGGGCATAGCCGAGTAGCAACTGACCTTCGGCGGTCAGGCTGAGCTGGCGACCATCTTTCTGGAACAACGGGCGTTCCAGCACATCATCTTCCAGGCGTTTCATCTGCATGCTTACCGCCGATTGGGTGCGGTTCAGGGCTTCGGCGGCGCGGGTGAAGCCGCCATGGTCGGCAATGGCGACGAAGCTGCGCAGCAGTTCGCTGTCGATAACGGGGTAGTGGGCCATACATCAAATCCTAAGATGGGTTGCATAAAAAACATTCGTTGGATTGATGTTAAACCCGGCGCGACACTGACGCCATCCTGAATAGGAGGATGGCTGATGAAAGGTGAGAGGTTATTGCCCCGTGCATGGGGAACGCTGATCAAAGAGCGTGCGGTGTTTACGGCATCGACGGTCCAAAACCGCCGAGCGCCAATGCCGTCAGTGGACTCCGGTGTGTTGAATCAGCGTTCCCGGCCTGCTGACGTGGGTTGCCAGGTCCAGTTCAAACCGCAGGTCTGGTTCACTCGTCTCTGGCAACGTATTCAACGTTGGCGCCGGGTGGCCTATGAACGGCGTTTGCTTGCGTCGATGGACCACAGCGCGCTCAAGGACATTGGCCTGAGCCGGGCCGACGCCCTGCGTGAAAGTCAGCGACCGTTCTGGGATGAGCGGCCGGGGGAGTAGGGGGCTCAGGCGTTCAGCAGTTCGGCGCAGGCGCGCAATATTTGCCGGGTGTCGGCTGGGTGCCGGCCCGGGGCACCGGCGCAGTGGCCCCAGTCCGAGTGCAGCACTCGTAGTTCGGCATCAGGCATGCGCCGTGCTTCCCAGGCGGCATCCTCGGCGGTGAAGTAGAGGTCGGTGCTGCACGGCATGATCAGGGTTTTGGCCCGGATGGCGCCCAGGGCGGCGGTGAAGTCGGTGTTGAACTGCGAGTTGGCGCTGATATCGCCACGGCGCCAGGTATCCAGCACGCACAGCAGGTCGTTGGCGTCCTGATCCAGGTGGTCCTGCTCCCAGTAGGCGAGCAGGGCGTCGATGCTGTCGAACCCCAATTGCCGGTACAGCGCATCACGGTAGAAGGCCTGGCTGTAGGCCCAGCCGGCGTAGACCCGGGCGAAGGCCTTGAGGCCGGCGCGGGGCGGGCTCTGGTAGTGACCGTTCTGCCATTGCGGGTCGCAGGTCAGGGCGGCCTCAACGCCATCGAGAAATACCCGGTTGTGTGGCCAGCAGCGAGCAGTGGCACAGATGCTGAGGATTCGACTGACCCGCTCGGGATACAGGCAACCCCATTGCAGCGCCTGCATGCCACCCATCGACCAGCCGAGCACCAGCGCTGGGGCGGCATCGGCAAAGCATGCTTCAATCAGTTGCTTCTGTGCCCGCACGTTGTCGGCCAGGCTGATGGCCGGAAAGTGCGCGGCGTGTTGGGGCGTCGGGCTGTTGCTGGGTGAACTGGACTGGCCGTTGCCGAGCAGGTTGGGAATCAGGATGCAGTAGCGGGCCGGGTCCAGTGGGCTGTGTGCACCAACAAGGGGCAAATTGCCCAGGTGTGTTCCACCATAGTACGTCGGCAGGACGATCAGGTTGTCGCCTGCGGCATTCAGTTCACCCAGTTGCAGGTAGCTAAGTTGGCCATCATACAGGGTCTGGCCACTCTGCAGGGTCAGGTCGCCTAGTCGGTATGTCTGCACAAGTGGCTGATTTTCTTTCATTTTTCATTTATCCCGAAAGCGTATTGAGAGCTGCGGCGGCTGGTCGCGAAGTGTCTGGTCAATACCTATACATGCATGCTGGCATGTATGTTGAATGAAAGATTCGTACCAGGCGCCACGGGTGCGCCGTTCAATCGTTGGAGTCATGTCATGTCCGCATCCACTGAAGCACTCAAGCAATCGTTGCAGACCAAAGGGGTGAAGTACGCGCTGGCTGGTTATGTCGATCTGCATGGTGTGATCAAGGGCAAGTTCGTGCCGTTGGAGCACCTGGGGCGCATGCTCAAGGGCTCCGAGCTGTTCACCGGGGCAGCGCTGGATGGAGTGCCGCAGGACATTAGCGACAACGAGGTGGCGGCGATGCCGGACACCGATACCGTGACTATCTGTCCGTGGAATCCGGAGCTGGCCTGGTTCGCCAGTGATCTGCACCTGGACGGGGCGCCGTTCGAGGCCTGTTCACGCAATATCCTCAAACGTCAGGTGGCGGCGGCTGCCGACATGGGGCTGACCTTCAATCTGGGGATCGAGACCGAGTTCTTCCTGTTTCGTGATACCGAAGATGGTGGCTTCGAGCCGCTCAGCGCCCGCGATACCCTGGCCAAGCCGTGCTACGACCCACGCACCCTGATGGACAACCTGCCGATTGTCGGCGAATTGGTGGAAGCCATGAACGCCATGGGCTGGGATGTCTATTCCTTCGATCACGAGGATGCCAACGGTCAGTTCGAGACCGATTTCACCTACACCAATGCCCTGCACATGGCCGACCGGCTGGTGTTCTTCCGCCTGATGGCCAACGAGATTGCGCGCAAGCACGGTGGCTTTGCCAGCTTCATGCCCAAGCCATCGGCCAACCGGACCGGCAGCGGTGCGCACTACAACATGTCGCTGGCCGACCGCGAGAGCGGGCGCAACCTGTTCGATCCGGCCGCTGGCGAGGATCCCTATGGCTGTGGGGTGACGCAGATGGCTTATCACTTTATCGGTGGGGTCATGAAACATGCCAAGGCCATCAGTGCGGTGATTGCGCCGACGGTCAACAGCTACAAGCGCCTGGTACGCAAGGGGGCGATGTCCGGCTCGACCTGGGCACCGGTATTCGTCTGTTACGGCAACAACAACCGCACCAATATGTTGCGCATTCCGTCGCAGGGTGGCCGGGTCGAATGCCGCGCCGCCGACATTGCCTGCAACCCCTACTTGGGCGCGGCGCTGATTCTGGCGGCGGGCCTGGAAGGCATCCGCGAGGGCATCGATCCGGGCCAGCCACACCGCGAGAACATGTACAACTACAGCGACGCCGAGGTCCGTGAGCTGGGTATCGAGATGCTGCCGCAGACGCTGGGCGAGGCGATTGAGGCGTTTGCCGCCGACCCCCTGTCAAAAGCCGTATTCGGCCCAGCGATGTTCGACAGCTTCGTTACCTTCAAGCGCCGCGAGTGGAGCGAATACCACACCCATGTCTCGGACTGGGAACTGAACCGCTATCTGAAGTTTTTCTGATCACGGCCGCGCCAGGCAAAGCTGGCGCGGCTTTTGCTGTACCGGAGGCAACACCCAAATCCATTCAGGAGTTGAATCATGAAAAAGCCAACCCCCTTTACTCGCCGTGTGAGCCGTTTGGCCAAGGGCGCAGTGTTAGCGTTGGCCGCCTCGACACTGGCGGCCCCGGTAGTCTCGGCCCAGGAGCGCGATAGCTTCAAGCTGGCCTGGAGCATCTATGCCGGCTGGATTCCGTGGCTGTATATCGACGAGTCGGGGATCATGAAGAAATGGGCCGACAAGTACGACATTGAAGTCGAGATCGTGCAGATCAACGATTACATCGAGTCGATCAACCAGTACACCGCAGGTCAGTTTGACGGGGTGGTGGCGACCAGCATGGATGCGCTGTCGATCCCGGCTGCCGGTGGTGTCGATACCACTGCGCTGATCGTTGGTGACTACTCCAATGGCAACGACGGGCTGGTGATGAAGGACAGCACCAATGTTGCCGACCTCAAGGGCCAGCAGGTTAATCTGGTGGAACTGTCGGTGTCGCACTATCTGCTGGCGCGGGCACTGGACAGCGTTGGCCTGCGTGAGCGTGATGTAACCGTGGTCAATACCGGTGATGCTGATATCGTGGCCGCGTTCAATACTTCGGGAGTCCGTAACGTGGTGACCTGGAACCCGCTGCTCGATGATGTGGCCAGCGTACCGGGCGCCAACCGGGTGTTCGATTCGAGCATGATTCCCGGGCATATCAAGGACCTGACCATTGTCAACACGGCTACGCTTGCAGCCAATCCGGCGCTGGGCAAGGCACTGACCGGTGCCTGGTTCGAGCTGATGGCGGTGCTCGGCACCGACAGTGAAGAAGGGCAGAAGGCCCGTGCCTTTTTGGGCGAGGCGTCGGGCACCGATCAGGCAGGCTACGAGGCGCAACTGGCGGGGATGCAGATGTTCTGGCAGGCGGCCGATGCGCTAGCCTTCATTGCCAGCCCGGAGGCGGTCGAGGCGATGGACAGCGTGCGTGAGTTTTCCTTCGACAAGGGCCTGCTTGGCGAGGGGGCTCCCAATGCCGATTTCGTTGGCATCAGCTTCCCCAATGGCGTGACCCTGGGCGATAGCGCTAACATCAGGCTGCGTTTCGACCCCAGCTACATGCAGATGGCGGCCGACGGCGCGCTCTGATATCCATTCACCGTCACCATCGCCCGGTGGTGGCGGTTTATCCGGAACACCCATGCGTCGAACCAAGGAAGAAGCGGAAAAAACCCGCCTGAAAGTCATCGAAGCCGCGCTGACCCTGTTCAGCCGCAACGGCTACTCCAATACCACCCTGGCAATGATTGCCAAGGAAGCCGGCTACAGTCGCGGGCCGATCTACTGGCACTTCAAGAACAAGGATGACCTTTACCAAGCGGTATTGGCCTATTCGCAGGAGCCGCTGGAGGCTTTGGTAGCCGAGGCGGCGGCCAGTCATCAGCAGCCGCTGCAGGCGATCGAAAGGTTCGCCAGTCGTTGGCTGGAGCTGCTGGTCGAGGATGCCTGGTTTCGTCAGTCGTTCGAGATTCTGCTGAACAAGACTGAACTGACTGAGGCGCTTGCGCCCACGCTCAAACGCGAGCGTAAGCTGACCCGGCGCATCATCGATGCGCTCAGCGCGCTGGTGGCCGAGGCCCAGCGTCAGTCATTGCTGCCTGCGGCGCAGAGCCCGGAAAGTCTGGCTTTGCTGATATACACCCAACTGATGGGTGTCACCCAAAGCTGGCTGTTCGCTCCCCGGCTGTTCAGTCTGAAACAGCAGCGGTCGTTCTTCGTTGAGCGTTTGCAAACTCTGCTGTCACTGCCTTGAGGATGAGGCGCTTTTTTGTTTTGTCAGGCTATGGCGCAATGCCTTTATCTGGTCGTATGATTGCCCCACTCGGGCCGGGAGAGGCCGAGTAACGGAACCACCGCCATGAAGGCGGTTATGACAAGTCAGATGGAGATGTCACAATAATGTTCAAGAAAACCCTGCTTTCTGCCGCCGTAATCAGCCTGGCCAGCCTGACTGGCGTTGCCCAGGCCGAACAGGTCAACGGCTACCTGTTTGCCAGTGTCGGTCAGTCCGATGCGGATATTTCCAAAAGCGCCCTCGACAACTATTGGGGGGTTGTACCGGGCGTCAGCTCCTCCCTCGATACCAAGGACACGGCCTTCAAGATCGGTGCCGGTATTCAGTTAAACCCATACGTGGGCGTGGAGTTCCAGTACATTGACCTGGGCGAACTCAGCTACAAAGCCACTGATGGGGTCGCGGTTGCCAGAACGACCGCTGAAACTCAGGGGCTGGGTCTTAACGCCGTAGGTACCCTGCCGCTGGATCGCCTGAGCCTGTTCGGCAAGGTTGGCTATCATCAGCTGCGTACCAAGGCCAAGGACAAGTTCACGGTATTTGGTATCACTGATAGCGACAGCTACTCGGACAAGGAGTGGGTCTGGTCCTGGGGCGTTGGTGCCAGCCTGATGCTGTCCCAAAGCTTCAGCCTGGTGGCCGAGTATGAGCGCTACCGCGATGTGGCCGATACCTACGATGTGGATTTTGTCTCTGCAGGTCTGCGTTACAACTTCTGATCGTCTGCGACGCTCATCGCAAAGGCGGTGCCTCGGCATCGCCTTTGTCGTTGTGAAACGGCAACAGACCCTAGCTTACAGACTTTCCAGGTGAGCAATCATCCGCTGGCGCATGTCGGCATCCGGTAGTGCGCCGAGCGCCGCGCCCATATTGTCGATCATGTGATGCGGGCGGCTGGTGGCTGGGGTAGCGCAGGTCACCGCCGGATGGGCGAGCACGAACTTGAGGAAGAACTGGGCCCAGGAGTGGGCGTTGAACTCGCCTGCCCAGCCCGGCACTTCATGGCCGCGGACCCGGTCCCACAGGCGGGTCCGTCCGAACGGTGCATAGACCAGTACGGCAATGCCTTTCTCCTGGGCCAGCGGCAAAATCCGTTGTTCCATGGTCAGGTTGTCGATGGCGTAATCAATGCCGATAAAATCCAGCGGCTCGCGTTGCATTACCTGCTCCAGATATTCGTACTGCTGAGCGAAGGTGGTGGTGACGCCGATATGCCGTACCCGACCCTGTTCACGCAAATCCTTGAGCAGTCCCAGTTGCGTTGGCACATCCCCCAGGTTGTGGACCTGAATCAGGTCGATCACCGGTTTGTCGATCCGGGCGAACGAGGCATCCAGTTGCGCCTGGGCCGCCTGCGGGTCGGCCTGGCCGGCGCCGCGTCCGGCCACATTCAGCTTGGTGGCCCAGAACAGCCGTTCGGCAATGCCCTCCTGGTTGGCGATACGTCCGGCTACCTGCTCGGAGGCGCCATAGCTGGGAGCGGTATCGAACACGCTGCCGCCGTGTTCCAGCATGGCCTGCAGTACTGCACGCAGAGCCTCGACATCATCGCTGCCGGCCACCCGGGAGAAGGTTGCCGAACTGCCCAGCCCCACTGCCGGCAGAGTCTGACCTGAAGACGGTACCTGACGGGTGAGCAGCGGCAGGGCCTGATCACTGGCCCATAGCAGGCTTGGCTTGAGACTCAGGGCGGCGCCGCTGAGCAGCGCCAGTTTCAAATAGTCACGACGGGAGATCATGGCGGGTTCCTCCAGGTTCTGGTGTGAAAGTCGGGGTGTCGGCCTGACGCTGTTGGGCGCGACCGAGCCATAGGCCCAGTGCTGCCCAGACCAGTGCCAACGGCACGGCGACACTGGCGACGGCCGCCAGTCCCATGCCCAGGCGCCCCAGTAAACCTTCGGTCTGGGCGCCGACCACATCGCCGGCACGGTAGATGAAGGTATCGATAAAGGCTTTGGCTTTGTACTTGTCCTCACGGCTGACCACGGTAAACAGGGTTTCCCGGGCCGGACGCATCAGAGCGCGTTGGACCGCGCGGAAACAGGCTTCGAACACAATCAGTGCCGCCAGCGAGCCGACCAGCGCCAGGCCGATGAAACCCAGCGCGGCGGTCAGCGGTAGCAGGGCCAGGGTGATGTGCACGCCAATGCGTTTCATCAGATGACCAGCCACCAGTACCTGCAATACCAGCGTGGTCAGTTGGGTGATCAGATCGATACGGGCGAACAGCGCGGTGCGCAGGTCCAGCCCCTCGCCTTGTGCGGCGACCATCTGCAGCCGGGTGAAATAGATGAAGGTGGCCATGATCGCCAGAATCACCACGTAGCTGGCGATCCCCAGCAGGTAGCGTGAACTCAACAGTGCACGCAGACCTTCCCAGGCGCTGCCACCGATACGCTCGGGTTCGGCTGCCGGTGGCTGGCCGGGTGGGCGCTCTGGTTGCAGGCGGGCGATGCCCCAGGCGGCGGCCAGGGCCAGCAGCAGAAAACCGCAGGACACCAGCAACAGTTGCGCAGTGCCCAGCGGCTCAGCCAGGCGAGTAGCCAGCCAGGGCCCGAAAATCGCCCCGCAGGTGCCGCCAACCGCGATCAGACCGAAGAACCGTTTGCTCTGTTCGAGACTGAAACGGTCGGCCATTAAGGCCCAGAACACCATGGTGGTGAACAGGTTGAAGACACTGAACCAGACATAAAACACCTGGCCGGTAGTGATGCCGATCACCTGCGGCGAGAGCCGTAATATGGCATGGAACAACAGCAGGCTGACGATGAAGAACAGGTAGGTCAGGGTGATGAACGTCAGTCGGCGCAGGCGGCTGACCAGCAGACCGAACAGTGGATTGACCAGCAGGGTGATCAGCGCGGTACCGATGAACAGCCAGCGCACCGCATCGATCCCGCCCTGCATGCCCAAAGCCTCACGCGCCGGGCGCAGGACCATCAGTGCGGTCAGCACGCAGAAGAAGAAAGCCATCGCCAGACTAACCGGCAGCAGCTCTTCACGGCGCAGATTGAACAGGCGTTGCAATGCCTCGCTCATTGGGCCTCCCAGACGGCAATCTTTTTCAGGGTAGCCCTGGTCGGGTGCCATTGCTTTGAGAGGTATGTGGAAATGTGTCGCCGCTTTGGGTCACCACAGCGTTCCCCTTGGTGTCATGGCGAGTCGCGTAGCGACGCGGCCATCCAGAGGGCGTGTGGATCACCACGGCGCTTTGCGCCTCGTGATGACGGGAGGGAGAGTGAAGGGGTGGTGAGGGGGGAGTCGAGGGCGGGGGTGTTCCCCTTGGTGTCATGGCGAGTCGCGTAGCGACGCGGCCATCCAGAGGGCGTATGGATCACCACGGCGCTTTGCGCCTGGTGATGACGGCGGTGAGGGTGATGGGGTAGTGAGAGCGGGTAGTCGAGGGCGGTGGTGCCACCCTCGGGGTCATGGCGAGGAGCGTAGCGACGTGGCCATCCAGAAGTATTGCTGGATCACCACGAAGCCAGGCTCCTGCGCCGGTGGTTTAGCGTACCGGTTCGACAATCGGGAAGTTGCCGGATGGCTCGTCGAGCATTTGCAGCAGGGCGAAGAACGCCTTGGGCTCGCCTTCAACCTTGATCTGGCCACCTTGCACCGCCTCGGGGAAGGTGGTGCGGCGCAGCAGGATCTGGTCCAACGTCTCGCGGGTCATGCTGACACTGGCATGGGCCTGCTCAGCCAGCGCACCTGAACGGTAGGTGAGGGTGGCGTTCTGTAGGTTGAGCCGGTAGTGCTCGTCCAGGTCGGTCAGTGACCAGTTGATCACCAGATGCTTGCCGTCGGCTTTCTCCGGGTTCAGGCGCACCGCCAGCAAATCGAAGAACATGCCAGCCTCCAGCGCCTGCAACAGATCAGGATCGAGTCCGCTTCCGCGTCGTGCCTCACCGACACCGTTGCGCAGCTCCTGTGCGCCCATCAGATAGGCACCGCGCCAGGTACCGGCCTCAGCCTGATAACCCAGTTGTTCCAGCGCATCTGCCCCCAGTTCGCGAGCGGCGCGGTTGTCCGGGTCGGCAAATACGGCCTGGCTCATAACCCAGGCGACCCAGCGGTACTCGCCGTTGGCAAAGTCCTGGCGAGCCTGCTCGAGCACCTTGTCAGCACCACCCATGTACTCGATGGTCTTGGCGGCGTTCTGGCGTGGCGGCAGCGGGTCGAGGTTGGCCGGGTTAGCGTCATACCAGCCCATGTAGCGTTGGTAAACGCCCCGGGCGTTGTGCTTGAGGGTGCCGTAGTAACCGCGGGCGTACCACTCCTGATCGAGGCTGGCCGGCAGCTTGATATTTTCGGCGATGTCACCGGGCAACTGGCCTTTGTTCATCATCCGCACGGTCTGGTCATGGATGAACTTGTACAGGTCGCGCTGCACGGCGAGGAAGTGCTGAGCCCGCTCGCGCTCCCAGATCGGCCAGTGGTGCTGGGCAATCAAGATGTCGGCACGGTCACCAAAACGCTCCAGAGCTCTGTCGATATAGTGCGACCAGGCGCTGGCATCGCGGATCGCGGCGCCGCGGATGGTGTAGATATTGTGCAGGTGCTGGCTGGTGATTTCAGCGGTGTTGAGCACCTTGAACTGCGGGAAGTACATCATCATTTCCGCTTCGGCTTCAGTGCCGTGGGCCATCTGGAATTCGATCTCGATGCCGTCGATGGTCAGGGTCGCATCATCCGGCACGGTATTGGTCGGAGCGATCAGCGACAGCGGGCCGCTGGCCAGCGCCTTGCCCAGGCCGGTATCGACGTGCCCACGCTCGCCAGCCGGCAGCCCGGCGCCGAACTGGTAAGTGGCGCGCCGGGCCATGGCATTGCCGGCAATTACGTTTTCCGAAACGGCATGCTCCATAAAGCCATAGGGGGCGTACACCTTGACCTTGCCGGCGCGAACGTCAGCCTCGTCGATCACACCCTTGACCCCGCCAAAGTGGTCGGCGTGGTTGTGAGTGTAGAGTACGGCTACAACCGGCTTCTGCGGCCGGTGCTGGTAGTACAGCTCAAGACCGGCCTTGGCGGTGGCTGGGGTCAGCAGCGGATCGATGATGATCAGCCCTGTCTCGCCCTCGATGATGGTCATGTTGGCCAGGTCCATGCCGCGAATCTGGTACATGCCTTCAACCACTTCGAACAGACCGTGAATGGCATTCAACCGGGCCTGGCGCCAGAGGCTGGGGTTGACCGTGGCTGGGGCCTGTTCCTTGTCGAGGAAGGCATAGGCGGCCATGTTCCAGGCAGTACGGCCACTGCCATCGACCACCAGACCATCCGGTAGCGCGGCAATGAAGCCCCGTCGGGCGTCGTCAAAGGCCCGGGTGTCGGCAAACGGCAGTTGCTCAAGCACGGCGCTGTTGGCAGTGGCGGTGGTCGGTTCGGCTGGTTTCGGCGCGGCCAGGCTGGCACCGCTCAGGGCCAGCCCGAGCAGGCCCAGGCCCAGTTGGCGGGGCAGGGAGTTGGACATTGTTGTTCTCCGTTGAGGGGGTGTCAGATCTACTATAGGTGTATAGCTGAATAGGTCTAATGCATTCATGTTGCTGATTTAATGCGTTTTTGGTATTTCGCAAGGGTGTCTGTCTTTAAACTGACTTGAATGCGCGTTAGGCTGACGGATCTTGAGAGATGATGGGGTATTTTTACTCGAAGCGTGGCGACCTTTACTCTATAATCGCGCGCTTTCTCGAAAAACCGGGGGTACCCGGAGCCTGGAACCGCAGGAGGTAACACCGAATTGATCCAGACGCCCTACTACCTGATCGACAAGAGCAAGCTCAAGCGCAACATGGACATCATCCAGTACGTGCGCGAGCAGTCCGGAGCCAAGGCCCTGCTGGCCCTAAAGTGCTTCGCCACCTGGTCGGTATTCGACCTGATGAGCCAGTACATGGACGGCACCACCTCTTCCTCGCTCAACGAGGTCAAGCTGGGCAAGCTCAAATTCGGTGGTGAAACCCACGCCTACAGCGTCGCCTATGCCGATCATGAGATCGAAGAGGTGCTGGCGCATTCGGACAAGATCATCTTCAACTCGATCGGTCAGCTCGAACGCTTCGAGCAGGCTTCGGCCAGCCATGTGCGCGGCCTGCGCCTGAACCCCGGGGTTTCCAGTTCCGAATTCATCATCGCCGACCCGTCGCGGCCGTTCAGCCGCCTGGGCGAGTGGGATGCTGACAAGGTGCTGAAGGTGATCGACAAGATCTCCGGCTTCATGATCCACAACAACTGCGAGAACAGTGACTTTGCCCTGTTCGACCAGATGCTCAATCAGATCGAAGAGCGTTTCGGCGCGCTGCTGGAGCAAGTCGAGTGGGTTAGTCTGGGGGGCGGCATCCACTTTACCGGTGAGGGTTACCCGGTCGATGCCTTCTGTGCCCGACTCAAGGCGTTTTCCCAGCGTTACGGCGTGCAGGTCTATCTGGAGCCCGGCGAGGCTGCTATCACCCAGAGCACCTCGCTGGAAGTCACGGTGCTCGATACCCTGTTCAATGGCAAGCAACTGGCGATCGTCGACAGCTCGATCGAAGCGCACATGCTTGACCTGCTGATCTATCGTCAACCGGCGAAGATGGAGCCCTGCGATGGCCCGTACCCGTACATGGTGTGCGGCAAGTCGTGCCTGGCCGGAGACATCTTCGGTGAGTTCAATTTTGATCGTGAACTGAAGGTCGGTGACCGCTTGTCGTTTATCGACGCTGCTGGCTACACCATGGTCAAGAAGAACTGGTTCAACGGCGTGCAAATGCCGGCGATTGCGGTGCGCCAACTGGATGGCAGCATCGAACTGGTCAGGGAATTCGGTTTCGAAGACTTTGTCAGCAGCCTCTCCTGAGGCTATCCCACTACTCGCTCCCAGCCCGTCCAAGGAGGCGTTTCGAGGAAGAGAAATGAAGAAAAACGTTCTGATTATTGGTGCCGGTGGTGTGGCCCAGGTGGTCGCACACAAGTGCGCCCAGCACAACGATGTGCTGGGCAATATCCATATCGCTTCGCGCACGCTGGAGAAATGCCAGCAGATCGTCGACAGCGTTAGGGAAAAGGGCAGCCTCAAGGTTGCCGGTGAATTGCAAGCCCATGCTCTGGATGCGCTCGATGTCGAGGCCACCAAGGCGTTGATTGACAAGACACAGTCGCAACTGGTGATCAATGTCGGATCGGCTTTCATCAATATGTCGGTACTTCAGGCCTGCATCGAAACCGGTGCCGCCTACCTCGATACCGCCATTCACGAAGAGCCGGACAAGATCTGTGAAAACCCGCCGTGGTACGCCAACTACGAATGGAAGCGCAAGGCGATCTGCGAAGAGAAGGGCATCACCGCGATTCTCGGCGTCGGCTTCGACCCGGGTGTGGTCAATGCCTATGCGGCGCTGGCGGTCAACGAGTACTTCGACAGTGTCGATGAGATCGATATCATCGATATCAACGCCGGTAGCCACGGCAAGTACTTCGCCACCAACTTCGACCCGGAAATCAACTTCCGCGAGTTTACCGGGCGGGTCTGGTCCTGGCAGAACAGCCAGTGGACTCAGAACAGCATGTTCGAGATCAAGCGTACCGACGACCTGCCGGTGGTTGGCTCGCAGACCAGTTACATGACCGGGCATGACGAACTGCACTCACTGTCGCAGAATCTGAATGTGCCCAACATCCGGTTCTGGATGGGCTTTGGCGAGCACTATATCAATGTGTTCACCGTGCTGAAGAACCTCGGACTGTTGTCCGAACAGCCGGTCAAGACCGCCGAAGGGCTGGAAGTGGTGCCGCTCAAGGTGGTCAAGGCCGTATTGCCTGATCCGTCTTCACTGGCACCGAACTACAGCGGCAAGACCTGCATTGGCGACGTGGTCAAGGGCAAGAAGGACGGGGTGGATAAGGAAGTGTTCATCTACAATGTTGCCGATCATGCCGAGGCCTACCAGGAAGTCGGTAGTCAGGGTATCTCCTACACCGCCGGTGTGCCGCCAGTCGCTGCGGCGATCCTGATTGCCAATGGCAGCTGGGATGTGCAGAAGATGGTCAACGTTGAAGAACTCGATCCCAAGCCGTTTATCAACCTGCTCAATGAGATGGGTCTGCCGACCCGGATTAAGGACGAGCAGGGTGACCGGGCTCTGAGTTTCTGAAACGCTACTTCATCAGCCACTCAAGCGCTTTGGCTTGAGTGGCTGATGCCCCTGCTAGCGCCCCCAGGGCGCCGGCAAGATCTCCAGCAAGGTGCCATCGGCATCCTTGGCATAGGCCACCTGCTCATCGTCGCGGGTGTCGTCGGAGTTCGGGGTCTGAACCACCCGCTCTCCCGCCTGTTCGATTCCGCTGATCAGTCCATCCGGCGACATGCTGCGCCATTCCAGCTTAACCGGGTTGTCGGTGTAGTTGCGTGGGACTGCGTTGGTCCAGTGCATCAGTACCAATGCCGAGCCGCCCTGACCTTGCAGAATGTATTCGTCATACTGGCCGGGAATCGGCAGGAACAGCACCTGACGCAGACCCAGGGTGTCGACGTAGAAGTCGCGGGCCGCCTGCAGATCGCTGACCCCGATGCCGAAGGCACCGAAGTAACTCTGTACCGCTGCCGGGCTACCGACGAGCTCGATCAGGTTGTTGTCCGGGTCGCGACCAAAGCCAACCACCACATTCAGGCCGGGCTGGAAGCTTGGCGGCAGCGTCACCAGGCCGCCAGCGGCGATCAGGTCCAGCGCCGTCTGCTCGGGGTCACTGACATAGAACACCAGCTTGCCGGGGTTACGCCGCATGTTGCGCGGCTCGCCATCGGTGAACTGCATCAGTACCAGTTGCGAGCCCCGTGCGTCGGCTGACTCCAGTACTACTTCGTCGCGGTCGGTGCGGCTGCGACGAGTGACTTCATGCATGCCCAGGCCTTCAGTGTAAAAGCGCAGGGCGGCATCAAGGTCGTCGGTGCCGATGCCGGCGCCGCCCAGATAACCACGGATGCCTTGGCGCAGTTCCAGCAAGTTGCCGTCGGCATCGCTGCTGTAGCCCACCAGTTGGTTCTCAAGGCCGGGTTCGGCACTGGGCGCGGGGGTGCGTTCGATGGCCATGCCGCTGCGCTCCAGTGCGCCAGCCAGAGCCTGCGGGTCGGATGAGGCGAATTCCAGCTTGATCGGGTTGTCGCTGTAGTTGCGCACGCTGTCGTTGGTCCAGTGCATCAGCACCAGGGCCGAGCCGCCGGGCACCGGAGACTGAAGGATGTATTCATCGTATTGACCGGGAATTTCCAGAAACAGACTCTGCTCCAGTCCCAGCACCTCGGTGTAGAAATCCCGCGCCGCTTCCAGATCGCTGACGCCAAGGCCAAAGGCGCCAAAATAGGAGTGATTGGCGCTGTCGTCACCGACAATTTCGATCAGGTTGTTGTCCTGATCCCGGCCGAAGCCGACCAGCACACCGCCAAAGGCGGCTTGCGGCATCGGCGGCAGGGTAATGCGCCCGCCAGCCGCGTTGAACTGTGCCGCGAAGGTGTTGGGGTCGCGGGCGTAGAACACCAGCTTGCCCGGATTTTGCTGGACGTTGCGGCCAATGCCGTCGGTAAAACTCATCAGAGCTACCAGCGAGCCCCGGCCATCGGCCGACTCAAGGATGACCTCGTGGCGGTTGTCGCGTTGCAGGCGCTTGAGTTCGCGCATGCCCAGGCCCTGGGTATAGAGTTTGACTGCGGCGTCCAGATCGCTGACGCCAATACCGATGGCGCTCAGATAGTTGACCGTAGGTATTGGGTCATTGTTCGGTGGAGGGGTAGGGCTGGGGGCGCGACTGCTGCTGCCACCCCCACTCAGGCAGGCGCTGAGCAGCAGCACTGCGGGCAGCAGGAAGGTCAGGTGTTTGCCGGTATGACGCATGGTGATGTCCTGTTATTTTTATGAATGAACGTTCGTTCATGGTGCTGAGAGTAAGGCAGCTCCTGCGTTTTGTCGAGAATGTTCTGCACAGAGGGGGCAGGCGACGTAGTCGGCGGGCTTGGGGTATCATCGTTTGGTTGCCAACTCGGCATGCAGCATAAGGCAAGCATTGATGAATTCCCCGCAGTTGATTGTCCCTCTGTCCCAGCGCCTGGCTGGGGTAGCCGATATCGAGTGTGTGACCCCCGATCTGAATGGCATCCCGCGGGGCAAGGTAATGACCGTTGAGGGCTTTCTGGCCGGGCGTCGGCTGCAACTGGCCCGGGGCGTGCTGCTGCAGGCGGTGATGGGCGGCTACCCGGAACCGGAGTTCTATGGTCACGACGATGGTGACCTGGTATTGCAGGCCCTGCCCGAGCAGGTGCATGTGCTGCCTTGGGCTGAGGTGCCGCGCGCGCTGGCGGTCTGTGAGGCAGTGGAGCTGGACGGCCGGCCCTCAGGGCTGTCGACCCGGGCGCTGCTGGCACGAGTGCTTAAGCGCTATGCCGAGCGAGGCTGGCAACCGGTGGTAGCCACCGAGCTGGAGTTCTTTCTGTTCGAGCGCCAGGCCGACGAGTACCAGCCATTCCGGGCCCCGGTTGGTCTGGATGGCCGGCGTGAGCCGGGTATTTCGGCCTTCAGCGTCAGCTCGGCCAACGGTCTGCGGCCGTTCTTCGAGGAACTCAAGGCCGGCATGGCCGCGCTCGGCATCCCGCGCGATACCTTCATGAACGAGATGGGTATCAGCCAGTTCGAGATCAATTTCGTGCATGGCGATGCGCTGCTGCTGGCCGACCAGACCTTCCTGTTCAAGCATCTGCTGCATGAGGTAGCGCTCAAGCATGGTCTGATTGCCGTCTGCATGGCCAAGCCGTTGCCGCGTGTGCCGGGCTGTTCGATGCATGTGCATCAGAGTGTGGTGGATCAGACCGGGCGCAATATCTTTACCGATCTTGGCAATGCCGGGCCCACAGCCCAGTTTGAGCATTACCTGGGCGGGTTGCAGACCTGCCTCGGTGAGCTGACTCTGCTGATGGCGCCGCACATCAACTCCTATCAGCGGTTCTGCAACACCTACGCCTCACCCAACAACCTGTGCTGGTCGAGTGACAACCGCATGGCCGGACTGCGGATTCCGGCCAGTGAGCCAGCGGCGCGGCGGGTTGAGAATCGCCTGCCGGGCGGTGACGCCAATCCCTATCTGGCGATTGCCGTGAGCCTGGCCGCTGGCCTGCACGGGATTGACCAGCAGCTTACGCCCAGTGCGGCGGTGCAGGGGGTGTTTCAGGCCCCGGACGCGCTGACCCTGCCCGATACCCTGCCTGAGGCCATGCATCGGCTTGAGCGCAGCCAACTGGCGCGGCAGTTGTTCGGTGACGAGTTCATCGACGGTTACCTGGCCACCAAGCGTCTGGAGCTGGCCAGTTTCATGGACGAAATCACGCCCTGGGAGCGGCGCTATCTGGGCAGTCAGGTATAGCACCACTGTGCTTGGTTGAGCCCAGGGCCAGCGCGCCGCCCCGCTTTTTCAGGGCAGGCGCTGTACCAGTTCGACCCGCCGGTTGCGCTGACGGCCAGCCTCATCCAGATTGCCGGCGGCCGGCGCATAGGGGCCGACGCCCGCGCTCTGCAGCCGGTTGGCGGCCACTGCGTAGTCACTACTCAAAGCCTTGACTACCGCTTCGGCCCGGGCCGAAGACAAGCGCAGGTTGTGCTGTTCGCTACCGGTATCATCGGTATGCCCGACCACATACAGGCGCAGCGCTGGATGCTGGCCCAGCAACTCGGCAATGGCTTGCAGCGTAGGAGCCGATTCGGGCTTGATGGCGGCACTGTCGGTATCGAAGTGGATGCCGTAGATCAACGCCTTGCCGGCTTCCTGCAGGTCTCGGTACAGCCCTTCGGCGTTCACCTGAATCAGGTCATCGGCGCGCCCGCGTCCCTCGATCACTACCTGCTGGATCGCCGCCCGGTCAGCATGCCCGCCAATGTAAAGGGCTACGTGAACCGGGCCCTGGCTGCCGTCGCGCTGATAGACCGCGTAGTAGGGGGCGGAGTGGTAGTTGTAGACATTGCCCTCTAGCGATAGCCGGTCACCCAGCGCTTTGCGCTCGCGCTGATTGCCGCAGGCGTCACGCTGGCATTGCCAGAGCAGCTCGAAGCCGCCGTTCTCCAGTGCGGCCTGATAGTTGTCCCAGAGTTTCAGGGTCGAGACATTGCGCACTTCGTAGAAGTGCCGGGTCAGGTCGCCGACCAGTGGCAGCGGCTCGGCGGCACTGCCGGGCGGGGCCGGGAGGATGAACTGCTCATAGTCGCGGCGTTCGCGATTGCGCACGCGGGCTCCGGGGTAGCGTGACAGCAGTGGATGGTCTTCGGCCCGCTGCTCGGCACTGATCTCGGGCAGGGCGCTGTCGTCGGCCTGGTTGAGATAGTCGCTATCCAGGCTGATCAGGTCGGTATCGCGCGCGACGGTTTCGACAATCACCTGTTGCACGCTCACGCGGTCGTTATGGCCGCCGATGAACAGGGCCAGGTGAATATTGTCCTGGCGCGTGAGCAGGTAATAGGGGTTGCGGTAGAAATTGTAAACATTGCCACTGACCGCCAGCGGATCAGCCATGCGTTTGACGTCACGTCCCGGACCACAGGCCTCGCGCTCACACTGGAACAGGATTTCGAAGCCGGCCCGCTGTAGCGCCGCCTGATAGTTTTCCCAGACCTTGAGGGTGGAGACGTTGCCGATTTCGTAGGTATGCCGGCTGAGGTCGCCGACCAGCACCAGTGGTTCGGTGTCGGGTGCATCGGCCGCTGCCTGTGGCAGAGCGACGTGCTCATAGGCGATGGACTCGTGCCCCTTGAGCTGCGCGCCCGGGAAGCGGCTGAGTAGTGGATGGTCATCGGCGCTGGCACCGGTGGCGGCCAGGCTGGCGATCAGGGCGAGTGTCAGGTAACGGGGCAACATGCGATATCCTTGCGTAACAGTGAATTCCCTTGCAGGCTCCAAGGATAAACCGAATCGGCGCAGATTGCGCAGCAGCGGACGGGGCACTGCGACCTGACCTGTCGCAGGCAGCCTGATACTATCGCCGACAACAACCGCATTCGACCAGGATCCGCCATGCAGGACGCCGACCGCCTTTCACCCGGCCTGATGATCATCCACGGCAACCGCCTGGAAAGCCTGCGCCAGTTGATGGTCGACTGGCTGCGTGCGCACCCGCTGGCACCGCTGGAAAATGAAGTAGTGCTGGTGCAGAGCAATGGCATTGCCCAGTGGCTGCAGATGGCGCTGGCGGCCGATCCTGAGCAGGGCGGCTGTGGGATTGCCGCGGCGCTGGAGGTGCAGTTGCCGGCGCAGTTTCTGTGGCAGGCCTATCGCGGGGTGCTTGGCCGTGAAGCGGTGCCAGAAAGCTCGCCGCTGGACAAACAGCCACTGACCTGGCGGCTGATGCGCCTGCTCCCGGCCCTGCTCGAACAGCCGGATTTCGCCCCGCTGCGGCAGTTTCTCGCCGATGACCAGGACTGCCGCAAGTGCTACCAACTGGCGCAGCGCCTGGCTGACCTGTTCGATCAGTATCAGGTGTACCGCGCCGACTGGCTGAATGACTGGGCTGGCGGCCAGGATCGGATAGCGCTGGCGCGCGAGGGCTACCGCCAACTGAGCGCCCAGGAGCGCTGGCAGCCGGCCCTGTGGCGGGCGGTGCTGGCTGACGTCGGGGTCGAGCGGCTGCGCGACAGCCGCGCCGGTATTCATCCGCGTTTCATCGAGCAGTTGCTGGCCGCCGGTGAGCGTCCGAGCGCGCTGCCGCGCCGGGTGATCGTGTTCGGTATTTCCTCGCTGCCGGCCCAGACCCTGGAGGCGCTGGCCGCCATAGGGCGTTTCAGTCAGGTACTGCTGGCGGTACTCAACCCCTGCCAGCATTACTGGGGCGACATCGTTGCCGACCAGGATCTGCTGCGCCATCAGTACCAGCGCCAGCAGCGCCGTCCGGGCACTCCCGTGCAACTGGACGATGCCAGTCTGCACCAGCATGCCCACCCGCTGCTGGCGGCCTGGGGCAAACAGGGGCGCGACTACATCAACCTGCTCGATCAGCACGACGAGCGCGGCAGTTACGAGACCCGTTTTGCCGCCATCAACGGCGGGCGGGTCGACCTGTTTGAACCGCCGTCCGGCGAGCGCCTGCTGCAGCAGTTGCAGCTGGATATTCTCGACTTGCGCCCGTTGGCGGAAACCCGCAGCTACTGGCCAGCGGTGGATAGCCAGGCAGACGACTCGATCCGTTTTCATGTCGCCCACAGCGCCCAGCGCGAGGTGGAAATCCTGCATGATCAGTTGCTCGATGCCTTTGGCCGCGATCCGAGCCTGAAGCCGCGCGACGTCATCGTCATGCTGCCGGATGTCGATGCCTATGCGCCGCACATTCAGGCGGTCTTTGGCCAATATGGCGTGGACGATCCCAGACACATTCCCTTCACCCTGGCCGATCAGGGCCAGCGTGGCCGCGAGCCGCTGCTGATCGCCCTGGAGCACCTGCTGGGCCTGCCCGACAGCCGCTTGCCGGTCAGCGAAGTGCTTGACCTGCTGGATGTCGCCGCGCTACGCCAGCGCTTTGCGCTGAGCGAGGCTGACCTGCCGACTTTGCGACGCTGGATCGAGGGCGCTGGAATTCGCTGGGGGCTGGATCGCCAGCGCCGTGAAGCGCTGGGCATGCCGGCCGGGCTGGAAGCCAACAGCTGGCGCTTTGGCCTGCGTCGGATGTTGCTCGGCTATGCCGTGGGCGACAGCCAGGCCTGGGCCGGTATCGAACCCTATGACGAAGTCGGTGGGCTGGATGCCGCCCTGGTTGGCCCGCTCGACCAGTTGTTGCAATGCCTGGACCGGCATGAGCAGGCGCTGCGCACGCCGGCTGCTCCCGCTGTCTGGGGTGAGCGGCTGCGGGCCTTGCTGGAGGACTTCTTCAGTCCGGCCAGCGACCGGGACCAGTTACTGCTGGCGCAGTTGCATGAAGGGCTGGCGCACTGGCTGGAGTTGTGTGACGGCGTGGCCCTGGAGCAGCCGTTGCCGCTCAACGTGGTTGCCGAGGCCTGGTTGCAGACGCTCGGCCAGAGCGCACTGGGCCAGCGCTTTCTCGCTGGCGCGGTGAATGTCTGCACCCTGATGCCGATGCGCGCCATCCCGTTTCGCCGGGTCTGCCTGCTGGGCATGAACGATGGCGACTACCCGCGCGCCCAGCCCCCGCTGGACTTTGACCTGATGGGCAACGATTACCGCCCGGGTGATCGTTCGCGCCGTGAGGATGATCGCTATCTGCTGCTCGAGGCGCTGCTCTCGGCACGAGATGCCCTGCACGTCAGTTGGGTCGGGCGTAGTATCCGTGACAACAGCGAGCGACCGCCGTCGGTGCTGATCGGACAGTTGCGTGACCATCTGGCCAGTGGCTGGTCCGCTTGCGACAGCGGCGATCTGCTGGCGCAACTGACCACCGAACACCCATTGCAGCCATTCAGCCGCCGCTATTTCGATGGCAGCGACCCGGCGCTGTTCAGCTATGCGCGTGACTGGTGTCGGCTGCATGACCAGGTTGCGCCGGCAGGCGCCGAAGCGGCGCTGGCGCCGCTGACGCCGCAGGCACCGATCAGCCTGGCCGACCTGCAACGCCTGTTGCGCCAGCCGGTCGAACACTTCTTTGCCGAACGGCTCAAGGTCTGGTTCCGTGATGATGAGCTGGGCAATGCCGATGACGAACCCTTCGGGCTCAATGCGCTGGAACAGCATCAGCTCAGTCAGTGGTTGTTGGAACAGGCCTTGGCCGGTGGCCCGCAAGCCGACTGGCAGGCCCTGCTGCAGCAGGGCTCCGCCCGTCTTGCCGAGCGTGGCCAACTGCCCCTGGCCGGCTTTGCCGAACTGGCCCGGCAGCAACTGGTCGAGCCGTTAGGCGAGCAGTTGCAACGCTATCGCCAGCAGCTGGAACTGTGGGATCAGCTTCAGGAACAGCCGTTGGCGCTGCAGGTCGAGGTGCCGGGCCTGGTACTGCAGGACTGGCTTAGTGGGGTGCGCCGTTCATCCGAACTGGAAGGCCTGCTGGTCCTGCAACTGGAAACCGGGCGACTGCTCGATGGCAAGGGCAAGCGTCCGAGTCTGCGCTGGCGGCGCTTGCTCAACGCGCTGTGTCTGCATGTGGTGGCCAGCGCCAGCGGCCAGCCATTGACCACCTGCCTGATTGGTGTGGATGCCAGCGTGCAGATGCTGGCGCTGGAGCCGCAGCGGGCCCGGGAGATCGTCAGCGACTGGCTCGGGGCCTGGCTTGAGGGCCTGCGTCAGCCGCTGCCGGTGGCGCCGGTCAGCGCGTTTGCCTGGCTGACCGAACGTGACGAGCACAAGGCGCTGGACAAGGCGCGCGAGGCTTACGAGGGCTCGGGGTTCAGCCAGGGCGAGGTGCAGCGCAGCGTGGCGTTGCAACGCAGTTATGCGGATTTTGCCAGCCTGCTGCAGACCGGCGCCTTCGAGCGCTGGGCCCAGGCGCTGTATCAGCCGTTGGCACTGGCGCAGCAGGATGGCTGGCTGGAGTTCAGCAGTACCGGGGAGGCTGATCAATGAGTACTGAACAGTTGCCGCTGGCGCTACGCTGCCCGCTGCGTGGCAGCCGCCTGATCGAGGCCAGTGCCGGCACCGGCAAGACCTTCACCATTTCGGCGCTGTATCTGCGTCTGGTGTTGGGGTTGGGCAATGCGGCTGATTTTCCCCGCGAGCTGTTGCCTTGCCAGATTCTGGTGGTGACCTTCACCGATGCGGCAACCCAGGAGCTGCGTGACCGCATCCGTGCGCGTCTGGTCGAGGCCGCCCAGGCGTTTCGTGGTGAGTTGCCCGAGCCCGACCCGATCATCACCAGCCTGCGCGCACAGATCCCGGACGCGCAGTGGCCCAGCTGCGCCCGCAAGCTCGAGATCGCGGCCCAGTGGATGGATCAGGCGGCAGTCTCGACCATCCACAGCTGGTGTCAGCGCATGCTGCGTGAGCATGCCTTCGACAGTGGCAGCCTGTTCGAGCAGAGTCTGGAAACCGATCAGCGCGAGCTGCTGGCCGAGGTGGCCCGGGACTACTGGCGGCTGCACTGTTACCCGTTGCAGGCTCAGGCCCTGGCCTGGGTGGCGCAGCACTGGCAGCACCCGGATCAACTGTTGCAGGTGCTGCGGCCGCTGCTCGGCGAGCCGGCCACAGCTGGCGCCGAGCCCAGCTTGCAGGGCCTGATCGATCAGGCCCTGGCTGAGCAGGCCCGGCAACTGGCGGAACTCAAGGCGCCCTGGCTGGCCTGGGCTGACGAGCTGGAGCTGTTGCTCGAGCAGGGGGTGGCGCAGAAGCTGGTCGATGGGCGCAAGCTCCAGCGGCGCTACTACGCACCCTGGTTTGAGCTGGTGCGGCAGTGGGCAAGCGATCCGCAGCAGGTCGAACTAGCCTTGCCGGAGGCGGCCTGGAACCGGCTCAGTGAAGAGGGGCTGGACGAGGCCTGGAAACAGGGCGCACCACCGACCCATCCGGCGCTGCGGCAATTGCCGCAGCTGCGTCAGGCGCTGGCACAGCTGCCCGGCCCCCAGCAACCGGCCCTGCGCCATGCCGCGGCCTGGGTCGCCGTGCGTTTCGAGGCGGAAAAGCGCCGCCGCGCGCAGATGGGTTTTGACGATATGCTGAGCCGTCTGGACGCTGCCCTGCAAGGCCCTAACGGGGCGCGTCTGGCCGAGGTGATCCGCCAGCAGTTCCCGGTTGCCCTGATCGACGAGTTTCAGGATACCGATCCGTTGCAGTACCGGATCTTCGACGCCATCTACCGGGTTGCCGAGAATGATCAGGACAGTGCCCTGCTGCTGATCGGCGACCCGAAACAGGCGATCTACGCATTTCGTGGTGCCGACATCTTCACCTACCTGCAGGCCCGTAGCGCCACCGCGGGCCGGCATGAAAACCTCGACACCAACTATCGCTCCAGCCAGAACATGGTGGCGGCGGTCAACCGGGTGTTTAGCCAGGCCGAAGCCAACAACCCGCGCGGGGCTTTCCTGTTCCGTCGGGCGGCTGACAACCCGCTGCCGTTTTTGCCGGTCCAGGCCCAGGGACGGAGCGAGCAATGGACCCTGGAGGGCCACCCGGCAGCGGCTTTGACGGCCTGGTATCTGCCCGGCGAGACGCCGATCAGTGCCGAGAGCTACCGTCAGAGCATGGCCGAACGCTGCGCCAGCGCCATGGTCGAACTGCTGCAGGCCGGCCAGCGCGGCGTTGCTGGCTTCCGGCGTGGCGAGACGCTGGTGCCGGTCAAACCGGCGGATATGGCGGTGCTGGTGCGTACCGGCCGCGAGGCCCAGTACATCCGTCAGGCGCTGGCCGAGCGCGGGGTGCGCAGTGTCTATCTGTCGGACAAGGACTCGGTGCTCGACAGTCTCGAAGCCCGTGACCTGCTGCGCTGGTTACGCGCTTGCAGCGAGCCGGGCAATGATCGCTTGCTGCGCGCCGCGCTGGCCAGCCCGACCCTGAATCTGAGCTGGGCCGAGCTGGAACGGCTGAATCAGGATGAGCGTTACTGGGAGCAGCGTGTCGACCAGTTCCGTGATTACCGTCGGCTGTGGCTGCGCCAGGGCGTGCTGCCGATGTTGCATCGGCTGCTGCACGACTTCGGCTTGCCGGCCCGGCTGCTGCAACTGGGTGATGGCGAGCGCCGGCTGACCAACCTGCTGCACCTGGCCGAACTGCTGCAAAGCGCCGCCCGTGAGCTGGATGGTGAACAGGCGTTGATCCGCCATCTGGCCGAGCAGATCCAGCAGCCCGGTGCCAGCGCCGCCGACGAGCAGGTGCTGCGGCTGGAAAGCGATGCCGAGCTGGTCAAGGTGGTGACCATCCACAAGTCCAAGGGGCTGGAATATCCGCTGGTGTTCCTGCCGTTCATTGCCGACTGCCGCCCGGTCGATGGCCGTCAGCCGCTGCGGGTGCACGATGGCGTGCGCAGCCAACTGGTGCTCGAGCCGGATGAGGAGACCCTGCGCCGGGCCGACGATGAGCGCCTGGGTGAGGATCTGCGCTTGCTGTATGTGGCCCTGACCCGGGCCCGGCACGCCTGCTGGCTGGGGCTGGCCGACCTGAAAAAGGGTCAGGGCAAGGCCTCGACCCTGCACCGTAGTGCGGTTGCCTGGCTGCTCGCCGGTGGTCAGCCATTGCCGGAGTCGGCGGCGCTGCCGCGTTGGCTGGCCGCCTGGGAGCAGCCCGGTGAGATCGAGGTGCTGCCGGCGCCTGAGCCGCAAGCCCAGGTGTACCAGCCGCCGCAGCCGGCGCAGACTGAACTACGCGAGCGCCAGCCCGTGCACCGGCGCTTTCAGAACTGGTGGATCGGCTCCTACAGCGCCCTGGTCAGCGGTAGCGAGGCGCCTGATAGTGCGTTGTCCGAGCATCTGGGCGATGACGAGCGCAGCAACCGCTTTGTGCCGCTGCGCCCGGGTGAGACGCCGACCATCCACCGCTTCCCGCGCGGCCCGCAGCCGGGCACTTTTATTCATGGGCTGCTGGAGTTGGCCGGACGTGAGGGTTTTGCCCGTCTGGCCGAGCCCGCGCGCGGCTATGAGCTGTTGGCGGCGCGTTGTCAGCGCCGTGGTTGGGGCGAGTGGAGTGCTTGTCTGAGCGACTGGTTGGGGCAACTGCTGCGCCATCCCGGTCTGCTGCCGGATCAGCCACTGGCGCTGGCCGATCTGTTGCCGGGAACCTACCAGAGCGAGCTGGAGTTCATGTTCAGCGCCGAGCGGGTCGATGCCCGGCAGATAGATGCCCTGGTCTGCGCAGAGACCCTGGATACCCAGCCCCGTCCGCAACTGGCCGCCGAGCGCCTGAATGGCCTGTTCAAGGGCTTTATCGATCTGGTGTTCGAACATCAGGGCCGCTACTGGGTACTCGACTACAAGTCCAACTGGCTCGGCCAGGGGCCGGCCGACTACACCCCGGCAGCGATGCAGCGCAGCATTCTCGAGCACCGTTACGACCTGCAGTACGTCTTCTATCTGCTGGCCTTGCACCGGCAGTTGCGCGCCCGGTTGCCGGATTACGACTATGACCGCCATGTCGGCGGTGCCATTTACTGGTTTGTGCGTGGGGTCGAGGCGGACAGCGGCGGGCTCTGGCAGGCCAAGCCGCCACGTACCCTGATCGAAACCCTGGATCGGCTGTTTGCCGGCCAGACGCTGGAGGCTGTCGATGGTTGAGCGCCAATCCGAACAGGCTGACCTGTTTGCCACCCCGCCGGTCCCGGTGCCGCTGCATGACAGCCAGGCCCTGTTGGCGCTGCTTGATCGCTGGCAGAGCAATGGCTGGTTGCGCGCGCTGGACCGGGCGCTGGTCGGGCTGCTGCTGGAACAGCAGCCCGAGGCGGACCCCAGGGTGCTGCTGGCCGCCGCCCTGGTCAGTCACCAACTCGGCCATGGGCATGTCTGCCTGGATCTGACCGCGACCCTGAGCGAGCCGGACTTCGCCCTGTCGTTGCCACCCGATGGTGAGACCGGCAGCGATACTCTGCTGCCCTCGCAAGTACTCGGCGGGCTGAGTGTCGCCGACTGGCGCTCGGCGCTGGCCGCCAGTGCGCTGGTCGACAGCCGGCAGCCGGCCGAGGGCAACCGGCCGCTGGTGCTGGTTGGCGAGCGGTTGTACCTGCGTCGTTACTGGCATTACGAGCGCCAGGTGGTCGACAGTCTGGGCCGGCGCCTGGGCCAGCCGCTGCCCCAGACGGCTGACCTGCCGGCGCGTCTGCAACAGCTGTTTGCCACCAGCCAGCAACGCCCGGACTGGCAATTGCTGGCCTGCGCGCTGGCTGCGCGTGGGCGCTTCAGCATCATCACCGGTGGCCCTGGCACCGGCAAGACCACTACCGTGGTGCGCCTGCTCGGTCTGCTCCAGACCCCGGCGGTGGCGGTCGGCCAGCCGCTGCGCATCCGCCTGGCCGCGCCGACCGGCAAGGCTGCCGCGCGCCTGACCGAATCGATTGGTCAGCAGGTCGGTGCGCTGGCACTGGATGAGGCGGTCAAGGCGGCGATCCCGACCGAGGTCAGCACCCTGCACCGGCTGCTCGGCAGTCTGCCGGACAGCCGTCACTTCCGCCATCATGCCGGCAACCCGCTGGCGCTGGATGTGCTGGTGGTCGATGAGGCGTCGATGATCGATCTGGAAATGATGGCCTGCCTGCTCACCGCCTTGCCCGAGCAGGCACGGCTGATTCTGCTGGGCGACAAGGACCAACTGGCCTCGGTCGAGGCCGGCGCGGTACTGGGCGATCTGTGTCGGCGCGCCGACGGCGGCTGGTACAGCGCTGAGACCCGGGCCTGGCTGGAACAGGTCAGTGGCCAGTCGCTGGCCGAGGCCGGATTGCTCGAAGGGCAGGCCGATACTCATGCACTGGAGCAGCAGACCGCGATGCTGCGTCACTCTCACCGTTTTGGTCGTGACAGCGGGATTGGCGAGCTGGCCCGGGCGGTCAATCGCTGTGACGCTGAACAGGCCCGGCAACTGCTGAGCCGCGGCGGCTTCAGTGATATCCGCAGCCGACCGTTGAAAGGCCCGGGTGACCCGGCCTTTGCTGCGTTGGTGCTGGGCGAGGGCGGCCTGCCCGGCTATGCCGGCTACCTTGAGCAACTGCGCCAGGGGCGCCCGGGAGCGCAGGTCGGCGGTGGCGATCCGGCCTGGGAGCAGTGGGCCAGATCGGTACTGCAGGCCTTTGATCGGTTCCAGCTGCTGTGCGCGGTGCGCAAGGGCGACTGGGGCGTTGAGGCGGTCAATCAGCGGGTCGCCAGCCTATTGTGCCGGCGCGGCTTGCTGGCCGGCGAGCATGGCTGGTACGAGGGCCGGCCGGTGTTGGTGACCCGCAACGACTACAGCCTGGGGCTGATGAATGGCGATATCGGCATTGCCCTGCGCATCCGCGAGCCGGCGCTTAATCCCGCTGAGCCCGAGCGTGAGGCGCTGCGGGTGGCATTCCCGCGCAACGATGGTAGCGGGGGCATTCGCTTTGTCCTGCCCAGCCGTTTGCCCGATGTCGAAAGCGTGTTCGCCATGACCGTCCACAAGTCCCAGGGCTCGGAGTTTGCCCATGCCGCACTGCTGCTGCCGCCGGCGCGCAACCCGGTGCTGACCAAAGAGCTGGTGTATACCGCAATCACCCGCGCCAGTGCCCAGTTCAGCCTGCTGGAAAGCCGCGAGGGCGTGTTCGAGGAGGCGGTGCGCACCCGGGTACGACGGATCAGCGGACTGGCGCTGGAGCCGGCCGGTCAGAGCTGAGCGGCGTAGTAGTAGGCCAGCGCCGCCAGGGTAAAGCCGTCGCTCAGTTCACCGGCGAGCAGGCGTTGGCGTAACGTCTCAAGCGGTAGCAGGATCACACCGGTTACTTCGCTGTCATGCTCCCCGACCCGGTCGCTGGCGCTCAGGCGGGCCAGATACAGTTCGACGCTGGAGGCCAGAATAGCGCTGTTGGGCTGGTAGTGGCCAAGTCGAGTCAGTTGCTCGGGGCGGGCCTGGTAGCCGGTTTCTTCGCGCAGCTCGCGGCAGGCGCAGGCCAGGCTGGTTTCGCCCGGCTCGCCATAGCCGCGCGGGATCTCCAGAGCTTCCCGATGCCCCTGGGCCGGGCGCCGGGTTTGCACCAGCGCTACCTCGTGCTCATCGACAATGGCCAGTACGGCGGCACCGTTGCGCGCGCCATCCTCGACTACCCAGTGGAAGCCGTCTTCGCGCACTACCCGGAACCAGGGGTTTTCGTATTGCGTGCTCATTTGATCTCCAGGCCCATAAACTGGCGCAGACGTGGGTACATGCCGAACCAGTTGCGTCGGGTCAGGTAACCTTCGCCGACATCGGTCATCTTGTCCTCCAGGTAGTTCAGCGCTTCATCGGTCAGGAACCGGGCGACTTCACCAGCGCCCAGGCTGGAGATGAAGTTGAACACCTTGAGTGGGTATTGAATCAGTTCAATCTCGCGGCGCAACGCCTTGAAGGCGATACCCGAGTCGAGCACGGCTTCCGGCACACCCTGCAGAAAGCGGATGTTGTCCTGCAGAAAGCCCTCGTTGGGGACAGCGAACAGCGCGTTGTAGGCCGGGTCGATGACCTCGGCGCGAAACCGGGCGAAGGCGTCCTGGCCGCGACTATGGAAAAACGCCTGGGCATGGCTGTACCAGTCCGAGCGGGAAATGCATTGCTGGCCGCGCAGCATGAACAGTGTGCGTTCGCCATCGGACTCGAAGACCTGGCCGACCGCGTCGGGGCTGTCGAGCCGGCGAAAAATCTCATCGCGCAGGCTCTCGCGCGCCAGCACTAGAGTTTCCAGTCTGGGTTTGACTTCGCCCAGGGCCTGCTGCAGGCGCTGCAGGCGGTGTAGCAACTCGTGCTGCTGTTGACTGCTGAGCTGGCCTTTGCTCGGTGCGCCGGGCAGGCTGGAAATAATGAAGTTGTCCGGCAGTGCCTGGTAGTAATCGAGCAGGCTGGTGTACTGGCTGAGGTTGAAACCACGGATCACCAGTTTGCCGCTGCCTTCTTCGTTGAGGTACTTGATCACGTTCTGCTGGCTCAGGGCTTGAACCACTTCGGCATTGTCGATCAGCGTGTTGGGTGACAACACCACTCCATCGGCAAAGGCCAGGCCGGTGAGAAAACGCTTGCGCCACTCGGGGCCGGACAGCCCGCGTACCGAGTCGCAGTTGGAAAGCAGCAGCTTTTCCTTGAACAGCATGATTGAGCCCGTGTGCGGAGATTGTTCGCATGGTAGGCGGCGCGGCGTGATTGTGCGAGAGGGGGGCTTGAAAATCATGGCTTTTGCCCTAGATCAATACTGAGTGTCGCGATAATCCCGAGAATGTCATTGCTGTCGTTTTGGTTATCAGCCACAGGAGGAGTCGTCATGAACAAGACACTGTTTCCGCGTGACCTGTTTGCCGAATTCGATCGCCTGCAGCGCAGTATGCAGGAAGCCTTCGAGCGGTCACCGGCCATTCGCGGTGTGGGACGCGGCGGGTTTCCCGCTATCAATACCGGGGTTACCCCGCAGTCTGTAGAAATCTTTGCCTTTGTGCCTGGCCTGGCGCCAGAGACGCTGGAGTTGCACTTGGAAAAGGGAGTTCTGACCCTCTCTGGCGAGCGGCCCAGCGTGCACGATCCAGCCGACACATCACGTAACAGCCATCTTGATGAGCGCTTCAGCGGACGTTTCCGGCGGGTCATCAGCCTGCCTGACGATATCGATCCGGAACGGGTTAGTGCCCGCTGCCGCGATGGTGTGCTGCATGTCAGCATCCAGCGCCGGGTGGAGGTTCAGCCCCGGCGTATCAGTATTCAGTGAGGAGGTGTGTGATGAACTCCGCAAAAGATAAGGCGCTGCAAGGGGTAGAAACTGCGCGCTTGCCGGCTATCAGCCCGGCGGTTGATGTGCTTGAGGACAGTGAGGGCATCACTTTGCTGGCCGATATGCCCGGCGTTAGACGAGAGCAACTGCAAATCGATGTTGAAGGTGACACCCTGACATTGGCTGGCGAAATCAGTCTGCAAACCCCTGAGGCCATGGAAGCCAGCCATGTTGAATGGCAGGTGCCGCGTTACCGGCGGGTTTTCACCCTGTCGCATGAACTTGATCGTGACGCTATCAGTGCCCGGTTGGAACAGGGGGTCTTGCATCTGCGCATTCCCAAGCTGGCCCAGGCCCAGCCACGCCGAATTGTCATCGAACCGGTCTGAGGAGGTGCTCCATGGACATGCGATATATCAAAGACAGCGCTTCGGCACTGTGGGACTCGGTGGCCGAGGGTTGGCGCCATCTGACCCGCTCGGCCGGCAGCGCCCTGACCACGTTTCACCCCGGCGACAAGAGCGATATGCCCAGCGCCGCCTCGGTCGATGATGAACACTACCTGCCAACCCAGAGCTGGTCGATGCTCGGTGGCGATCTGTTCGAGGACGAGAAGCGTTTGGTGGTGCGCCTGGAAGTGCCGGGTATGCACAAGGATGACCTGGTGATCGAGGTGCTGGGTGATAGCCTGGTGGTCAAGGGCGAAAAGCGTTTCGAACAGGAGTCCAGTGAGGGACGTTGGCGGGTCATGCAGTGCGCCTATGGCAGTTTCCGTCGAGTTGTGCCGTTGCCGGCCGAGGTGGAGGCGGATTCCGCCAAGGCCAGCTATCGCGATGGTGTGCTGAGAATAGAGTTGCCTAAACGGCATCCCGGTGCAGCCCAGGGCCGGCACATCAAGGTCGAGTGAACGCCAGGGCGTTCGTGTTCTGAACCAGGTTCTGGAACAGCTGCGAGGGTGACTTGCAAGGAGTGGTCCGGGTCTTCGCGGGCCCGGATCGCTCCAGTCAGGTCTCAGGCTGCCAATTGCTGTCAAGCTGACATTGATAGGCTATACTCTCGCCCCAAGAATGGGCGCCAGGTTTGCGCCGTAATAAGAACAACGATCAGATCCGTCACGTGTGCGGTATTCACGTACAAGGGCTGGCAGGGATGATCCGTGGGTCAGGGAGTGATGAGGTATGGCGGGCAAGGCATTTCACGGCAGTTCCCTCAAGTACTACTGGTTGCTCGGCCTCTGTGGTCCAGCGATGGCTCAGGCCACAGAGATGGCCGATGCCCTGGCCGACATCGAACAGCGCATGGCCTACTGGTCACCGCAGCTGTATCAGGAAATCAAACTCGGTAATCAGCGCAATATCGCCACCCTCGGGCTGATGCTGCCGCTGACTCAAAACCCCGACCATCTTCTGTTTGCCGACTTGCGCGGACGCGCCGATGATCGTTCCTCTCAGGAATATAACCTCGGTTTGGGGTTCCGCTGGGAGGCTGATGATGAGCTGCTGTTCGGCCTGTATGGCTATTACGATCATCTGCACAGCCGTGAGGGCAACCGTTTTCGTCAGGCCACGTTGGGGCTTGAAGTGCAGAGCGCGCTCTACAGCGCTCGCGTCAATCGTTACGTTCCCGTAGGCCGGCGTTCGGCATCTGTTGGTGGCCAGTTCACCGATACCGAGGTGCGTGATGCTGAGTTGCAGGTGATCGACTCGCAACTGACCTTCGTCGCCGATGGCGTGATTCAGAATACCTTTCAGCGCGAAGAGCGCTCGCTCGGTGGTCATGATCTGGAGCTGGGCTTTCACATACCCGGTATTGCCCATGATGTGGCCGTCTATGCCGGCTATTACAAGTTTGATGCCAGTGGCGCTCGTGCTGTCGAGGGGCCGCGTCTGCGCGCCCAATGGCAGGCGCCGCTGGATGGCCTGAAGGCCGGCGCCAGCCTCAGCCTGGGTGCTGAGTGGCAGAATGATGGAGTGCGTGGCACCAACAGTTACGTCAGTGTGGGCTTGAACATTCCGCTCGGTGGCGGTAGCCGCAGTGCACAGCGCAGTGGCAGCGACTGGCAGCGTGATCGCATGCTTGCCCAGCCGGTGCGCGATGTTGACGTGGTGGCGATCGACAGCACGCGCAAAGTGGGCTCGGTAACCTTGCCGGCGGTCAACGAGCTGGCGGTCTACGAAGATGGTCAGGCCATCGGCCGAGTAGTTTATGCCCAGGCCGGGGCCAGCGGTGACGGTACGGCGGCCAATCCGGCGGGGTTGACCCAGGCGCTGAACAATCTGGTCGAGGATGACGGGCTGTTGGTGCTGAGTGCCGGCGGCGGAGCCTTCGCCGAAGGAGGCAACCTGTCGGCCAACAGCCTGCGGGTCTTGTCCGGCGGAGCGGGTATCACTGTGCGTGGTTCGACCACCTCAGGCCTGACCGGTGTCTTCAGTGCGCCTGAGGGGCGTGCCCAGCTGGATACCGGGCTGACGGTCAGCGGTAATGACGCGCGCATTTCCGGAGTCGACCTCAATGGCGGGTTGATCGCCAATGGCGTCAGTGATCTGAGCCTGACGCAAGGCCGCGTAGGTGATCTGCAGCTCAATGCGGTCGGCGGTCGCGTGCAGCTGACACAGATGCAGGTCTCGGGGCTGCAAATCGACGGTGGCGATGCCGATGTGCACTTCGCTTCCGGCAGCCTGGAGCGCAGCCAGGCGGGCAACCTGCTGGATGTGCGCAACATGACCGGCGGTTCGTTGCAGGTCGATGCGCCTGTGCGCGCTACTGGTGCGTCTGGTGGTGTTTTTCTGGATGCCAGCCCGAATACTGAAGTGCATCTGGCTGGTGGGGTGGATATCGCCATCAATGCCGGCGATGCCTTCGTGGCGCGTCAGCTCGGCAGCCTGTCGCTGAGCGGCAGCAACAGCCTGGCCAGCGATGGGGGCAGCGCGCTGCGATTGGAATCGCTGAGTGTGGGCAGTGCCGGTTTGGCGCTCGATAGCCTGACCTCGCGCGCTGCCGCCGGATATGGTGTGCAGCTTGAAGACGTTGCCGGTGAGCTGAATCTCGCAGAGGTGCTGATCGAGCAGGCCGGCAGTGACGGGATACGCATCAGCGGCGGCAATGGATCGTTGCAGATGGGCGCGGTGCAGATTCGTGACAGCGCCAATGTCGGCCTGAACCTGGAAGACAGCAGCACCGATATTGTGATTCAGCGTCTGGATATCGAAGGGGGCGTGACGGCCATCGATTTGACCGCCGCGACCGGGCAGATCGAGATCGTTGACGGTGGTGATATCACAGGTTTTAGCAGCGTTGGTGTGCAGTTCAGCAATACCGATGATACAGCGCGCAGCGCCAACGCGCAGTTCCGCTTCGGAGGTGGCAGCATCGTCGCCGGTCCGGGTGGTTTCGTGCTCGACGGCATCGGCCTGGACCCGCTCTCGGGCCTGTACGATTTCACCGGTGTCGACCTGCAGGGTGATTTCCGTTTCAACCCCAATGCTGGCGTGATCGGTGATCTGTACTTCGTGGCTGCCAGCGCCACCGGCAATGGCAGCGGCAGTGATACGGCCAATCTGGCCAGTATTGCCGACGCCCAGACACGCGCCGACAGTGGCCTGGCGACCACCTTCGTATTCGTCAACGACGGCAGCGTTATCGATGTCTCCGGGTTGGCTGGTGGAACCTTCCAATTGTCGGCCGGGCAGGCGATTACCGGTTTTGGCAATGGCAACAGCCTGGGGCTGGATGTGCCGCTGAATATCATTGGCGATATCGCTGGTGCGCAACTGCTCGACCCGACCGGCAACGGCGCGGCCCAATTGACCAGCAACAGCGGCAGCGTGATCAGTACCGCCGGCAACAGTCTGATCAGCCACGTCGAATTGGTCGGCAACGGCAACAGTGCGGTCTACGCCGATGGCCACAGCGGCCTGAGCCTGCTCGGCACGCAGATCAGTGGTGTCTATGATCAGGCGCTGGCGCTGGTCGGCATGAGCGGTAGTGTCAATCTGCTGAACAACCATATCGTCGGCACCGGCCAACTACTGCGCATCGACGGTGGTGACGCCGAGGTAAACATCAGTGTCGGCTCCGGACTGTTGCAGGGCCAGGGACTAAGCATTCGCGATACTCTGGGTGGCAGCATCAGCATCCAGGGGGCGCAGTTGGCGACCCAGGGTGGGGCGGCAGTAACGCTCGACAACAATGCTGCCGACATCAGCCTGAGTCAGTTGCAGATCAATCGCCAGGCTGGCGATACCGCCTTCTTGATCGATACCTTCAGCGGCGACAGCACTGGCCGTATCAGTTTGTCCGGCAGCCTGGACAGCAACAGCGGCACAGCCTTTGATATTGGCCGTGGCGCGCGCGACATTCTGGCCGGTGGCATTGCCATCAATGCCACCGGCGGAACGGCGCCGTTGGTACGCATCGACCAGCAAAGCGGTGGCAGCATCGCGCTGGGCAATTTGCTCAGCAGTGGCTCCGGCGCAGCCAGTGTGATCATCAGCACTAACCAGAGCGGCGGGAGTCTGAGCTTCGCTGATGTTCAGATCAGCGGCTACAACAGCCCCGGTGGGCAGGCCATCAGTCTGCAGGGTAATGGTGCTGGCAGCGTATCCTTTGACAGCCTGTCGCTGACGGTCAGCGCGGGTAACGGCCTGCGCGCCGAAGGTGTCAGTCTCAGTGCTGGCCAGCCGGTGCACCTCGATCAGCAGCAGGGTGTGGCGCTCAATCTGCAAAACGTCAGCGTCGGTGGCCTGCAAATTCAGCTGGAGGCCGGAAACCTGCTTGGTAACGCGGTACTGGTCAATGGTCTTGAGGGTGATCTGCGTTTTGCCGGTGTGACCAGCATCAGTGGGGCTGGTGGAGATGCCATCGTGCTGGACGGGATCGACGGCACCCTGAGCTTTGACCAATTGGCGCTCAGTGGTATCGCAGGCGCGGGTCTGACGATGGGCTCGCTGGCAGCCAACAATGGGCAGGTGACGATCGAGGACGGTAGCATTGATGATGCCGCCCAGGCGATTGTGGCGATCAATACCGAAATACTGATCAACGCCTTGCGAGTGGGCGGCAATGACCCGATCAATAACGATGCCATCGTGCTGATCAATAACGATGCCATCACGCGTCGCTATCGCCTCAATCAGCTTGAGGTGGATGCCGGCGGTCATGGTTTGAGTGTCGACAACCAGGGTAGTGGCGATCTGTGGCTGGAACTTAATGACAGCCGCATCGGTGCCGATGGCAGCGCTGTGCGGGTAGACGGCAGTGCAGGCAGTGGCGAACTGTTTGTCACCGCCTTGCAGGGCAACCAGATTGTCCGTGCCGGTAGCGGTGCGATGCTGTTTGAGAGCGTGATCTTTGATGCCGACCCGCTGGCTGCCGGCTACCAGTCGGTGGCCGGTGGTGATATCGCAATCGGTAATCCACTTGATCTGGGCGCCATCGAGGGCGATGGCCTGTGGCTGAATAATGTGCTCGGTAATCTTGCGCTGTCGGCGCTGGATATTGCCAACAGCAACGGCACCGGTTTGTACATCCGCGATGCTGAAGGCAAGGGCGGCAGCTTCGCCTTCGCTAACAGCGGCGGCAGTATCGATACTCAGGGCGGCAGCGCCATCGACATCGACCCTGTCACCATGGACTCGCAGTTTGCCAGCGTGCGTTCAACCGATGCGGCTGGCAGCGGCATTCTCATTGATACCATCTCAGGCTCGATAGTCATTGGCGCTACCCAGGTGATCAATGCTGGTGGCGACGGCATTGTGGTGATCAATTCCGACGGCGACTTCAGTTTTGGCCAGACCCTGATCGAGCAGACCGGCCTGGACGGTATTCGCCTGGACGGCGCCAGTGGTGAGCTCAGTTTCGGCGACGTCAGCCTGCTAGATATCGGCGCTACAGGAGTCAATTTCGAAGGATTTTCCGGCAGTTTCAACGCCAGCCGACTGGATGTTGATGGCGCACGTACGGCCATCGACCTGACGCGGGCCGCCGGTATTATCCAGATCGCTCAGGGCGGCGTGCTGGAAAACTTCAGCGAAACCGGTATCCAGTTCAGTCGCAGCGATGATCTGGCTGACAGTGCTGACGCACTGTTCATCTTCGGCGGGGGCAGCATCACCGCCAGCGGTGCTGCCGTGGTACTCGACGGTATTGGGCTGGACAGCACACGGGGTACCTACGATCTGACGGGCGTGGCGCTGAACGGTAATTTCCGCTTCAACCCGTCTGCTGGGCAAGTGGGGGATCTGTATTTTGTTGCCGCCAATGCCAGTGGGGCTGGCGATGGCAGTAGTGTCAGCAATCTGGCTTCGGTCAGCGCCGCGCAAGCGCGTGCCGACACCGGGCTGGCTACCACCTTCGTATTCGTTAACGACGGTAATGTGGTCGATTTCAGCGCCTTGGCTGGCGGCAGCTTCACCTTGTCGGACGGTCAGGTGGTCAGCAGCTTCGGTAATGGCAACAGCTTCGGCCTGGAAGTTCCGATCAATATCATCGGCGTGCCAGCCGGGTTGTCGATCTCAGACCCGACCGGCAATGGTGCTGCGGTACTGACCAGTAGCACCGGCCATATCATCAGCGTCGGTAATGGCAACCAGATTCGCCACGTTGCCTTCTCCGGTGGCAGCAGCGCCATCTTTGGCGATGGTTTCAGCGACCTGAGTGTCAGCAACAGCGTGTTTGGCAGCAGCAATGACTTTACCTTCGACCTGCGCAATGCCAGTGGCACGCTGAGCTTCAGTCACAATGATGTAAATACGGGCAGTGGGCTGCTCAACCTTGACGGTGGCAACGCCAATCTGCTGCTCAGTGCCGGCAGCGGGGTGCTGAGCGGCGGCCTCCTGCAGGTGCGCAACACCACTGGCGGCAGTGTGCAGGTCAGTGGCGCCAGTTTGCAGGCCAATGGTGCCTCAGCGGTGTTGCTGAACAATAACGTCGCAACAGTCACGCTCAACGACACCAGCTTGTCTTCCGCCACCAACCACTACCTGTTCAGCATTGATCAGGGCGGCGCCAGCACCGGAGCCATTACCCTGAACAATGTCACCCAGAGCGGTGCGTTGGCCGGTGGGGCCTTTAACATCGGCGCCGGTGCTCGGGATATCAACGCCGGAGGCTTCAACCTCAACGCCGGTAATCTGAGCGCACATCTGATCGACATCAACGGCCAGAGTGGCGGCACCATCAGCCTGGGTAACATCACCAGTGACGGCCATGCCGGTTCAGATCATGTGATCCGCATGGCTGGCCAGAGCGGCGGCACGCTCAACTTTGGCGCGGTGGATATCGATGCTTTCAACCGTGTGGGCAACAACGCCGTGACCCTCAGTGGCAGTGGCGCGGTGCACTTCGGTGGCCTGGATCTGGTCACCAGCCTGGGCCGAGGCCTGGCTGCCAGTGGCGGTCTGACCCTGGGTATCGACCAGTCCAGCCGTATTCATACCACCAACGGCCAGGCCTTGAACCTGAACAATGTGGTGATCCATAACGACGGTATCACCCTGGATTCGGTGCGCTCCACCAGCGCCAGTGGCGCCGGTGTCCTGGCCCACGGCATTCACTTGCAAGCCACCAGCGGCGGCACCTTGCAGATGGACGAGGTGCAGATCAGCAGCGCGGGCAACCGCGGCATCAATATCCAGGGCAACACCAACGATATGGTGTTCAATGACCTGGACATTCAGGGCGGCACCCGGGCGCTGACCCTGATCCAGAACAGTGGCGAGATCACCTTCAACAACGGCAATTTCGGCAACACCCTGGATCTGGGCGGCTTCGGCATGCGCATCGAGCAGCAAACGGCCACGGGTACGGTCAACCTGAACAACATCAATGTCCAGACCCCCAGTGCCAGCACCCTGAGCCTGGCTAACAACAGCGGCACGGTGAACGCCACCGGCGGCACCTGGACCCACTCGGCCACCCAGAGCGTGGTGCTGGTCGATAACGTCAGCGGTGATATCAACATCGGCGCCAACCTCGTGCACACCGGCGACTCGTCCGAACAGGGGGTCGTGACGATCGATGGCACCAGCGGCACCCTGTTGTTCAGTGGCGACATGACCAACAGCAACGGCGCTTATCTGGTGCGCATCGGCAACCTGTCCGCTATCACTGGCGGCAGCATAACCCTGAATGGCATCCTGACCGACAGCAACAGCCGCGGCAGCAGCATCCACAATATCGGTGCCGGTGCCAGCGTGACCCTGAACGGTCTGACCACCAACACCACCACCGGCGCCAACCACGGCCTGACCCTGTTGAACATTGCCGGTACTGTAAACCTCAACGGCACCACCAGTCTGAGTAATCTCGGTGGTTCGGGTGTGCTGGCCAACAACATTAGTGGCGCGGTCACCATCAACGATCTGATCGTGGACGGTGCCAGTGCCTACGGCCTGCGGGTGGGCAATGCCGTCGCCAGCAGCGGCACCCTGACCATCAACGGCGGCAGCATCAATGGCACCACCGATGGCGGCATTCTGGCCAACAACGCCAACCTGTCCCTGAACAACCTCACTCTGGGTAACAGCGGCGCCCTGGCCAACACCGGCATTGAGGTGGTCAACAGCGACCTGGCCAGCCGCACGGTCAGTCTCAACAATCTCACCGTGAACACCCTGGGCCGGGGCATTTACTTGCGCAAAACCGGCGCGGGCGATCTGCGTTTGGCGGTGGATGGCAACACAGTGAACGCGGGCACTGGCGCGGGTATGGAACTCAACGGCACTGCCGGGGCCGGTACGCTGTTCATCACTAGTCTGGACGGCAACACCATCAATACCGGCGCTGGCGGTCTGCTGGTCGACAATGCCATCTTTGACGCCGATCCCGATGCTGCCGGCATCCAGCAGGTGGCCGGTGGCAACACCAGCATTGGTGACCTCATCAACCCCAGCAATATCAGTGGTCACGGTTTGTGGCTCAATGATGTGCTGGGCAGCATCGGCTTCGGCACACTCAATATCGGCAACGATGGTGGTACGGGCCTGTTTATCCGCGATGCGGACAAGGGCGGCAGCGAGGAATTCCTGTTCGGCAACACCGCTGGCAGCATCAACACCACCAATGGCACCGCCCTGGATATCGACCCGGTGACCATGGCTTCTACCTTCGCCAGTATTACCTCCACCGATGCCGCCGGCCACGGTCTGTTGATCGATCAGATCTCGGGTGATATCACGATCGGGGCCACCACTGTGACCAATGCCGGTGGCAGCGGTATTGTGGTTAGCGACTCCGACGGCAACTTCAACTTCGGCACTACCATCATCGACACCACCGGCAACCACGGGGTGACGCTGAGCGGCGCCACCGGCGCGATTGGCTTTGGAAGTCTGAATATTGAAGCCATTGCCAGCACCGGGGTGGACTTCGAGGGGTTCAGCGGCACCTTCAGCGCCGACACCCTGAACGTGGGCGGCGGTGTGACCGCGATCGACCTGACCAACGCTGGTGGCACCATAACCGTGACCAATGGCGGCACCCTGGAGAACTTTACCGGTACCGGCGTGCAGTTCAGCCGTACCGATGACACCGATGACAGTGCCAATGCCAGTTTTGTGTTCGGTGGCGGCAGCATCGTTGCCAATCCTGGTGCGGTGGTTATGGATAGTCTGGGACTGGATGCAACGCTGGGCAGTTACGACTTTACCGGCGTTAGTTTCAGTGGTGACTTCCGCTTCCCAGGCAAGGCGGGGCAGTTCGGCGAGCTGTTCTTTGTCGCTGCCAATGCCACCGGCCTGGGCGATGGCAGCAGCATCAACAACCGCGCCACGGTGGCTGCTGCGCAGGCCCGTGCGGATACCGGCGAGCTGACCACGTTCGTGTTCATCAACGACGGTGGCGTAATTGATTTCTTCGGCCTGGCCGACAACAGTTTCAAGCTTTCCGACGGCCAGGTAGTCAGCGGTTTTGGCAACGGCAACAGCTTTGGCTATGAGGCGCCGGCGAACCTGATTGGCGACTTCGGCGCCATCGATATCCAGGATCCCACCGGCAATGGTGCCGCGCTGCTGTCCACGGCCACAGGTAACGTGATCACCCTGGCAAACGACAACCGCATCAGCCACCTGCGCATCGGTGGCGGTGTGCATGGTCTGCATGGCGACAGCTTCACCAACCTGACCGTGGAGCAGGCCGAGTTCCTGGCTGGTAGCGGCTACCTGTTCAATCTGGTCAATGCCGGCGGCAATGTGGTCATTCGTGACAACAGCATCAATGTCAGTGGCCAGTTGCTCAATCTGGATGGCGGTGACGCCAACCTGCTACTGCAGGCCGGCAGCGGCGTTCTCAGTGGGCATGGGATGCGTCTGCGCAACACCACAGGTGGCCAGTTGCAGGTCAGTGGGGCCAGTCTGAATGCCAACGGCGCTGCCGCACTGACCCTGAACGGCAATGTCGCTCCGGTGACTCTGACCGACGTCAGCCTGGCTGGGACCACCGCGCACTACCTGTTTGATATCGACCGCACCACAGCCAGTAGCGGTGCCATCAATCTGGGTAACAGCACGCTGGGCAGTTTCTCCGGTGGCGCACTGTACATCGGTGCGGGGGCGCGGAATGTCAATGCCAGTGGTTTCAATATTGTGGCGGCCAGCCAGAGCAATCGTCTGGTGGATATCGCTGGTCAGAGTGGCGGGGTGATCAGTTTCGGCAATATCACCAGTACGGCACAGACCGGGGCCGGATACAGTGTGATCCGGGCGCAGAATCAGAGTGCTGGCAATTTGAGTTTTGGTACGGTGAATATTAGCGGCTTCGACTCCGCTGGTGGCAATGCCGTGATACTGGATGGTGCTGGTGGCAATACCGGCGCAGCCAGCTTTGCGGAGCTGAATATCAACAGCCAGTTGGGTAGCGCATTCTTTGCCGCCACCACCGGCCTAACCATTCTCGACGGTAGTCTGAACGTTGCTTCGGGGCCGGGCCTGACGCTGAATTCGGTCGCTATAGGGGCTGGCGGCATTAATCTGGATCTGGTCAGCGCAGTGATCTCCGGTGGCGGCAGTGCCGTCAATATCACCAACAGCAGTGGCAATGTGATTATCGGTAACGTCAGCGCGAGCAGTAGCTCGGCCAGCAACCTGTTGACGCTGCAGAACAATACCGGCAGCTATCGTTTTGATGCCTTGAATCTGAACTACACCGGCACCGGTCTTGCCTTTAACGCAGATAATACCGGCAACCTGATCGTCAACAACGCGGGAACCGGGATCAGCTCTACATCCGGTCCGGCGTTACGCATCGTGGGTACTGCTGTATCTGGTTCGGGCTTTAGTCAGATTACTCGCACTGGCACGGCCTCAGGTGCGGCCATTGAACTGTCCAACAATACCGGCACTACCCGTTTGAACGGCGTCAACGTCAATGGCAGCGGCACTGTCTTCAGCGTCAGTAATGCGGGCACACTGGAAGTGCTGGGTAGTGCCAATACCATCACGACCAACGCCAACTCGACGGCATTGAACGTCGCCAATACCACCATTGGCGCTGGCGGCCTGAATTTCCGCTCGATCAGCTCCACCGGTGGCACCAACGGCATCGTCCTGACCAATACCGGCTTGCAGGGCGGTATCAATGTGACCGGTGTGGGGACTACTGTTGGCAGTGGCGGCACCATCAGTGGTACCAGCGGATCGGGTATTGTCCTGACCAATACCGTCAATGCACGCTTTAACGGCATGATTGTCACCGGCACAGGCAGCCATGCTGTGGATGCGGCTGCCTTGTCCGGACTGACCGCGGGCGCCAACGCCTTTACCTTCAGCAATGGCCAGATCCTCAATGCTGCAGGTGACGGCATCACCATGACGCGTACCTCAACCAACATCGTCGGCGGCCTGACGCTGACCAACGTGCTCTTTGATGGCTATGCCCGCAATGGTCTGTGGGTTAGCAACTCGTCGGGTAACAGCATTGTGAATATGGATGGCGTGACCTTCCGCAATGCCAATGCGCTGACCAATGATCAGGCGGTACTCTTTGCGGCCGCACTGAATGGCAGTGCAGGCTTTGACATCACGGTACGTGATTCCACCTTTGGCTCTGCTTTCGGTTCCGGCATCGACAGCATCTGCTGCAGTGGCATCCGTCTGAATGCCGAGGGTAGTGGCAGCCATCGGCTTGATGTGGCCGGCAGTACCTTCCAGAACATCAGTCGCGCAGGCTCTGGCACCGGTATCGTCGCGACCGCCACGCAGACCGCGCAGATGGAGTTGCTGATTGCCAACAACCAGTTCATTGACCTGGACTCCAGCAGTCTGGCGCTTGGGGCCTATGACAATTCGGTGGTCAATGGCAGTGTCACCAACAACCAGTTCAGCGGCCCTAACCTGGCCGCCAGTGTGGCGGTTCGCCTGGTGGGTGATGGGGGGGGTACCGGCAACTTCAGCGGTCGTTTTGTCATCAGTGACAACATTATCAATGGCCTTGAACAGGCTGTGGTGGCCCTGTCACGCAATACCAGCAGCGGCCGGCTGGATGTCAGCATCCTCAACAACAACATCACCACCAGCTTCAACAATGAAGAGTCGATCATGCTCAACGGGGTCAATGCTGGCGCAACACTGTGTGGCAACCTGCAGGGCAACAGCATCAACCACACCACGACCTTCTTTGATGATATTGGCATTTTGGCCGAGGGTGGCAGCCAGATTTTGATTGCCCAGGGCAGTGATGCGGCTATCAGCGCGGCGAACCTGGGGGCGACTGTCTATAGCGAGGGCAGCATCACCTACAACAGTGTCTGCCTGACACCATGAGAATAACAACCCACAAGGAGTATGCCGATGAGTGAGCCTTTTCTTGGTGAAGTGAAGCTGGTCAGCTTCAACTTTCCGCCCAAAGGCTGGGCGCTGTGTGACGGGCAGTTGCTGCCGATCAATCAGAATCAGGCGCTATTCGCGCTGCTGGGCACCACCTACGGCGGCAACGGGATGACCACGTTTGCTCTGCCGGATCTGCGTGGCCGGGTGCCGGTGCATAGTGGAAGCGGGATTACCCAGGGTCAGCGGGCCGGCGAAGAGGCTGTGACTCTGAACGTACAGCAGATGCCGCAACATCAACACCTGCCGATGGCTTCAAACCAGCCGGCCAGTCTGTCAGGCATTAACCAGGCCAACAGCGAGGCGCTGGCCATCAGCGGTGCTGCGATTTATGCCCAGCCGGGGCAATCGGTCAGCCTCAGTTCCGATAGCCTGATGACCCAGGGTGGTAGCCAGCCACACAACAACATGCAGCCGTCGCTGGTACTGAACTTCTGCATTGCCCTGCAGGGCATTTTCCCGAGCCAGAATTGAGGAGCAGTCGATGAGCACACCCTATATTGGCGAGATCCGCATGTTTGGCGGCAACTTCGCCCCGGCCGGTTGGCACCTGTGCGATGGCTCGCTATTGCCGATCAGCGAGTATGACGCCCTGTTCACGCTGATCGGCACGACCTATGGCGGTGACGGGCAGAACACCTTTGCCCTGCCGGATTTGCGCGGGCGGATACCCGTGCATATGGGCAATGGCAAGGTTCTTGGCCAGATGCTGGGCAGTGAAACGGTCACCCTGACTGCTGCGCAGATGCCGAGTCACAGCCATAGTCTGCTGGCCTCGGGCAGTCTGGCAACTGGCACCAATCCACAGGGCAACGTTTTGGCGCGTACCGCTGCGGATATAGACATTTATCGATCGTCCGGCCCCTATCAGACGTTGGCGCAGTCAACCGTGAGCAGTGTCGGCGGTAGTCAGCCGCATGAGAACATGATGCCGTTTCTGGCCGTCAACTTCATTATTTCGCTGTTCGGGATTTTCCCGAGCCAGACCTGAGGAGCACCTATGGATCCTTTTGTAGGCGAGATCCGCATTTTCGGTTTTAACTTCGCCCCCAAGGGTTGGGCGCTGTGCAACGGCCAGTTGATGCCGATTTCACAGAATACGGCACTGTTTTCACTGCTGGGTACCATGTACGGTGGTGACGGCAAATCGACCTTTGCCCTGCCGGATCTGCAGGGTTCTGCGCCGCTGCAATGTGGTCAGGGGCCGGGACTTACTCATCGCGACCAAGGTGAGGTGGGCGGGAGCCAGACGGTGACCTTGCTGGAGAGCGAAATACCCAGCCATAGTCATGCCTGGCAGGCTTCGATTCGTCCGGCCAACAACGGCACGCCATCGGGCGACGTGTTTCTGGCCTCGGCATCGCAAAGCCAGTTGATCATGAACGCCAGCGGCGCCAATGTGATGATGGCTCCGGAGGCGATTGGCCCCAGCGGCGGCAGTCTGCCGCACAACAACATGCAGCCATACCTGGGAATGATCTTCTGTATTGCCCTGCAGGGGATTTTCCCGCCACGTTCATGAGCCTGTCCGTGCAACTTCGTCCGGTACAGCCGGACGATGAGGAACAGTTGGCGCAGATCTATGCCAGTACCCGCCAGCAGGAGCTGGCGGTGACTGGCTGGCCGCAGGCGCAGATCGATGCTTTTTTGCGTCAGCAGTTTACCGCCCAGCAACGCCACTACAGCACGTACTATCCCGATGCCCGGCACGATCTGCTTCTGCTCGAGCAAGCGGTGATTGGGCGATTGTATGTCGAGCGCACATCGCAGCGTCTTCATGTCATCGACATCAGTCTGTTGCCGGACTGGCGCGGACGCGGCATCGGTGGGCAGTTGCTGGCTCAGCTACTGGCCGAGGCTGACAGCCGCGCGCAGGTGACAAGTATTCATGTCGAGCGTCATAACCCGGCGCTGCGTCTGTATCAGCGCCTGGGGTTTCAACTATGCGAAGACAAGGGTATCTATCTGATGCTGGAGCGTCAGCCGCGCGGTTGAGTCTTACGCCACCCGCTGGCGCACGAACACCGACTCGTACTCGATACGGCCACCGCGCTCGGCTACCGGGGTGATGAAAAGGGTCAACTCACCCAGTTCGGCATGCTGCAGGACATAGGTGGCCTGCGGCAGGTGTGGCCGTGGTCCGCTGAAATTCAGTGAAAAGGCCTCGAACTCTGGGCTTGGGGGCGTAGAGCTATTCACCGCCTCGAGCTGAAGCGGGTAGTCAGGAGCAGCAAGGACTTCGAACTGGCTGCCCTGGTGCTGGGTGAAGCGTTCCTGGCTGATCTGTTGCATAGGATGTCCTTAATCTTGTTGGCAGACTGTTCGGGTGCGTGCGACACGTAATAGCTCGGCAAACAGCCGTCGCTGACGGGTACTGAACAGCAGAAATTCCGGGTGCCATTGTACCCCGATGAGAAAATCCTCGCGCGGGTCCTCGACCGCCTGGACAATACCGTCCAGATCCCGACCTACTACCTGTAGACCCGCCCCAACGCGGTCAATGGCCTGATTATGCAGGCTGTTGATCCGGCAGCGCTGGGTGCCCAGGTGTTCGGCCAGCCCCGAGCCTTCCTGAACCTGCAGGGTTTTCAGCGGCAGGACGGTCCAGCGGTTTGAGGTCATCTTGCGATGGGATTTCAGCTCCTGGAACAGGTTGCCGCCCAGTCTGGCATTGAGCAACTGCGCGCCACGGCAGATACCCAGCAGCGGCAGACCGCGATCCAGGGCGTCATCGATCACCGCCGCTTCCAGCGCGTCACGTTCGGGGTCGTACTTGGGGTGGACTTCGGGCTCGGCGGCATACAGTACCGGGTCGATGTCGTGGCCTCCAGTGATCACCACGGCCTGATAGCTGAGTTGTTCCCAGGCATCTCCGGGACGTACTTGTACGGGCTGGCCGCCATATAGGCGGATAGCCGCGGCGACCAGTACGCGTGGGCCGAACGCACCGCGCCGTGGGCCGGTAATGGCGACGATTGGCCGATTCATTGCGTATCACTCAGCCAGTGGTGGCTGATCTGCTCGGGCCAGTTGTCGAGCAGGCGCGCCAGGCCCTGATCCAGATGGCGGGCATAGGCCCGGCAGCAGGCCTTCAGGCGCGCCGGGTCGCAGGCCAGGCGTTCGACTTCCAGCCAGTCGCCCCAGGCCAGATGAAGGCCCCAGCCGGGCTGGTCGATCAGGCAGTCGGGCAGGCGGTAGTGAAAGGTTGGTCGGGGCTTGATCAGTTCGTCGTCCGCACGGGCCAGAACCCGTTGTGGATCCAGATGTTTGAACAGCGGTAGCAGGTCCAGGGCGCGGTTACGGGTTGGATTGGCGGTCAGGTAATCGTCGATCAGGCTCGTGAGCCCGGGCTGGTAGTCGGCAGCGATGATCTGGCGCACATAGTCCAGCGGGAACGGGTCGACGTAACTGGTCAGGCGTCGGGTAAAGTTGATGTTGGCCCGCTCACGCAGCCAGTCGTGCAGGCACAGGAAGGCTTGCAGATAGGCGAGCAGGGTGGCGGGTTTAGTGTCCGGCACTTCGGGGTTGAACTGCATGCCAAAGGCGTTGGTCAGGCGATCACCAGTACCCTTGGCGCCAGCCCGGCGCAGGTGCTCGATCAAAGCGTCGACGCTGTGCAGGCGATCCAGCGGCAGCGGAGGGCTGACCAGCTCGAGAGGGACCAGGGCTTCAGAGAGCCATTTGAGGGCTTCTTCGGCTGAGTTCATCAGTTCATCGCCCAGATCATTGGCCCGGCGTTGCTCGCGACCGAGCTTTTTCAACAGGCTGAAGTCCAGCTCCACCACCCAATCGCCAGCTGGATCACCGTGCAGGGTGCGCTCATAGCGGCTGCTGCGCTGTATCTCGCAACCGAGAAACTCGGCACTCAGATGGGTCAGATGGTCAAGGCTCAGACCGTTCATCTCAAGCTCGACACCGACCCGCCGCAGTGCTCCGTCAAGTCGCTGGCTACGTGGTGGCCAGGGGAATGCTGGTGCTGCTGTGGCCATTGAGGTGCTCCTCCGGGAAATGTTGCTGTTTGTCCTTGAGCATGGCACGTGCCTGGTGACTCGTGTGTGTCAGTCGCCGCTGGCCAGACCGTCCAGTCGGGGGTCGGCACCTCCGCGCCAGCGATCGTCCAGCCACTCGATGCCATGCAGGCCACTGGTCATGGTTTCGACCCGCACCTGATGGCCAAGTTCTTCCAGCGGGCGTTGCAGTTGCTCCAGTGCGGTGCCGGCTTCCAGCTCGATACCGCGACCGCGCTCGACCATGGCTGGTAAGGCAATTGCTTGCTGAATATCCATGTCCCAGTCCAGCACGCCGATCAGGGTCTTGAGTACATGGCCAATAATCCGGCTGCCGCCGCGTGAGCCGATCACCAGGCGCGGTGTGCCGCTGGCGTCGAAGACAATGAATGGGGCCATGGAGCTGCGGGGGCGCTTGCCGGGGCCGACGGCGTTGGGATGTGGCTGGCCGTCCTGTTCGGGGCTGAAGCTGAAGTCGGTCAACTGGTTGTTGAGGACGAAGCCCTGACTGAGCATGCGCGCGCCGAATGGTGCCTCAATGGAGCTGGTCAGGGCCAGCAAGTTGCCCTCGCCGTCGACAATGCTGATATGCGAGGTGCCGGAGCCACCGGGCTCGGGTCGGGCCTGGGCCTGCTCAAGCCAGGGCTGGACGCCGGGGGCGCCCGGTTTGATCTCGGCCAGGGCGCGCTGTGGATCGATCAGGTCGGCGCGCTGGCGCAGGTAGTCGGCATCCAGCAGTGCCTGGACTGGAACGCTGACGAAGGCTGGGTCGCCGACATAGTGGTTGCGGTCGGCGAAGGCCAGTCGGCTGGCTTCGGCGATCAGATGCAGGGTTTCGGCCGTATCCGCAGGCATGTCGGGTAGCGGGAAGTGCTCGAGTATCCCCAGCGCCTGTAGCACGGTCAGGCCGCCGGAGGAGGGTGGTGGTGCACCACACAGGGTCCATTGCCGATAACGACCGCAGAGTGGCGCGCGCTCGACCACCTGGTAGCTGGCCAGATCCTGCAGGGTCAGGTCGGTACGCCCCCAGGCCCGGTGCTCAAGCCGCTCGACGATCTGCTCGGCGATGGCCCCCTGATAGAAAGCATGCGGCCCGTGTTTGGCCAACTGGCGCAGGGTGGCCGCCAGTTCCGGGTTGCGCAGATGCGGGGGATCGCTCTGGGCCTGGGCGCGAAAATGGTGGCGGGTATCGGCAAACAGCCGTAATGACCAGTCGTCGTTGATCTGCTGGCGCAGGCGTGGAGGCATCGGCACACCGGTCTCGGCCAGCTCGATAGCCGGCTGCAGCAGTTCAGCCCAGGGTAGCCGGCCATGGCGGGCATGTGCCTCGCCCAGCAGGGCGACTAGTCCGGGTACGCCAACGGCTTCAGGGCTGGGTATCGCAAGAGCCAGCGGCAACGGGATGCCCAGGCGCTGAAAGCGTTCCGGGGTTGCGGTCAGCGGTGCGGTTTCTCGGCCATCATAGAACCGGGTGGTGGCGCTGGCAGGCTCGTGCAGCAGCAGAAAGCCGCCGCCGCCGATGCCTGTTTCTGGAGCTTCGATAAAGCCGAGTACCATGCTGACCGCCACCGCGGCATCGACCGCATGACCGCCGCGGCGCAGAACCTCAAGTCCGGCCTCGACCGCCAACGGGTGGGCGGCTGAGACCATAAAGCGCTTGGCGCTGCGCTCGCTCTCGGTTTGTCTTGATGGCTGAGGACTGACCGGGTCGACGGGGCCGCAGCCGCCCAGGATCAGTAGCAGGGCCAGTCCGGTTAAAAACGCTCGACTCATGGCTGATAGGCTAGCCGTCAATAACGAACAGGTCCAATGCCTGCGAGTTGGTGTAGAATCTTGGGCTTTCTCCCTATTTGATTCTCTTTTCACGTCCATGTCGAGGTGATTTACAACCATGAGCAAGCTCTCGGAATTCCGTGCGGCAGAGCGCAAGCTGGCCCAGCAACTGGCCCAGCTTGAAGCCATGAAGCAGGATGCGGGTTTGAAGCAGGAACTGGCCTTTAATGATGAACTCAAGGCTCTGATGAAAGCCTATGGCATGTCCGCGCGCGACGTGCTGGAGATTCTGCGCGCGTCCTGATCTGCGATAGCTTTATCTGTTTTATCGGCAAACCAACCTGTTGTGTTGTTAGGGCGGGGCGGCGTAGCTATGTCTTGTGCCAGAGCCATGAGTGAGTTTGGCTATACTGGATACCAACAGCGTCGATTGGCTTTGAATTTCGGCGCTCTGCTTGATTGTCAAAAAGGCCTTGATTTCCCTTGATTACGTTTTTCGGGTTATCATTGCACGTTGATTGAAAAATATTATCAAAATGCGACGCTAGGAAAACACCATGGCTTTGGCCTGGGTATCCCGAAGTCTGCACCTCAATGCCCATATGGGCGCTCAGGGCGCCGCCGTCAGGCGATGCCGCGTTGTTTGTGTGTGCCTGTGTGGCCACGGACCTCAATGGAGTAATTCAGATGGGAAGCCAACCCTTGAATGAAACCGCTGCTGTCAACGAGACGCCCAGTCTCGATGGCATTCCGGCCCCGAGCGGGGATGCCAATCTGATCGACACCGACTATGTGGTGGGTCAGGACAACTTCTCCGGCAAGATCACCATTGCGCTCGATATCCACGGCAAGGTCTTTCTGATCTCGGCCCTGACGGTGCTGCTGTTCGTGGTTTTGACGCTGGCTTTGCAAAGCGAAGCGGCAGAATTGTTTACCAGCCTGCGTGGCTGGCTGACCAGCAAGCTGGCCTGGTTTTTCCTGGGGGCGGCGAACATTTTCGTGATTCTGTGTCTGGCGTTGATTGTTTCACCGCTAGGCAAGGTGCGTCTGGGCGGGCTGGATGCACGGCCGGATTACTCTTATCTGGGCTGGTTCTCGATGCTGTTTGCTGCCGGTATGGGCATTGGCCTGATGTTCTATGGCGTATCCGAGCCGATGTCGCATTACTCCGCTGCCGTCGGTGGAGTGTCGGTTGGCGCTGATGGACTGCGTAGCGACTGGGCACCACTGGCCGCTGCGGCCGGCGATAGTGAAGAGGCCCTAAGGCTTGGTATGGCGGCGACTATCTTCCACTGGGGCCTGCACCCCTGGGCAATTTATGCGGTGGTGGCGCTGGCGCTGGCGTTGTTTTCGTTCAACAAGGGTTTGCCGTTGAGCGTGCGCTCGATCTTTTACCCGGTGCTGGGTGAGCGGGTCTGGGGCTGGCCTGGTCATGTGGTAGATATTCTTGCGGTATTTGCCACTCTGTTTGGCCTGGTCACCTCGCTGGGATTGGGTGCCCAGCAGGCGGCGGCGGGTCTGAGTCATCTGTTCGGTATTCCGAGCGGTGATCTGACCATGGTGTTGCTGATCATCGGCATCACAGCGATAGCATTGCTCTCAGTATTGGCAGGCCTGGAAAAGGGAGTGCAGCGGCTGTCGAAAATCAATATGGGACTGGCGGTGTTGTTGCTGCTGTTCGTGATTGTGGTGGGGCCGACACTGGCGATTTTGAGCGGGTTCTTCAGCAACCTTGGGGCCTATCTGGTCAACCTGCCGGCGCTGTCCAATCCGATTGGACGCGAAGATGCCAACTTCAGTCAGGGCTGGACCGCCTTCTACTGGGCTTGGTGGATCAGTTGGTCACCGTTTGTCGGCATGTTCATCGCGCGGGTCAGCCGTGGCCGGACCGTGCGTGAGTTTCTGATTGCTGTACTGCTGGTGCCGTCGCTGGTGTCGGTACTGTGGATGACCGCCTTTGGCGGCACGGCGATCAGTCAGTTGATGGGCGATGGCTTCACTGGTGTACAGGAGGCAGCGTTGGAGTTGCAGTTGTTCGCCATGCTTAGTCAACTGCCGTTGACCGAATTGACCTCGTTTATCGGTATCGTGCTGGTCATCGTGTTCTTCATCACTTCGTCTGATTCCGGCTCATTGGTGATCGACACCATCACGGCTGGTGGCAAGGTCAATGCGCCGGTGCCGCAACGGGTATTCTGGGTTGTGATCGAGGGGGTGCTGGCCATTGCCCTGCTGCTGGGCGGCGGCCTGGTGGCATTGCAGGCGATGGCGGTATCTACTGGTTTGCCGTTTACTCTGGTGCTGCTGGTTGGCTGTATTGCCATTATCAAGGGACTATTGAGCGAGCCAAGGCGCTGAAGGATCCCCACGCCCTGCTGGACAGGGCGTGGGTTAGCACCAAAGCCGGCTGACGGGCAGCTGCGGGTCGAAATGGGTGGCTATCTGCGCCTGAAACAGTTCGGCGGTAGCGATAGCGTCGGTCAGGGCATGGTGGGACTGATATAGCGGCAGGGCATAACGGCTGCGGCTGTCTGCCAGGCGGATCGAGATCGGCTGCTTGCCCAGCAGGCGCAGCAGCCAGCCGGGTTGGCGCTGCGGGTGCAGTTCAGCCTCGATAGCCATAGTGTCAATCAGCGGAAACTGCCAGCCTTCGCCCAGTTCGCGGCGCAGGGCTTGATCGAGAAAACCGCGCTCTATAGGGCGGTAGTGCACTACTACCAGCTTGCCAGCCAGGCGTTCCAGTAACTCGCTCAGTACCGCCTTTAGTGGCGGTGCCTGCTCGATTTCCGAGTGGGTGATGCGATGGAAGGCAATCGATTCGGGATGTAGCGAAGTGCTGGGGCGCACCACCTGATACCAGCTCTGACTGCAACGGATGCGCTGCAGGTCGAAGGGCACCAGGCCCAGGCTGACAATGGCGTGGCGCTTGGGGTCCAGGCCAGTGGTTTCGATGTCCAGGGCGACCATCGGTAGCTGCTCCAGTGGGCAGTCGGCGGCCGGGCAGCCGGCTCGATAGAAGGAGGCCAGGCGTGGATCGCGGCTGCTGGCGGCCAGGTTGGCCAGGCGCCTGGGCCAATCGAGCAGTTGCTCTGGCTGGGCGCTCATAACGGTCGGGTTGCCTGCAGGGCCGGGTAGCGGAAGCGAAGGAATTTCTGGGCGTTGCTCAGCACCTGGAAGGCTTCCTTGAGGCTGTGACGTTCGGCGGTGGAGACTTTCTCCGGTTCGATGTTGTTGTCCGGCTCGCGCCCGGCTTCGATATCCATGGCCTGATGGCGGATGCGCACGATCGACAGAAACTCCAGGGCATAGCGCAGTTTATCGAGGGCCTCGGGCGGCATCAGTTTGGTGGCGGCGATGGCGTCTAAACGCTCGAACGAGTTCTGCGCCTTGGAGCCGCAGGCCAGTGCATGGACCCGGATCAGGTCGGTCAAGGGGGCGGTGCCGCGACGCTTGAGGTTGATGATGTTGTTTTGTTCGCCATCCTTTTCCATCACGAAGGTTCGGAACAGACCCAAGGGTGGGGTCCGGTTCAGGGCATTGCGTGCCATCAGGGCAATGAACGGTTCGTTGCGACTGGCCTTTTCCGCGATCAGGTCCTTGAGCTGTTCGGCCAGTTCTGCCTCGCCCCAGACGCTGTCCAAGTCAAAGAAGATGTTGCTGTTGAGCAGGGTCTGCGGGTTCGGCCGCTCGATCCAGTCGCTGAAATACTGTTTCCACACTGCCAGCGGTTGGCGCCATTTGGGGTTGGTGGCCATGATGCCGCCCTTGCAGTAGCTGTAACCGCAGGCGGCCAGACCATCGCTGACGAAACTGGCGAGCTTGAAAAAGTAGGCGTCATGTTCGACCGGGTCGAAACTGTCGTCAAGGATCAGGGCGTTGTCCTGGTCGGTGACTATCAGTTGCTCGTCGCGGGCCATCGAGCCGAGAGCGAGGAAGCAGTAAGGCACTGGCGGCGGGCCAAGCTGGTCCTCGGCCAACTCAACCAGGCGCTGAATGAAGCCGCGGCCGATGCTCGACATCGCGCAGCCGATCATGTGGGCGTTGGCCTCGTCACCGACCATTCGCACGAAGGTGGCGCGCACATCCGGCAATAGGTTTTGCAGTTCGTCGACTGATTGCTTGTTGAAGATGTTGCTGACCAGATACAGGCTACTCTGCGATTCGTAGCGGATGATGTCTGATAGATTGATCACTCCGATCGGCCGACGCCGGTGCAAGATCGGCAGGTGGTGGATGTTGTTGCGCAGCATGCACAGCATGGCCTCGAACACTGAATCGTCGGCTTGTACGGTGATCGGGTTGGGTGACATGACCGCACTCAGCGGGGTTTCAGGTGGCAGGGCTTGGGCAACTACCCGGGTACGAAAGTCGCGGTCGGTGAGAATGCCGACCATCACCTGATGCTGCTGATCAGCCACTGGCACCCGCTCTGGATCGGGCCAGCCGGCATCCGGGTCGATCACTACCAGTGAAGAAACGGATTGTTCGCTCATAAGTTGCGCGGCCTGGCGGATGCTGGCATTGCGCGACAGGGTAACCGGTAGCCGGTTGATCAGCTTGCGAACCTTGACCTTCATCAGTTCGCTGGCCTTGCCCTGCAGCGCCACCGCCGACTTAAGCCGTGACTCGCCCTCCAGTTCGACAAAGTCGGAGAAATTGTCGAACTGCTCGCACAGTTCACGGAACAGCCGGTCGGGGATGAAATAAATCAGGGTATCCTCGATCGCGCGTACCGGGTAACGGACCCGGTGGCCACGCAGCAGGCCGAAGTGGCCGAAGAAGTCACCCTCACCCAGGCGGTTGTAGAGTTCACCGTTACGTCGGTGCACTTCGACGGCGCCGCTGCGGATGAAGTACAGGTCGTGAATGCTCTGGTCGTAGACCAGAATATCGCTATCAGCCTTGAAGTAGCCGATCTCGACCTGACGCGCGATTTCGTCAAGGGTGTCGGATGGCAGTTCATCGAACGGAGGGAAACGGCTGATGTGGTCGCGGATCTCGATCAGTTCAACCTGCATGGGTTCTCCCGGCGGCTCTGCGGTATGCTCGTACAGTGTAATGGTTATTGGTCGTCGGCTTAAACCGGCCAGCAGCGAGGTGAACGGATGATGGGGCAGGCAATGGACCCGGATTGGCTGGCGGCCATGCGTCGGGTGCGTCGAGCGGTGGTGTTCACTGGAGCAGGGGTTTCGGCTGAAAGTGGGATCGCAACCTTTCGAGATGCGCTGAGCGGACTGTGGGCGCGTTACGATCCAGCCAGCATGGCTACGGCCGAGGCCTTTGCCGCTGAGCCGGATCTGGTCTGGGGCTGGTACCAGTGGCGCCTGCGACAGGTCGCCGAGGCCCAGCCCAACCCGGCCCATCGGGCGATTGCAGCACTGGCGACGCGGGTCGAGCAGTTGACTGTGGTGACCCAGAATGTCGATGATCTGCATGAACGGGCCGGCAGCCGCGATGTTATTCATCTGCATGGCAGCCTCAGTGCTACCCGCTGCTTCGACTGTGCCCGGCCTCATCCGTTGTCGAATGACGTGCTGGCCGAGGTGGTGGAAGGGCAGCGGATCAGTCCGCCACAGTGCGGGTTCTGTGGGGGCTGGATTCGTCCCGGGGTGGTGTGGTTTGGCGAGATGCTGCCGGACGGCGCCTTCGAGCAGGCGCTGGATGCTGCTGGCAAATGCGACCTGCTGCTGGCGGTCGGCACTTCCGGGCAGGTCTATCCGGCAGCTCATATTCCCCAGCACGCCCTGGCCTCCGGTGCCTGGCTGGTGCACGTTAACCCTGACTCAATCGCGCCGCGGGCCGAGCGCGAGCGGTCACTGCAGGGACCGGCGGGGCACTGGCTGCCGCAGTTGCTGGAACTGATTGGGGGTGTCGATGATTGAACTGCACTGGTTGCGCGAGCATATGCAGCACTGCCCGACGCTGGCCGCCTGGCTGCATGCACAGTTTGATTATGAGTTTGCCAGCCAGAGCCTGACGGACTGGCAGCAGGAGTTCGCCGCCGGCCAGCTCAACGGTGACTGGCCAGCACTGGTGGCGCTTGAGGGCGAGCGGTTGCTGGGTGGCGCGGCCTTGGCGCGGGATGATCTGCCCGAGCGGCCAGAGCTGGGGCCTTGGTTGGCATGCGTCTATGTGCAGCCTCAGGTTCGAGGTCAGGGCCTGGCCGAACGGCTGATCGAGGCGATCATGGCCGAGGCACGCCGCCAGGGCTATCAACGGATTTACCTGCACACCCATGACCTGCGCGACTATTACGTCCGGCGCGGCTGGCAGGTTATGGAGCAATTTCAGGCCTGGCGGGGCGATAACTGGTTGATGCAACGTGAATTATTCTGAGCCCAGGTTCCCTCGACCACGGATTCTCGGGGTGCTGAGTACCGATTGGAACCGTAACCCGGATTTTGCCGGGGTGTATTCGTACCTGCGTCCCGGCGGCACGCCGGCTGATCGGGAGCGGCTGGCTGGCGAGATCGCGCCGCGGCTCTGGCTGGCCGGTGAATACACATGGGCGGCCGGGCCGGGCACCTTGCATGGCGCTTTCTTCAGTGGCGAGCGGGCGGCCCGGCAGGTGCTTGCCAGTGGTCTGGCCGGGCCTGCTTCGGTGCTGGTTATCGGTGCCGGTCTGGCTGGGCTGGCGGCGGCGCGCAGCTTGCACCGGGCTGGTGTGGCGGTTCGCCTGCTGGAGGCTGGCCCGCACGCCGGAGGGCGGGCCCGCTGTGATAGCCGTCTGGGCATGCCGCTGCCGTTGGGCGGCGCCTGGTTGCATGGCGAGCAGGGTCACCCCCTGGCAGAGCGGGTGAGCTATATCGCTTCTGGATCCTGGGATTATGCCAATACCTATATCCTGGGCCAGGGCCGGCTGGAGCCTCTCCTGTACGAGCGCTTGCAGGCACGGTTGGCTGGCATTGAGCAGCAACTGGATCAACAGCCGTCAGCGGCGGATACCTGTTTGCGAGACAGTCTGACGGCCATTGATCTGGCCGATTGTGATCGGGTCGAGCGGCTGGTGTTGAACAGTTGGTTGCGTCTGGAATATGCCAGCCTGGTTTCGGCCCCCTTGGCTGATCTGAGTACCCGGCACCGGGCCGAGGATTTCCATTTGGCGGGGAGCAACCAACTGATTACCGGTGGGCTGTCCGAGTTTGTCAGCGAGCTGGCCGCAGGGCTGGATATTCGCTTCGGCCAGCGGGCACTGCAGTTGGAGTCGGCTCAGCGGCAATGGCTGGTCCATTGCGAGCAGGGTGAGGTTTGGTCGGCCGATGCGGTGATTGTCGCCACGGCAGTGGGCCCGGTGCGGGACCAGCGCCTGCGCATTCAGCCGGAGTTGCCGGCCCCGGTACGCCAGGCGCTGAGGCGGATCGGTTCGGGCTGTGTCAGTAAGACCTTCTTTCATTGCGAACGTCAAGCCTGGCCGGCAGGACGGGGGTTCATGCTGGCTGCCGAAGAGCCTCCAGTGTTTGACTCGCTGGTGGATGTCAGTGATGTAGCTGGTGCCCCTATGTTGTGCGGCTTTGCCAGTGGCGAGCAGGCGCGACGGGTGGAAGTTATGTCCGATGCAGAGCGCTGTCAGGCGTTGGAGCAACTCATGACTGAGGCGGGCATCTGGTCTTAGCCTAAAGAGGGATTGAGCGCTGCTGACCGACTGGTTAGGGTCGGGGCTTTGCTGGCCGGAGTAGCCAATGCCTGTCTTGTCCTATCGCACCCTGCTGTTGACCGCCCTGGCCATGCTGGCGTTTGCCGGCAACTCGCTGCTGTGCCGCCTGGCACTACGTGATACGGCCATCGATCCCGCCAGTTTTACCGCCCTGCGACTGGCTTCCGGGGCCGTGATTTTGCTGCTGTTGCTGCGTTTTGGCAGCGGCCGGATGGCGCTCCAGGGCAACTGGTCTGGGGCCTTGGCCTTGTTCGTCTATGCTGGGGCGTTCTCGTTGGCCTATCTGCATCTGGATGCCGGGGTCGGTGCGCTGATTCTGTTCGGTTCGGTACAGCTTGGCATGAGTGGCTGGGGGCTGCTCAAGGGGGAGCGGCTGACTCGATTGCAGGCCGCGGGATTGACGTTGGCGGCGCTGGGACTCGGGTTGTGGCTGTTGCCTGGCAGCAGTGCGCCGGCGCTGTCGGGCACCCTGCTGATGGTACTGGCCGGGCTGGCCTGGGCCTGCTACTCATTGATTGGTCGGCGCGCTGGCGATCCGCTGGCGAGCACCGCCGGTAACTTTCTCCGCGCCACTCCGTTAGGGGTGTTGATGCTGTTGGCCTTTGCCGGGAGTTGGCAGGTCGATGGGCTGGGGCTGTTGTACGCGCTGTTGTCAGGGGCGCTGACCTCGGGGCTGGGTTATGCGCTGTGGTATGCCGCGCTCAAGGGCCTGAGTGCCATCCAGGGCGCCAGTGTACAGCTCAGCGTGCCGGTCATCGCCGCGTTGCTTGGCAGTCTGCTGCTGGCGGAAAGCCTCAGCCTGCGTTTGCTGCTGGTATCGGCCATGACTCTGGGCGGGATTGGTTTGGTGTTGTGGGGACAGGCCCGGCGCTATTAGCCGGTAGCTCGGTGCCGGGGAAGGCACCGAGCTTTGTTGGCTCAGCCTGCTGCAGCGGCCAGAGCAGCGCTGTGGCGCTCCTTGGCGCGGGCCAGTGGCACCGAGACAGCCAGCAGAGTGAGGATGACCGTAACAGCAATAGCCCAACCGGTCAGGGTATAGCCGCCAATCGAGATCAGCATGCCGGAGATAGCCGGGCCTACCGCGATACCCAGGGTTAGGAAGCTGCCGCAGGCGGCGACCACCCGGCCTTCTCGATCGAGCGAGGCGGCCAGTGCGGTCAGGTAGGCCAGGGTGTAGAAATAGGTGGCCGCAATCATCATCACCGCAATGGTGTACATGGTTTTCGAGGCTTCACCCAGAACATAGCCGAGACTTGAGGCGCCACACAGCAGGATACCGATGATCACCGGGGTACTCATGCCGAAGCGCTTGCCGATGATTGCCGCCAGCAGCGGCCCGATCAGGCCGACAAAAGCCTGCAGCGAGAACAGCATGCCCAGGGTTTCACCGTCGTAGCCGACCCGTACACCGACCTGCTCGACGAACGCCCAGCCCATGGTGTCACGGGTTGAGAACAAAAACATGGCGGCCATCATGCAGATTGCTACGGTGGACAGCAGCTTGCTGTTGGGGGCGTGATGGTGATGAGTGTGATGCTCGACACTGGCCCGTTGCGGCATCTTCAGGATCAGCACAGCCATCACTCCCTGGGTTATGGCCATTGCGTAGTACAGTCCAGCCAGACCGCTGCTGGCCATAGCGCTGGCAAAGGCCAGCATTACTACAATCATCAAAGCAACGAACAGAACGTTCATGTAGCCTGCAACGTTGTCCGGGTCGCGGGCGCTGGAGACGCAAGCGTTGCCGCAGGCTAGTGCCAAGCCGGCGCCAATACCGGCAACGCAACGCAAAGCGGTGAGCAGATAGGCATCGGTGATGCTTGCCGAGATCAGATTGGCGGTAATAGCAATGCTGGCGCCAATCAGGGCAATGGTCTTGCGTGGTGCTCGACCCATGATTGGGGCTATGAATAGTGAGGCGAGCATGGTGAAGATGAATTCGGCCGACAATAGAAAGCCTGCCTGGGCTTCATCCAGACCCAGGTCGCTCATCACGGCGCTGATCAGAAACGGCAAGGCTAGCAAGGCCAGCAGGCCGACCCCGTAAGCGGCGGCGAAGGCGGAAAACACCAGGCTCCAGCTTTCTGGCATAAAGTGACGCAGATTTTTCATGGGAAGTCCTCTCAAGCAATGGTCCTGAAGGGCGCTGGGCAGGCATAACCAGTACTCGATCCGAGCTGCGGTACCGGTTTTCCTGCGCCTGTTGGCGCGCTCCATAGGCGGTTTTGTCTTCTGTGGTCTGGCCTATCGGTGGTGTGAACCCGTGCCGGCCTGAGGCGGTCCGCGTGGGTCTGCTTTATTACAAGCACGGCTCGTGCCATATTTCATATGAGTTTAAATGTATTTGTTTTTGTGACTCTAATGCGCTTCTAAGCCCTCTGGCGTGGGGAGATACTGCCCCGGGTTTGTGCGTGATGGTATGGGTTTGCCCCACGATGGGGTCAGAGGCGGCAGAAGCGGTTGTTACAGAGTGTAACCTTAATAAGCTAATGTAATACTTTATGGTAACAACGGTAGCACTAAGCTACCGTTGATTGGCCGGTGAGGAACTCAGGCGGCGCCCGCTAACTGACGGATACAGGGACGCTGGACCAGTGCCCAGTGTGAAGCCTGCTCACCCAGGTCAACGACCGTGCAGTGATTTTCGCTACGCGACATGGCATGCCGGGCCAGCTCGCCGGCAGTCCAGTTTGCAGTGTTGGCTGCTACTACCCGGCCTTCATCGGTGACAATGAAGGCTTCATGGCTCATTTTCAGCAGCCCAGAGACCAGAATGCGCTCGAAGCGACCGAGGGCGATATCGGCCCCGGCAATGCCGATGAAGCGCCCGTCGACATTCAGCGGCTGGGCGAAGGTAAGAATATAGGTGTCCTGCCCGTAGAGGTCGATATAGGGGCCGATGACAACCCGCTGGCCAGTACTGCGCGGGCGGGTGAACCAGGGCATGTCGCGGTAATTGTAGTAGCTGTCACTGCTGCGGTTGAAGTTCAGATCCAGTGGGGCGATGCGACCGTTGGTGGTCAGGTGTCGCCACTCGCAGTACATCTCCTGATCCTGTAGCACGTTAGGTTCAAGCACCACTCCTGTACCTTGCAGGCAACTTCTGGGGGCTGCCAGATGGCTATCGATCAGTGGTCGCAGGGACTTCAGGTCGCGTGCAGCAGGTGCCTTGCCGGGTGAGCCTTGCTGCTGCCAGATGGCACAGACTTCTCGGGCCAGGATGTCGATCTGGGCGAAGATGTTACTGATGGAAACGTCGATCCGTGAGATGCAGTCCTGCAGTTCGCGGTTGAGTGCGTCTTCGGCCATGGCCTTAACCCTCGCTGTGCCTGACCTAGTGAGGTTTCCCGAGGAAATAACGGGATCAGGCGGGAGATTTTTGATGTTGGTCAAAAAATAGCAGGCAAGGGTTATGCCAATCATTCAGTCTCAGAGGATAAAAGCTCCAGTTTGAGGCTGATCAGGCGCTTGATGCCCCGGTTGACGTGTGCTTCAGCCAAGGCTCCAGCCAGCGTTGAATCGCCGCTGATGATGGCATCCAGAATGGCCTGATGTTCCTGTTGCACTGTTTCGGGGTTTGGTGTTGAAGCTGATGGCAGCCACAGAAGCTCACCGACTTCCGCCTGTAGGCGAATTTCCGCATGGGTCAGGCGCACCGATTGCGAGGCTGCAGCCACCTCAATATGAAAGCGAGCATCGGCCCGGCGCCGCTCGCGCCGGCTTTGGGCTTCGCCCAAGGCCGCGATGTAGTGAGCCAGGTGTTGGTGGTGCTCTTCGGTGCCGCGTTTGGCTGCCAGGCGTGCGGCGGTACCGGCGATGGCAACGTGTTCATCACCGAGGTCGCGCAGTTCGATGGTGCTGAGTTCGTTGAGTTGGTCGAGCAGTATGTCGGCGGGAATTTCTACCGAATTACAGACGAAGCTGCCGCCGTTGCGGCCGCGTCGGGTTTCTATCACACCGCGTTGCCGCAGATAGGCTAAGGCCTCGCGCAGGGTGACTGTGGCGACGCCGAACTGCATGGCCAGCTCGCTTTCGCTGGGCAGTTGCTGGCCTTCGGAATACAGGCCCAGATCAATGGCTTCCATCAGGCGTCGAACAACTTCTTCAGTTCGACCTTCCTGACGAAGGCGCATGAAGGAGCCAGCGTTGGGAGTGGATTTTCCGTTCATGGTGCGTGCAGCCTTGTGTGATCATCCTGCCCGAAGGGCTCAGACAGATCCATCTGTGTCTTCGGATGGAATGCAGTCTATCAGAGTTGCCGCACCAGGGCTGCACGCTTATGGTCCGCCCTGGTGCGGCGGACCACAGGCACTGCTGGTTTAGAGGCCCTTGGATACCGACAAGGTCAGATTGCCGTTGCAATAGCGGCTCTTGCCGTACCAGGCGGCACAGGTCGAACCTTTGAGATTGGTGTCCGAGTACATCAGAGCCCACTCCAGTCCCAGCAGGGTTTTGCCCAGGGTTACGGCCCAGTCACGGTAGGTTTTGCCATTGTCGGCCGGCGGATTGAGCGGATCCTTGGTGTCTGTGTGTCCCATATGCAGCTCAAGGCCTAGATCATAGGGCAGCTCGAAGGCATAGCTGACATAGGTATACAGAGCGCTCTGGGGCTCATAAGCGTACTTGCTGCCGATGGTCAGGCCCTGAAAGCTGAAGCTGGCCAGAATCTCATCGACACTGGCGGCACCGCCAGCCTTGGGATAGGTATAGGTCGCCCAGGCCAGGTCATAGCTGAGGTTGTCGCTGAGCTGGCCGGCGAAACCCAGGTAGTAGTCGATCTCGATGCTGGCGCCGAAGGTGTCGGCATCGACATTCGAGGCCCAGGCCCCGATGTAGAGCCCTGACTCATGGGCAAAGTCGAGGCTGCCCTGAATCGCGCCAGCTCCGGCGGTCTGTGACTGGCCGCGCCAGATATAGTCGCTGGCCAGGGTCACACTCATGCTGGCATCAATGCTGCCAAGTGGGGTGTCAAAGGACTCTGCACTAGCCGTGAGAGCGGTGCCGAAGATGAAGGCGGAGCACAGGCAGGTTGTTGTTTTTTTCATGGTCTCTCCTCGCGAGTGGGCGCGCCGGTCAGGCCCGGCGCGTGACAGTAAGGCCTGCCGGGCGGCAGGCCGGAATGAGCATCAGAACGGATAACTCAGGCTGGGCATCCATTTGTGCCAGAGGGCCTGCAGCTCACCGCTGCGCTTGACCTCGGCCAGGGCCTGGTTGACCGCCGTCAAGCGCTCGGGGGCCCCCTTGCGGACCGCAATGCCCCAGGCGTTGTTGCTGGGCACGGTGAATGCAATGGCCAGATCGACCTCTTCGGCCAGTGGCACTAGCGCGACGTCATCATCGACGAAGGCATCGATGCTGCCGGCCCGCAGAGCCTTGACCATATCGCCCAAGACGTCCTCGGAGTCACCGGCGAACGGCACCGTAATGCAGCCGTTGAAGGTTTCTGCCAGCGCCATATTGAGGCTGTTGGCGATGGCTCCGACGCGCTTGCCGATCAGATCCGTGGGACTGCTGATCGGGCTGCCGCGCAGCACCATGACGGCTTCATCAAAAACAGCGTAGGGCTCGCTGAAATCGGCCAGGCTTTTGCGGTACTCGGAGATTCCCTGACCGCAGAGCAGAATGTCGCCGGTCTCGGCTTCCAGGGCCGGATAGAAATCGGCCCAGTTCTGGTAGACAAAGCGGGTTTCCTGGCCGAGCTTGGTGCCCAGCAAGCGGGCGACATCGGACTCGTAGCCATGCCGGTAGCCGTCGGCGTCCTTCCAGAACAGCGGCGGAGCGGGCAGGTCGGCGCAAATCACACGGAAGGGAGGGCTCATGGCAGGTACTCCACATACATCTTGCGTTCCCAGTCGGTGACATAGGAACAGAACCGGGCCCACTCATCAGCCTTGAGGTCACGATAGAGCTGAGCCATATCGGCGGGCAGGGCAGTGCGGATCACTGGGTCCTGGTCGAAGGCCTGAATTGCGTCACCCAGGGTTTTCGGCAGGATCCGTGCAGGGTCAGGGGCGCTGGGGATGCTGTTGCTGTTGTCTGGAGCGCCGGGCTCGATTCGGTTTTCCAGGCCATCGCGCATGGCGGCCAGCAACAGGGCATGCGACAGATAGGGGTTTACACTGGCGTCGGGGATCTTGTATTCCAGTCGGCCGTTGGCCGACAGCCGAACGGTGCAGGTCTTGTTGTCCATACCCCAGTTGACGCAATTGGGGGCGAACAGCCCGGCATCCCAGTAGCGTTTGTAGGAGTTGACCGTCGAGGCCATGATCATCATCGAGCCGGGGGCGTGCTTGAGTACGCCACCGAGTGCATGCAGGCCGGTATCGGTCAGGTGCAGGTCGCGCCGGCCAGACTCAGCCAGCACGTTCTGGTTACCGCGCCAGAGGCTGAAGTTGTGGTGACAGCCGTTACCCATGCTGCCAGTGGTCGGCTTGGGCATGAAGCTGGCCTGAACGCCCATCTCGCGAGCGACCTGACGGCAGATCAGACGATAGGTCATCATTCGGTCGGCGGTCAGTTCGCAGTCATCGAACATCCAGTTCAATTCCAGTTGCCCGGGATCCTCGTAATCACCTTCGATCATGTCCAGCCCCATGGCGCTGGCGTATTCCATGACCTTCTTGAAGATTGGTCGCATCAGTTCCAGGTTGCCCAGATGGTAGGCCGGGCTTGCACCTGGGCGGACGTGTACTTCCAGATCCTTGCCCAGCCAGGACATTTCCGGCTCCAACCCGGTTTTCAGGGTCAGTCCGGTATCCTGGGTAAAGCGCCGATGGCTGTCGATCAGCAGGCTCCGCGGGTCGGTGGCCAGGGTCTGGCCGCCGATCTCCGGGCGGTGCTCCGGTTCGTACAGGCGGCAGAAGAACGCGCCGAGTGAACGATCCCAGGGCAGTACATTGAAGCTGCCTGCGTCGGGCATGGCGGTGAATTCGGCCGCCTGGGCGCCGCCGCCGAGCAGGACCCCTTCACGGGTACTTTGCAGGTCGGAGATCGCGGTGCGGTGGAACTGGACACCTTTGTCCAGATTGCGCAGCAGATGCTTGGCTGGAACTACTTTGGCGATGACCCGGCCGGTCAGTGTGACCACCTGATAGTACAGATACTCGACACCAGCATCACGAATACGCGCGGCCAGGTCTTCGGCAACTCCCGAGCTGGTGTTGTGTTCTCGATGCAGATCTAACGCTGTCATGTGAACTCTCCTTTGACGCCGGCATGGGCAAGGCGAATGCGGCGAATCATGTTGTGGGTCCTGCGCGGCTGTGAGCAGTGATGTGCGGCAGGAACAATTTAAATTTAAAATATGGGTTTATAGTTTTCAATATAAATTTCGGGTTTTGTCGATTTTCTTCTGGATGTCCGCAGAATGGATTGATTTATATGGGATCTAAAAGAGGTGGGTGCGCAGCAGAGATAAAAAAGCCGGCCCCGATGAAGCGGGAGGCCGGCCAAGGAGAATAATTTGAGCTATTTAAAGATTCTGTCTAATAGGTTTAATCTAGGGTTGAGGTGCATGCTGGCGGAAGAACTGCGCGGCCCAGCGAGCAACGCGCTGGTTGTCGATGCACAGTTGTTGCAAAGACGTCAAAGCATGATCGGCAACCTCGGCACTGATCAGATTGCCGCTATAGCGCTCGGCTAGAGCGCTGACATAGTCCGGGTTGAATTCGGGATGGTATTGCACCGATAACGCTGGAAAACAGTAACCCAATACGCCGTTTGGGCAATGATCTGAGCCGCCCAGCACCTGGGCTGCGGGAGGCAGTTCGACAACCTGGTCCTGATGGAAGATCAGGTTGGCACCAGCTCCTGGCCCGTGCCCATTGTCCCGGTATGCTTGAGCTCCGACCCCCCAGCCCTGTTCGGCCTTGCGGGTGTGACCGCCGAAGGCGTCGGCCATTATCTGGTGACCAAAGCAGATACCGAACACTGGTTTACGTAGGGTTTTCAGCTGTTGCAGGAAGGTGATCAGCCGCTGCATCCAGTTAGCCTGCTCGTAAACACTGTGTTTGGAACCGGTCAGCAGATAGCCATCGAAGGCCTCGGGAGCTGGCAGCGGCTCTCCACGCACTACCGATACCTGGCTGAAACGGGCCTCGGGCAGGGCCGGGGACAACCACTGCTCGATCATGGTTGGGTAGGAAGCAAAGCGGGTTTGCAATTCCTCCGGTACCAAGCCGTTTTCGATAATGCATAGCTGCAAGGGGCGATTTTCGGTGTGACTCATAGTAGCTCAAGCCTCTGGTAGAAAAAGACGGACGCGGCTTTACGTGGTCAAAGTTCCGCCAGCGTCTGCTTGAGCCAGCTCAGGGCTATCTCGCCGGGCAACTCACCGCTGGAGGCATCATGTACGCCTCGTTGACCGAATTCGCAGGCACCTAATGTGGCCAGCTTGTCGGCAATGATCTGACTTCCCCGATTGAAGGTTTCATAGAAACTGTCGCCCAGCCCGAACGTAGCAAAACGCACTCCAGTCAAGTCCGGAGCCTGGCTGTCCAGATGCTGGAAAAAAGGTTGTGCAGAATTGGGCAATTCGCCATCGCCGTAGGTTGAGCAGACCACGATCAGCACGTCATCGGTGGCTATTGTAGCCGGATCAAAGTGCGCCATGTCATGGCCGCTGGATTCAAAGTCCTGGCTCAGGGCATCGACCAGATCATCGGCGACCATTTCTGCGTTGCCGGTTTCGGTTCCGTAAATCACCAGTATCTTCATGGCTGCTGTTCTCCAGTCATTGTGGGGCGGGCAATCTCCAGCATGAGTGCCAGGTCGCTGATTTTTTGACGCAGACGGTTGGCCGGAGCCTTGGTGGTCTCCTCGGCATCCAGGCGTTTCCAACCGGCGTAATCGGTACAGTGCTGCAACAGTTCTCTGGGTAGGGCATCAAGCCCGGGTTTGCCCATTGGTAGTTGTTCAGCGTCACTGATGATGGTGTCGGCAACTTGCCGGGAGTCGAGCCGGTTGTCCGGAATGGTGCCGTGTGGGCCACGCTTGAACCAGCCGGCGCAATACAGTCCAGGTTCAAGCCGGCCGTGAGCTGGATTAGCATGCTGGCCAGCCAGGTGTTGCTGACTCAAGGCCTGACCATCATGTTCGGCAAATCCGATTGCAGTGATAATGCTGTCGGCGGCTAGCTGCAGGGTCTCGTCACGGCTGGCGCTGGCCCGAAAGCGCATACCTTGAACCCGTTGCTCACCGTCGATCTGCTCAGGACTCCAGCCGAAGTGAAAGGCGATTGTGCGGCGCGGTGGCTGGCTGGGGTTGTGCTCAGCCAGCAAACGCAAGGCTTCGATCTTGGCCTGGGCCAGCCTGTCGTCACTGTCGCAGTGCAGATACTTGGTCTGAATTTCAAAACGTACCTGCTGTAACTGAGCGAGTTCACGCAGCATGACCGGGTCGAACTTGGCCTGATCAGGCGCGGAGCGGCCAACGATATCGATCCGCGCCAGCGGTTGGCGCTGAAAGTGGGCCAGCGTGCGGGCAGAAACCTCAGAGCCGCCGAATTCCTCTGCCGTTTTGCTGAGCAGACGCAGGACGTCGATGGCGACATTGCCGTTACCGATGATCAGGCAGCGCTGGCCCAGTTCGGGTTGGAAGCCGACTTCATCCGGGTGGTCGTTGAAGCGTCGGGTCAGGCGTCCGGCACCGTAGACACCGGGCAGATGCTCACCGGGAATCCCCAACTGGCGGTCGGCATACAGGCCCGTAGCCAAGACTACGATATCGAAGGCGGCGCGCAGTGTGGCGAGCGGCAGATGCTGACCAACCTCGAGGTTGCCAATAAAGTGAACTCCTTCACGCTCGAACAACCGGTCGAACTGGCGAGTTACTGCTTTAGTGCCGGGGTGGTCGGGCGCCACCCCATAGCGTACCAGGCCGTAGGGGACGGGCAGGCGGTCGAGCAGACATACCTGGCTGGCTGGCCAGTGCTTGCGCAGCGCCTGAGCCAGATAGCAGCCAGAGGGACCACTGCCCACAATGGCAATGCTGGGCGAGCTCATGGCTGCGGTACCGGATCAAACTGAATCGGCAGGCTGATTGGGCCGGTGTTGCCGCTGTCCGGCAACCATTCGGGGGTTCCCTTGTAGCGCGGACTCTTCATCCGTTGCGCCAGCAACGCCAAGGCCACTGTCATGTCGCCGCGGGCGATGAAGTGGCCGATACAATGGTGAGCGCCGGCTCCAAAACCGAAGTGCGGGCAACGCTTGGCAGTGATGTCGAACTCGGGATTATCGAATGCTCGTGGGTCGGTGCCTGCGGCCTGGCTGAACAGATGCACGGTGGTGCCCTGTTTGATTCCCAGGCCCTGATAACTGAAATCCTCCAGAGCCTCTCGGGTTACCCAGGTTACGGTCGGGCGTATCCGCATGACTTCTTCGACCGCCGCCCGGGCCAGTTCGGGGTCATCGCCTAGCAAACGCCATTGTTCGGGGTGCTGGATGAAGGTATCCATGGCCAGTGCGATCTGGTTGCGGGTGGTATCGATGCCGCCGAAGATAGCCAACACGATCATGTCGTACAGCTCCTGATCGCTGAGCGCATTTTTGTCTTCCTCATTGGCACGTACCAGGCTGCTGAGAAAGTCCTCGCCCAGGCCTTGGCGCTTGAGGTTGGCTACCGCCTGTTCGGCATAACCAAACAGGCGGTCAGTGGCGGCGTTGATAATGGCTTCGTCACGCTTGAAGGTCACTCCCAGCGCCAGGCCCATATCCGAGGCAAGCTTGGCAAGAGCCTTCCATTCACTACGTGGTAGTCCGAGCAGGGTGCAGATGACCTGGGTGGCGTAGGGCTCTGAGAACTGTGAAACGAACTCACATTGACCGTCGGCTATGAAATCGCCGATCAGCTCGTTGGCGATTTCCTGAAATGCTGGGGTCAGGGCCTTGACCAGTTTTGGAGAAAAGGCCGGGTTGGCCAGACGCCGCAGGCGCGAATGATCGGCACCTTCCTTGCTCAACAGCATGCGCATCCACCAGTCGGAAAAGCTGCCGGTGGCGTTATTGTGAGCAGGCCAAGCATAACTGCCCTGGCGCAGACGTTGGTCGCGTAGCAGCTTGTTAACCTCGTCATAGCGCAGTACTGCAATGCCGTAGGGTGTGCGGGCGTACCAGCTCTTTTCCCGAGCGGCCAGCACCTCAGGCGAACGCATAGAGAATGCCGGGTTGGCCACATCCAGATAGGGTGCATCATCGGTTGACGACGGGGTAGCGGTAGACATTCAACACCTCCGTTAACGGGTTCAGCCTGGTTGTTTGGTGTGGCTGACCGTAGGTTTAGGGGTGGTGCCGAGGCTGGTTCAGGCACCAGAAAGTGATTTCAATTTAAAATATGGTTTTATATCTTTCAATAGCTGTTTTGCTTTTTACAAGGATTTTTGCGGCTTTTTACCAAGACAGAGGTAGTGACCGGCTGGAGTCTGTTAAGAAATGCGCATCACTATTGGCATGGTTTGAAATATAAGATATGGTTTCATAAGTTTTATTCGATGCCGGAGCCATTCCATGAAAACCTCTCGTGCTGTAGCCATTCTCCACGCCCCCGGTGACGTTGCCGGGACGCTTCCCGAGCTGTTGGCTGAGCAGGGAATTGATCTGGAACTGCTCCAGGTCACTGATCCATTGCCGGCCCCGGAAACCCTCGATCTGCTGCTGGTGCTGGGCAGTCCTGAGTCGGCTTACGATCAGAGTTTGCCTTGGCTTGCTGCAGAGCTGGCCTGGTTGAAACGGGTCCAGGGATACGGAGTGCCTACTCTAGGGATCTGTTTTGGTAGTCAGATCCTGGCCCGGGCTCTGGGCGGGCAAGCTGTGCGCAATCGCCAAGCTGAGATCGGCTGGACTCCTTTGCAGTGTCTGGTCCGCGACGAGTGGCAACATCCTGGGCCATGGCTGAATTTTCACTTCGATACCTTCCGGCTGCCGGCGACCGCCAGCTTGCTGGCTGAAACCGATCTGGCCCCGCAGGCATTCCGCCAGGGACGGGCGCTGGGTGTGCAGTTCCACCCGGAAATCACTGTGTCGATGTTCGATACCTGGACCAATTACTGGCGAAGTAGTCCGCAAGGCCAGCAGTTTCTCGCCACCGCCGGTGATCTGCCCGAGCGCATGCGGGCCGAAATCGGTCTACGTGCGGCGGACAATAAGGACAACTGCCGGCGCCTGCTGGCGGACTTTCTTGAGCGTTTCTAACGCCTTAGCCACTCCTCAGAGGTTGACTGCATGACCGGCATTACTCGTGAAACCTGGGAACAACGGGCCCGCGCCTGGCAGATTCAAGGTCAGGCCTTCATC